>CASFAX010000006.1 GCA_949292945.1 uncultured Bacillota bacterium | reverse complement strand
TTCTGATTTTGCGCGAAATCCGAGCAGCGATGGGGTGTGGCCTATCGTCGAAGCGAAATCCGAGCAGCGATGAGGTGTGGCCTATCGTCGTGGACTGGCCTGAGCATCTGAGCTTCGAGGGATTCGGTGGCTAAAGTTGGCTGACAGACAAGAGGGGCGCCGCGGCGCCCCTCTTGTCATTAAATCTTATTGTTCTTTTCATCTAGCTGCTGTGGCCTCGCGGTAAGCTGCGGGCACGGCGGCAAGGTTTTATTTTACTTGGATTCTTTTCCGTTGATGGCTGCCTGTGCTGCTGCTATTCTCGCTACAGGTACTCTGAACGGTGAGCAGGATACGTAGTTGAGGCCTACTCTCTGGCAGAAGTCGATGCTTCTAGGGTCTCCGCCGTGCTCTCCGCAGATTCCCAGCTTGATATTAGGTCTCGTGGAGCGTCCCAGGTCGGCGGCCATCTTAACCAGCTTGCCTACGCCGGTCTGGTCGATGGACTGGAATATGTCGTCCTTCAGAATGCCCTTGTCCATGTACTCCTTGATGAGCTTTCCTGTATCGTCTCTGGAGAAGCCGAAGGTCATCTGGGTAAGGTCATTGGTTCCGAAGGAGAAGAATTCAGCTTCTTCTGCGATTTCGTCAGCAGTAAGGGCCGCCCTCGGAACTTCTACCATGGTTCCGACCATGTACTTGATGTCGGAGTTCTTTTCCTTCTTGCAGGCTTCTGCGGTAGCTACTACGGTTTCCTTTACGTACTTCAGCTCGTCCTTCATTCCTACCAGCGGAATCATGATTTCAGGAACGATGTCGAATCCCTTTTCTTCCTTTACCTCGATGGCTGCTTCCATGATGGCTCTGGTCTGCATCTCTGCGATTTCAGGATATGTTACCGCAAGACGGCAGCCTCTGTGTCCCAGCATAGGGTTGAACTCGTGAAGCTCGGTTACGGTCTTCTTTATCTTCTCCACCGATACGCCGGAAATGTCAGAAAGCTGCTTTATCTCTTCTTCTGTCTTAGGCAGGAACTCGTGGAGAGGCGGGTCTAACAGTCTGATGGTGACAGGTCTGTCTTCCATAACCTCGTATATTCCCTTGAAGTCACCCTTCTGATAAGGGAGAAGGTCTGCAAGGGCTGCTCTTCTCTCCTCTTCGTTATCGGCAACTATCATTCTTCTGATGGCAGGAATTCTCTCATCTTCGAAGAACATGTGCTCCGTACGGCAAAGTCCTATACCTTCCGCACCGAAGGTAACTGCCTGAGCTGCATCTCTAGGATTATCGGCATTGGTTCTTACCTTCATGGTTCTGATGCCGTCAGCCCAGCTCATAATGGTACCGAAGTCTCCGGAGAACTCAGGATCAACGGTCTTTATCATTCCGGCATATACGGTTCCCGTAGTACCGTTGAGGGAAATGTAGTCTCCTTCGCCGAAGGTAAGGTCGCCTACCTTCATAACCTTGTTCTCTTCGTCAACTATGACCTCGGAGCAGCCTGCAACGCAGCACTTGCCCATGCCTCTTGCAACTACTGCTGCGTGGGAAGTCATTCCGCCTCTTGCGGTCATGATACCTTCTGCTGCAACCATACCTGCAAGGTCTTCAGGAGAAGTCTCCTGTCTTACGAGAACTGCCTTGTTTCCGTCTGCAACGGCCTTTTCAGCCTCTGCTGCGGTAAAGTATATTCTTCCGCATGCAGCTCCAGGGGAAGCAGGAAGTCCCTTTGCGATGCACTGAGCAGCTTTTTCTGCCTCTGCATCGAAGTTAGGGTGAAGGAGCTGATCTATCTGCTCAGGGTCAACGCGCATTACAGCGGTTTCTCTGTCGATAAGTCCCTCTTCAACCATGTCAACGGCAATCTTTACAGCTGCTGCAGCTGTACGCTTTCCGGACCTGGTCTGGAGCATGTAGAGCTTGTTTCTCTCTACGGTAAACTCCATATCCTGCATGTCGTGGTAGTGCTTTTCCAGAACGTCTGCGATTCTGGTGAAGTCCTTATATACCTCAGGGAAGGATTCTTCCATCTCTGCTATAGGCTTAGGAGTTCTAATACCTGCAACTACGTCCTCGCCCTGTGCGTTTACGAGGAACTCGCCGAAGATGCGGTTTTCTCCGTTAACCGGGCTTCTGGTAAATGCTACGCCTGTTCCGGAAGTGTCACCCATGTTTCCGAATACCATGGACTGTACGTTTACTGCAGTTCCCAGGGAATCAGGAATGTGGTTCAGCTTTCTGTAGAGAATAGCTCTGTCGTTGTTCCAGGATCTGAATACGGCCTTTACAGCCTCCATCAGCTGCTCTGCCGGATCCTGAGGGAAATCTCTTCCCATGAATTTCTTAACAAGTTCCTTGTATCCGGCTATTATCTCCTTAAGGTTATCGGTGGTAAGCTCCACGTCATACTTTGCTCCGGCCTTTTCCTTAACGCCGTCGAAGATTTTGTCGAACTCCGTCTTAGGAATCTCCATTACGACGTCTCCGAACATCTGAATGAATCTCCTGTAGCTATCGTATGCAAACCTGTCGTTTTCCGTAAGCTTTGCAAGACTTTCCACGGTGTCGTCGTTAAGTCCCAGGTTCAGGATAGTATCCATCATTCCCGGCATGGAGAACACCGCTCCGGAGCGCACGGAAACGAGGAGTGGATTCTCAAGGTCTCCGAACTTCTTTCCCGTTACATTTTCAAGCTCTGAAAGCTTTTCGTAAATTTCGTCCTTTATGCTGTCGGCAATCTGACCGCCTTCCTCGTAGTACCTGGTGCAGGCTTCAGTGGTAACCGTAAAACCGAACGGTACCGGAAGTCCTATCTTTGTCATTTCAGCAAGGTTGGCGCCTTTACCTCCCAGCAGGCTCCTCATATCCTTGGAGCCTTCGTTAAACGAGTAAACAAACTTGTCCATGTGTCTGATCTCCTTCTGTCTGCAGCTGATTCCGGCAATTAGTCACGCCGCCGGAAAAGGCCGTAGATCGTTAAAATATAAGTCTTTCTTCTATATAGGAACGAACTTCGGCTACAGGAATTCTAACCTGCTCCATAGAATCTCTGTCTCTGATAGTTACGCATCCATCGGTTTCAGTATCGAAGTCAACGCAGATGCAGAACGGCGTTCCGATTTCGTCTTCTCTCCTGTACCTCTTTCCTATGGAGCCCGCAGCGTCGTAATCCACGTTGAAATACTTTGAAAGCTCCTCGTATACAGGTTCTGCAACTGCTGAAAGCTTCTTTGCAAGAGGAAGCACCGCAGCCTTAAACGGCGCAAGAGCCGGGTGAAGTCTCAGAACTACCCTGGTGTCTTCCTTTCCGTCCTCAGACTTTAAGACTTCCTCGTCGTAGGCGTCTGTCAGGAATGCTAGAGCCACTCTGTCTGCTCCCAGGGACGGCTCGATGCAGTACGGTATGTACCTTTCGCCGGTCTCCGAATCTATGTACGTCATCTCCTGCCCGGAGAATTCGCTGTGCTTTCTCAGGTCAAAGTCTGTTCTGTCTGCGATTCCCCAGAGCTCGCCCCAGCCGAACGGGAAGAGATACTCTATGTCGGTGGTGGCGTTGCTGTAGTGGGAAAGCTCCTCCTTTGAGTGGTCTCTCAGTCTTACGTTTTCCATGTTCATGCCGAGAGAACGGAGAAACTCCTCGCAGTAGTTCTTCCAGTACGCAAACCAGTCCAGATCGGTTCCCGGCTTACAGAAGAACTCCAGCTCCATCTGCTCGAATTCTCTGGTTCTGAAGGTGAAGTTGCCCGGCGTAATCTCGTTTCTGAAGGACTTGCCTATCTGGGCGATTCCAAAAGGAATCTTCTTTCTGGATGTTCTCTGCACGTTCTTGAAGTTTACGAATATGCCCTGAGCCGTTTCCGGACGGAGGTAGATTTCGGACTTTGAATCCTCAGTTACGCCCTGGAAGGTCTTGAACATGAGGTTGAACTGTCTGATTCCGGTGAAGTTGGACTTTCCGCATTCAGGACACTTTACCTGATGCTCCTTAATGTAGTTTTCCAGCTTCTCGTTGGACCATCCGTCTACCGTCTCCACCTCGGCTCCGGTTTCCTTCATGTAATCCTCTATGAGCTTGTCTGCCCTGAATCTGGCCTTGCACTCCTTGCAGTCGATAAGTGGATCGGAAAATCCTCCTATGTGGCCGGATGCCTCCCAGGTTCTCGGGTTCATCAAAATAGCCGCATCAAGACCTACGTTGTACTTGTTCTCCTGTACGAACTTCTTCCACCAGGCCTTCTTCACGTTGTTCTTGAATTCAACACCCAGAGGGCCGTAATCCCATGTGTTGGCAAGACCGCCGTAAATCTCGGAACCCGGATACACATAACCTCTGTTCTTCGCCAGTGCGACGATCTTTTCCATTGTTGCTTTACTGCTCATCTGCTCTATATACCTGCTTCTTTCTTTAGATTTATTAGTTTTCTTCTTTTTCCTCAGTTTCGGCTGCTTCCTTTGCGGTCTCTTCCGGGGTCTCCTGTTCTTCGATTTCTTCGTCGTCGAAGTAGTCCTCCATTTCCTCCTCAAAGTCGTCCTTGCCTTTTCTGATTCTGTCCTTTGCGGCAGCTGCTGCATTCTTTGCCTTGGCGAGAGCTATTCCGCCCTTTTCCTTAACGTCCTCGTAGACTCCCGGAGCCTTTTCCTTTATATCGCCGTAGAGGGCTGCTCCCTTTACCTTGGTGTCCTCGTAGAGGTTCTCAGCCTTTTCGGATACGTCTATGACGCTGCCGTCATCCCTTACGAATTCGATTTTACACTTGAATCCGAAGGCCGCAACAGCTCCTGCGATCATTCCGTAAGGAGCGATAACGCTGCCCACGAGGCCTGCGGTGAGAGGAATGTTGAGAATGGTATTTCCTTCTCTCGTCACCATGATTCTGGAAACGTTTCCTTTCTTTACGATTTCCTTCATCCTGGCGATGAGGGCGTCCTTCTTTGCCTTCGTAGAGCGGCTCTCACCGGAATCCACCTTTTCCTCTATTGCTATGATGGCGTCCACAACGTTTCCGCCTGCCTCTTCAAGGGCTTCCTTTGCTTCCTTGTAGGTTACTCCCGTTCTGTCCTTTACCAGTTCGATTTTCTCCAATGTGATTTCCATAAAAACGCCTCCTCGTATATTTCCTCACTACTGGCCGCATGTACCTGCCTGACCCGTAATAATTGCCTCGCTCTTAAGACTTCCTATGTCAAAATAGTAGGATATGTATTCCCTGATTATCCTCTGAAGCTCCCTGGCCGTAGAATCATCTAGCATTACGGACTCAAAAGCGCTTACGGGCTTTTTCAAAAAATACATTATTATATTAACTATATCAAATTTCGGAGTATAAATCAATTGCCCCGGACGATTATAACCGGATTCCGCCTCTTTCTTTTTCAGACAATCCCTGCATATGATGCCGCCGTCAGGTATGCTGACCGCTGCCGGCTGTCCTTTGTGCTTTTCGGGGCTTCTCCTTTTTCCGCACACACAGCACTCTTTAAGGTCCGGCAGGCTTCCCATTATGGAAAGAGCCTTCACCTCAAAAGCCAGCACCGTCGTAAGATACCCGGTCTTCTTTCTCTCCATGGAAGCGAGAAAGGCAAGGATAAGATCCAGCATGGCAGGCTGAGGCGCCTCTTCAGGCAGCATCTTCTCCGCCAGCTCCAGAGCAAAGGACGCATACATGTACTTGTCCAGATCCTCCCCCAGGGAATAGTAACTTTTCTTTACCTCCGCGGAATTCAGGTCGTAGTACCCTCTGTTCACGAAGAGGTCGTACCTTCCGTAGGTAAAGGGTCTTACCGCAAGGGCAGCCTTCGTCCTTCCTTTCCCTTCGGTTACAGATGTGCCGACGCTTATCTTGCCGTATTTTCTTGTGAGTATCAGCACCATCCGGCGTCCTGCGGGAGCCTTGACCTGTCTGAATACTATTCCGTCGGTATCAGTATACATCTAATTATCCTTATATCCGAAATTGGCTATGGCCGTGTCGCTGTCCCGCCAGTTCTCCTTCACCTTTACCCAGGTCTCAAGGTACACCTTCGTTCCCAGCAGCGCCTCTATTTCCTTTCTGGCGCTCTGGCCTATGCCCTTGAGCTTTCTTCCCTGCTTTCCGATGATTATTCCCTTGTGGGACTTCTTCTCGCAGTAGATTACGGCGCCGATTCTCGCAAGACCCGGCTCCTCCTTAAATGACTCTATCTCGACGGCAACTCCGTGAGGAACTTCGTCGTTTAAGTACATGAGAATCTTCTCCCTTATTATCTCGCTTACGAGAAACCTTTCCGGATGATCCGTGACCATGTCCTCCGGGAAATACATGGGGCCTTCCGGCATGAGCTTTTCTATTTCCTCTAAAAGCCCGTCTATGTTCTTTCCAAGCAGCGCCGACGTTCCGAATATGGCGTGAAACACACCGGTCTTTTCGTACTCGTCATACAGCCTTGCAAAATCCTCCGGATTCATCTTATCCGTCTTATTTATGACGAGAATCTTCGGGGTATCCAGGTCTTTGATCATGTCGAATATGTACCTGTCCCCCGGGCCCTTCTTCGCGCTTCCGTCTACGAGAAAGAGTATCACGTCCACTTCTTTAAAAGTGTTTACCGCCATCTCCGTCATGGCGCTTCCCAGGCGGCTGTGAGCCTTGTGTATTCCCGGCGTGTCGATGAAGACTATCTGCGCCTCGCCAGGCCTGGTGTATATTCCTCTGATGCTGTTTCTCGTAGTCTGTGGCTTATCGGTTGTTATGGCGATTTTCTCGCCCAGTATGCTGTTTAAAAGGGTGGACTTTCCCACGTTGGGGCGTCCTATTATTCCTGCAAAGCCTGATTTCATTGTAATCTGAATCCCTCCGGCAAAAGCTCCTTAAGTGTGAGGACTCTCAGGCTGTCCTCGGAAAGTCCCGTCACCACCCTGAGGTCAGGGGCAAACTCGTACATGAACTGCCTGCATATTCCGCAGGGCCATGCCTCCTGTCCGCTGCTGGCTATGGCTATTGTGTCAAACTCCCTGTATCCTTCCGATATCGCTTTGACAAAAGCTGTCCTCTCCGCACAGATGGTGGCTCCCAGGGATGAATTCTCTATGTTCACACCGGTTACGATTTCTCCCGACTTTGTCAGAAGAGCCGCTCCCACCTTAAAATTTGAAAAAGGCGAATAGGATCTTTCCAGCATGGACACGGCAGTCCTGTAAAGCTTTAAATCCATCTCCGTAACTTCTCTGCTCATCTTCTATACCTCCCTCGGCAGTCCCAGAAAATCCATAATCTCTTCTTCCTTCAGGCGCATTTCCTTCTTCTCTTCCTCCTCCATGTGATCGTAGCCGAGAAGGTGAAGAATGCTGTGGGTAAAGAGATATATCATCTCCCTGTCCAGGGAGTGTCCGAATTCTCCGGCCTGCTCCATAGCTTTCTCTTTGCATATTACAACGTCGCCCAGGAGTATCTCTCCTTCCTCCGGGATTTCGTCAAAATCGTCGTACTGTGGAAAGGACAAAACGTCGGTAACCCTGTCAACTCCGCGGTAATCCCTGTTAAGCTCCCTTATGCCGTCTTTGTCCGTAAACGTTACGCTTACGGTGCACCTTCCGGCATCGAGGCCTTCCCCCTCAACGCACCGGACAGCTGACTTTCTCATATAATCTTCGGTTTTTCCGTCGAGATCGCCTCTCTCGTCTTCAAAATATATTTCCATATCGATAGCTTTCCTCTATTCGCTGGGGTATCTCTTATAGTACTGGTCGTAGGCCGCTATTATCTTTCTCACAAGCTCGTGTCTCACCACGTCCGTTTCCCTTAAGTAACAGAAATCTATGTCCTTTACGGTCTTAAGTATCTTGGCGGCTTCCACCAGACCGCTCTTCTTTCCCTTTGGAAGATCTATCTGGGTCACGTCGCCTGTCACCACCACTTTGGAGCCGAAGCCCATTCTGGTGAGAAACATCTTCATCTGCTCCCTGGTGGTGTTCTGGGCTTCATCCAGTATGATGAAGGAATTATCAAGGGTTCTTCCTCTCATGTATGCAAGGGGAACCACTTCGATAACTTCCTTTTCCCTCAGGCGCATAGCGTTATCCCTTCCCAGCACATCGTAAAGGGCGTCGTATAGAGGCCTCAGGTATGGATCCACCTTGTCCTGCATGTCTCCCGGAAGAAATCCCAGACTTTCCCCGGCCTCCACTGCCGGACGGGTCAGTATTATCTTCTGCACCTGCTTGTTCTTAAAGGCAGTCACGGCCATGGCCACGGCAAGGTACGTCTTTCCCGTTCCCGCAGGGCCGATACCAAAGACTATGTCCTTCTTCCTGATGCTATCCACATAGTTTCGCTGGCCTATGGTCTTTGGTTTCAAAGGCCTTCCCGTCGCCGTGAAGCATATGACGTCCCTGTTTACGCCGCTTTCCGCATAGGACGTTCCTTCGTTTCCCAGCGACACGATGTATGACGCCTTCTGCCTGTCCAGATTTTCCCCCGAGCGGAGGGCCTGAGCCATTTCCCCGAGAATCCTTTCAGCTGCATCCACATCTCCTCCCTTAAGGGTAAGTCCGTCGTCCCTCTGGAAGATTTCAGTGCCTGTAGCCTCGGTTATCATCTTAAGGTTTGCATCAAGGGCTCCGAACAGGGCAGCCCTGTCCACGTCATCTGAAAGCTCTACTTTTTTAATAGGTAATCCTGTATCTGTCAATATTAAGCTTCTCCTTTTTTCCCGTGAAAGTCAGATCCTTCCGTAATGTGAAGGTGGTATTTTCCCGCAAGTTTTACGAGTTCCAGCCTTTCCTTCTCCCCCGCAGACGGGTGAAAGCACTCCATCCCTCCAAGGCCCGCTTTCTTAAGTTCTCTCAGAAGGTCTGAAAGCCTGTCAAAGAATCCATCTTCCCGT
The DNA here is from genome assembly GCA_949292945.1 of uncultured Bacillota bacterium. Taxonomy (GTDB): domain Bacteria; phylum Bacillota; class Clostridia; order Peptostreptococcales; family Anaerovoracaceae; genus Avanaerovorax. The sequence goes on along the minus strand of CASFAX010000006.1, from coordinate 101,227 downwards.
GGTCTAAGTCCCGAAATCTTCATGGGATGAGCCAAAACTGCGATTCCGCCGGCCGACCTTATGGTCTCTATGCCTTCCTCCGTCTCCGGAAGGTAGCGGGACGGAGCTTTGTCCATCATCTGCCAGCCCTTTTTCGTTTCCACTCCGCAGGCGGCAAGGGCTCTGACAAAATCAGGCTTTGCCACGTATTTCCCGCCGTTTCTCTCATTTATTATGCCCTCGTCGATGTCGTAGCCCATGCTTCTGAGCTCCTCCATGACTAAAGCATTCCTCTCCTTTCTTCCCTTAAGGAGCTTATCGGAAATGGCAAGGAGCCCGGAGTTTTCCGTGTCGATGTGGTATCCCAGAACGTGTACTTCGCTTTCATAATCGTTTCCCGAAAGTTTCTTTCCCGTGGAGAGCTCTATTCCCGGTATTACCTGAATCCTGAGAGCTTCACCGGAAACGGCGGCATCGTGAACTCCTGCCACGTTATCGTGATCCGTAATGGAAACTACGTCGTAATCGTCGTCCTTATACTTTCTCACCAGCTCCACCGGAGTCATCCAGCCGTCCGAGTACACGCTGTGAATGTGCATGTCCGTCTTGTAGCTCATTTATAGCTCCTTTTCGTAGAGAAGACCTGCTTTTACTTCCTCCATGGTCTCCCTGCCCTTTACAATCTCTATGAGCTTAAGCGCAAAGTCCATGGCAAGTCCCGGGCCTCTTCCCGTCACGATGTTTTCGCATACGGTAACGTCCTCGCCTGTGTATTCAGCATTGAGAAGCTCCGCTTCCATTCCGTCGTATATGGTAGCACGGCGTCCTCCCAGTATGCCTGCCTTGCCCAGCACCATAGGCGCTGCGCATATGGCAGCGATGAGACCGCCCCGTTCGTTGTATTCCTTGAGTTTTGTGTTGAAATCGTAATGGTTGCACATGTTTATGGTACCGGGCATTCCTCCCGGCAGAACCATCATGGTGCAGTGCTCCCAGTCCACGTCGCCGAACATTATGTCGGCCTCTACTCCTATCCCCTTTGATCCGTACACAGTCCTGTCCTCCATAAGGGATGCGGTCTTTACCTGCATTTCAGCCCTTCTGAAAAGATCAACTGCTGTAATCGCTTCGACTTCTTCAAATCCGTTTGCTAAGAATACGTAAATCATTCTTTCTCTCCCAATATCAGTTATCAGTAAAAAATTCTCTTCTCTTTAGTGAGATTAAAGTGTACATATATGAAAATGCCTAACATGGCAATACCTAGCACGTTCGAAAATATTATGAAAGTCTTGTAAAAAGGACTTCCTAGAAGGGTTACGAGAGGAGAGTCCTCATCCAGGGAAACTCCTATGAACGTGCTGTAAAGGGCAGCTCTGAACCGTCCCGTGGCGATGAGAATATCCTGCACTATTATGAGGGCGGCAGTGATTACCGATGCGAGAAATCCCCGCTTTCTCAGAGCCTTCCTGTATCCCTTTCTGTAAAGGTATGTGTAAAACCCTATTCCCAGTACCGCCGATACCAGACCCGACAAAAGGTGAAGGTTTATGACGTTTTTGGCTTTCGCCATGGCCGCTACTTCATTATCGTCGAATATGGGATCCTTAAAGTTTCCGTTATCGTCGTAAACCTGAAACTCTCCGCCGAAGGACGACCAGTAACCGGCGATTTCGTCTGCAAACTCGGAACCGGTCACGTTATATGCAAGTCCTGACGCCGCCCTGCTGTCGTTAAAGTGGTAAACGTACGTTTCAGACAGCCTGAGGACGAGGTTGGAACTTAAAATCACTATCATTAAGGGAATGAATATAACTACGAGGACGGACGACGCATAGTTGAACTTTCTCATGTGTTTCCTCCTGTATATCCAAAATGGGGCTGCACTATAAAGGCACAGCCCCACCGTTTAAAGTGCGTCTATTTAATTATCTCACATTCGGTGTCGTTTCCGCAGCCTGCTGCATTTCCTTCGTCTGTGTCAAGATGCACCTCTCTGAAGTGCTTGGAGCCGACTCTGGCAAGAACGTTTTCGAATACGAGACCTCTCTCTCCTCCGATTCTGATGCTTACCATTTCTCCGTCCTTAACGCCTGCTTCAGCTGCCTGCTCGTCGTTTAAGTGAACGTGACGGAGAGCTGCTATTACGCCGTGGTCAATCTCGATTTCTCCGCAAGGTCCTATAAGCTTGCATCCCGGGGTTCCTTCAAGCTTTCCGGACTCCCTTACAGGAGCGGCAATTCCTATGGTTCTGGCATCGGTCAGCGCCAGCTCAACCTGAGTCTCAGCTCTTACAGGGCCCAGAACTCTTATGCCGGTGAGGGTTCTCTTAGGTCCTACGATATCCACCTTCTCCTCTGCCGCAAACTGGTTAGGCTGCTTTAAAGGCTTTGTCGGAGTAAGCTCATGTCCTTTTCCGAAAAGTATCTCCAGGTGCTCCTGGCTTAAATGTACGTGTTTGTTAGAAATTCCGATTGGCACTTTGTAACCCATTTCTATCTCCTTCTTTCCTTTGAAATATATTCTAATTTTCCAGATAACCCACGTACGGCAGGTTTCTGTATTTCTGGTCGTAATCGAGGCCGTAGCCTATGACGAATAAGTCATCGACGGTAAATCCTATGTAATCCGCATAGACTTCCGCCTTTCTCCTGGACGGCTTGTCCAGTAGCGTGCATATCTTCACACTCTTAGGATTTCTGTCCTCAAGGTATTCCTTCAGAAACTTCAGGGTGGTTCCAGTGTCCACTATGTCCTCCACTATGAGCACGTTTTTATGGTAGAGGTCCATGTCGACGTCCTTGGTAATCTTGACAACTCCGCTGCTGGAAGTTCCCGAGCCGTAGCTGCTGGCCGCTATGAAGTCTATCTTCGTATCGAGAGTTATCTCCTTCATGATGTCAGCCATCCACATAACAGCGCCCTTAAGGGTGCCGAGAAGTATGAGCTCCTCTCCGGCGTAATCCTCGGAAATCTGCTGTCCCAGCTCCTTCGCCCTCTTTTCTATTTCTTCTCTGGTGTAGAGAATCTTTCCTACGGTATTTTCCATCCGGTTTTCCTCCGTTCTCACATTAGATTTTACACCCGCAGGCCCTTTCCTGTCACGGATTTTTTTAAAGAATTAGGTAAGCTTTGCTTTCCTCTATTCACCGTCCGTGAATTTGCCGCCTTCAAGGAGTTCTTCTATACAGCTGAGAAGAACGTCGTTTCCTGTCTTCTTAAGGGAGGACACCGGAATTACCAGACCTTCCGGTCCCAGCTTAAGCTTCTTTCTTATGGCGCTTATGCACTTTGCCCGCTGTCCGCCGGAAATCTTGTCAGCCTTTGTCGCCGCCACTATTCCGTCGAGGCCGTAATGCCTCAGGTACTCGTACATCTGAACGTCCTGGGCAGTAGGTTCATGGCGTATATCCACCAGCTGTATGACCTTGAGAAGTTCCTCTCTTCCGGAAAGATAGCTTTCCATCATCTGCCCCCAGCTTTCCGTCACGGACTTTGCCGCCTTTGCGTATCCGTATCCGGGAAGGTCTACTATGCGAAAAGAGTCGTTTACCAGATAGAAGTTTATAGTCCTGGTCTTTCCCGGATTGGCGCTGACCCTTGCAAGGCTCTTTCGCCCGGTAAGAAGGTTGAGAAGTGAGCTTTTTCCCACGTTAGATCTTCCCGCAAAGGCGATTTCCGGCAGACCGTCCGAAGGGTACTGGCTCGGCTTTACCGCGACGGCCTGAAGTTCCGATTTAACTATCTGCATTTTCTCTCCTGTCCAGGGCCTCGTCAAGGGCGTCAAAAGCTGTCTTCAGAGGCACGAATTTCAGCTGCTTTCTCACGGAAGCAGGTATTTCCTCCACGTCCTTCATGTTCTCCTCAGGAAGAAGGATGGTTCTGGCCCCGGCCCTGTGAGCTGCGAGTACCTTTTCCCTTATTCCGCCTACAGGAAGAACCTTGCCGCGAAGGGTTATCTCCCCTGTCATAGCCACGTCCTTTCTCACCGGAACCTTTGTAAGGGCAGATACCACGGCTGTAAACATGGTCACTCCTGCCGACGGGCCGTCCTTTGGAACGGCTCCTTCGGGAACGTGAATGTGAAGGTCGTATTTCTTATAGAAATCTTCCTCTATTCCCAGCTTATCCGCAACGGATCTCACGTAGCTGATACCTGCTTTTGCAGACTCCTGCATAACGTCGCCAAGCTGACCTGTCAGGGACACCTTGCCGCTTCCCGGAAGGATTGCGGCCTCTATGGAAAGGGTATCGCCGCCTACAGAAGTCCACGCCATACCGGTTACCACCCCGATTTCGCTCTTTCCTTCCACAACGTCGTAGTGGAACCTCTTCTTTCCGAGATATTTTTCCAGATTCTTCGGTGTGACCGATGCGCTCTTCGTCTTGGTAGTGACTATGCGCCTTGCCGTCTTTCGGCAGATGGAAGCTATCTCCCTCTCCAGATTTCTCACACCCGACTCTCTGGTGTAGTAGTTTATTATATCCCTGAGAGCGTTTTCCGATATCTTAACGCTGTCCTTCTTAAGGCCGTGCTCCTTTACCTGCTTAGGAATCAGGTAGTTCTGAGCGATTTTCACCTTGTCCTCTTCAGTGTAGCCGTCCACTTCTATGACTTCCATCCTGTCAAGGAGAGGACGCGGAATGGTGTCAACGGCGTTGGCCGTGGTTATGAAGAGAACCTTGGAAAGGTCAAAAGGCACTTCAAGATAGTGGTCAGTAAACGTCTTATTCTGCTCCGGGTCCAGTACTTCGAGGAGAGCCGATGAAGGGTCGCCCTTGAAATCAGCGCCTATCTTGTCTATCTCATCGAAGAGGAATACTGGGTTGTTAACCCCCGCTTCCCTTATGCCCGTTATGATTCTTCCAGGAATAGCGCCTATATACGTTCTCCTGTGGCCTCTTATTTCGGCTTCGTCTCTCACGCCGCCAAGGCTCATCCTTATGAACTTCCTTCCCGTTGCGTTGGCTACCGATTTTGCGATAGAAGTCTTTCCCACTCCCGGAGGGCCTACGAGACAGATAATAGGTCCCTTAAGTTCCTTGGCAAGGTGAACAACTGCCAGATACTCTATTATTCTCTCCTTTACCTTCTTAAGGCCGTAGTGCTCCTTTTCCAGAATCCTTTCGGCCTTCTTCAGGTTGGTGTTAAGCTTTGATGCTGTGTTCCACGGAAGATCCAGAAGAGTCTCCACATAGGTCCTTATGACGCTGCTCTCAGCTGAGGACGGCATCATCTTTGTGAACCTGTTTATCTCTTTTCTTATCTTCTCGTCTGTGGTTTCCTCCAGCTTAAGCTCGTTAAGCTTCTTCAGCCACTGTTCGGCCTCCTCAGTCGGATCTTCGTCTGCTCCCAGCTCCTCCTGAATGGCTTTCATCCTCTCCTTCAGGAAGTATTCCCTCTGGTTCGTGTCTACGTTTTCCTTTACCTTCTGGTTAAGCTGCTTCTCCATAACGGCTATCTGGTTTTCTTCCGTCAGAGTCTTTACCAGAAGCTGAATTCTCTCCCCGAACGGGAAGGAATCGAGAAGCTGCTGTTTTACTGCCGTAGTCACTGCAAGCTCGCTGGCGGCTTTGTCGCAGAACTTTCCCGGATCCACCGTCGATACGATCTTATCCACCATATCGTCTGAAATCCGTCCCGTCAGAGCTGCGTACTCTATGAAGAGATCCCTTGCCATCCTTACGGCTGCCTTTTCCTCTACGGTAAGTCCGGCGTCATCTATGGCCTCAGGAATTTCCGTCAGGGTGCATGTCATGAAGCTTTCCTCTGTCCTCGGCTCCTTTATTCTGGCTCTGGTAAGTCCCTCCACCAGCACTCTCACCGCATCGCCGTTTATCTTAAGCATCTGCTTTACTCTCACTACGGTTCCCAGGCTGTACAAGTCGTCAAACGTAGGTATGAGTATGTTATCGTCCTTCTGGCTCGTCACGAAGAGGATTTTATCCCTGGCCATGGCGCTTTCCAGGGCCTTTATGGATTTATCCCTTCCTATATCAAAATGAATGACTGTGTTTGGAAATATGGTAACCCCTCTCAGCGGTACGCAGGGGTAGACTTTTTCGGAAGCCCAGTCCACCATGCCGTCTATGATTTTGTCCACCGAATCCTCGTTTTCCGGCTCAGGTGCGTTTTTCTCCATGTAATCTCTCCCCGTGTCCTTGAGAGCGTCTTCTATTCTCTCAAAAACTTTTTTAATATCGTCACCCACGATTTTCCCTCCTTTCTGATTTTGCGCAAAGCGGTAAATCCGCCTGCAATATATGACAAGGAGCGACATTAAGCCGCTTCCCGTCAAAAGGGCTTACGCCCGTTATTCACTTTACGAACACTTCTCCGGCAGCTGCTCCGATATGAGCTTAGGCTGTCTTCCCTTTTCGATGGTGTCCTTCGTCACTATGCACTTTGTCACGTCGTTTCTAGACGGTATCTCGTACATAATATCGTTCATGGCCTTCTCGAATATGCTGCGAAGGCCTCTGGCTCCCGTCTTTCTCTCGATAGCCTTTCTAGCTATGGCTCTCACCGCTTCATCGCTTACGGAAAGCTCCACGCCGTCAAGCTCGAAAAGTTTCTTATACTGCTTTACCAGAGCGTTCTTAGGTTCTTTCATTATTCGAACCAGAGCATCCTCGTCCAGCTCGTCGAGAGTCACTATGACAGGAAGTCTTCCGATGAACTCCGGAATGAGGCCGAACTTCAGAAGGTCCTCAGGACGCACGTCCTTTAAAATCGCCTTTTCCTCTGCGGCTTTAGGCTTCACGTCGGAGTTGAATCCTATGACCTTTTCACCCTGCCGCCTCTGTATTATCTTATCAAGGCCGGAGAAGGCTCCGCCGCAGATGAACAACACGTTGGTGGTGTCAAAAGGTATGAACTCCTGATGAGGATGCTTTCTTCCCCCCTGAGGAGGAACGTTGGCAACGGTGCCCTCAAGAATCTTAAGGAGCGCCTGCTGAACGCCTTCGCCGCTTACGTCCCTGGTAATGGACGGGTTTTCCGACTTTCTGGCGATTTTGTCGATTTCGTCCACGTATATTATACCCTTCTGGGCCTTTTCTATATCCCAGTCGGCAGCCTGAAGAAGCCTTAACAGGATGTTCTCAACGTCTTCGCCCACGTATCCGGCTTCGGTTAAGGCCGTGGCGTCGGCTATAGCAAAAGGTACGTCCAGTATCTTTGCAAGGGACTGGGCGAGAAGAGTCTTTCCCGAACCTGTAGGCCCTATCATGACGATGTTGCTCTTCTGAAGTTCCACGTCGTCTCCGCCTGCCTGCTGAAGGCCGTTTATCCTCTTATAGTGGTTATAAACAGCCACTGCCAGAGTTTTCTTCGCCTCGTCCTGTCCTATTACGTAATCGGAAAGGAAGCCGAATATATCCTTTGGCTTAGGCAGCTCGTATTCCGTATCCGCCTGCTTCTTATCTTCTTTAAGAGCCTCGCTGATTATGTCCATGCACATCTCCACGCACTCGTCGCATATGTACACGTCAGGGCCTGCGATGAGCCTTCTCACCTGGCTCTGAGGCTTGCCGCAAAATGAGCAGCGAAGCTCGTGTCTGATTTCGTTTCCGTCTGTCATATCCACTTCCCCCTTTCTTCTATCTTCTCTCTATTACCCTGTCTATGAGGCCGTATTCGCAGGCCTCGGCAGCGGACATGAAATTATCCCTGTCCGTATCCACTTCTATGACATCGAGAGGCTTTCCCGTGTTCTCGCTCAGTATTCTGTTAAGGTTTTCCTTAGTTCTCAGAATCCACTCGGCGTGAATCTTTATATCGGAAGCCTGACCTCTGGCTCCTCCCAGGGGCTGATGGATCATCACCTCTGCGTTCGGAAGAGCGAATCTCTTTCCCTTCGTTCCCGAAGAGAGGAGGAATGCTCCCATGCTGGCGGCAAGGCCAACGCAGATGGTGGACACGTCAGGCTTTATGTATTTCATAGTGTCGTAAATAGCCATGCCGGCGGTAACGGATCCGCCGGGGCTGTTTATATATATGCATATGTCCTTGTCAGGATCTTCCGCTTCCAGGAAGAGGAGCTGAGCTACCACCAGGCTGGCCACGTGGTCGTCTATCTCCTGATCCAGAAAGATTATCCTGTCCTTAAGCAGCCTGGAATATATGTCGTAGGATCTTTCTCCCATCCCAGTCTGCTCTATTACATATGGTACAAGTGCCATTATTTCTCCACCTCGGTTACTTCCGGCTTGATTTCTTCCGGCTTAACCTTGCTGACTTTGGCGTTATCGTAGAGGAGATCTATGACCTTCTTAAGCTGCATGTCCTTCTTGAAGTAAACCATGCCGTCTTCGCCGATCATCTCCTTCACCTTGTCAACGTCACTCTTATATGCCTCTGCAAGGTTCTTAAGCTCTGCCTCAAGCTCATCATCATTTATTTCAACGTTTTCAGCATCCACTATGGACATGAGCACCAGTCTGGTTCCCACCTTCTCGGTAGCGTTCTCTCTGGCGTCCTCTCTGAATGCATTGTAGTCCTGACCGATGAAGCCCAGGTACTGCTGAAGGTTCATTCCCTGATATCTCAGCTCCTGATCTATCTCCTGCATCATTCTGTCCATCTCGTCTTCTACCATTACGCGAGGAACTTCAGGCTTGTTCATCTCGTAAACCTTCTTTATAACGGCATCCTTGCCTGCGTTTACGGAACGATCAGCAGCCATCTTCTCGTTTCTCTCAACGATGGAATCTCTGAGTTCCTTAAGAGTGTCGTATTCGCTTACGTCCTTTGCGAACTCGTCGTCAAGGTCAGGAAGCTGCTCTTCCTTTACCTCGTGAACGGTGCAGTGGAATACTGCGTCCTTTCCTGCAAGGTTCTCTGCGTGGTATTCCTCAGGGAATGTAACCTTTACGTCCTTCTGCTCCCCTGCCTTAACGCCTACCAGCTGCTCCTCAAATCCCGGGATGAACATTCCGGAACCGAGCTTCAGCTCCTGGCTCTCCGCAGTGCCGCCTTCGAACTGATCGTCTCCTACAAAGCCTGCATAGTCCAGAATAACCGTATCTCCGTCTTCAGCAGCTCTTTCTGCCACGATCATGCGTGCGTTTCTCTTTCTCATGGACTCAAGCTCTTTATCCGCATCGGCTTCGTCAGCCGTAAACTCAGGCTGCTCCACCTCGACTCCCATATAGTCCTTAACCTCTACCACAGGGTATACGGCAACGGTAACGTTAACCACAACGTCCTTATCCTTGGCGATTTCCTCAAAGTCCATGTTAGGTCTGTCTATTACTTCAAGCTCCAGCTCCTTTATTGCCTGCGGATATCCCATGTCCAGCATGCTGTTTATGGCGTCCTCAAAGAACACTCCCTCTCCGTAGTGCTTCTCGATGATGCTTCTCGGAGCCTTTCCTCTTCTGAAACCGTCGATTACGAACTGGTTCTTGGTCGCCTTATAGGCTTCGACTATGGCATCGTTAAATTCTTCCTTGGTGAACTCCATCTTGAACTTCACTTCGTTGTTTTCCTTGGAAATAAATGTAGTCTTCATTTAGATATATGTCCTCCTGCATTGATTAACTGATACTGATAAAATACGTCCGTCAGGTACGGCACGAATAGCTATTATTATACACTTATACCCATCTAAAGTAAAGAAAAACCAAGAAAAATGACTGTAAAACAGTCATTTTTCGTAAAAAACTAATCCAACAGGTCAAGTCCCTGTCTGAATTTACTCTTTTCTCCCGGTTTAAGGCCGAATTTAGATGAAATTATGGCTCCTAAAGCCTCCATATCCTCCCTGCTTCCCGAATAAAGCTCCAGTTCCAGCTCCGAAACAGGCGCCGTCTTTTCTCCGCATATTATCCTTCCTATGTCGGCGGAAAGCTCACATATGGATTTCCCCGTATCCAGCCTCATCTGCCTTCTTCTGAACTCCATCTCCATCACCGGGATCAGCTTTCTGTCTCCCAGAAGTTTTCTCAGCTCATCTATCATCTGACTCTGGTGAAAGACCTCCACCGTCGGATGGGTCATCAGGCCGGCATCTGCCACAGGAACGTTTATCTCTTCTCTCTGGTGAAACCCGGAATCGCTGAACCCGTTCCACTTTAAGGTGGCGACGTACCGTCTGCCTTCCTGCCTCAGTCTCAGCACCATGTTCTCCCTGGAAAAACGCCGGTCCTCCGTATCGTAATATATGGCCCTGTAGTCGTTCTCCTCTTCGGAGTTTTCATCGGTTATGCTCCTTATGAACCCGTCTGAGAAGATTCTGTCCGCATCTTCTTTTTTCTCCAGAATATATTTAAGCTCTATCTCCATTCCGTCTCACCTGCCTTTCATATGCTTTCGCCGAGTACGAATTTCTCAATGGCCGCTGCCACTCCGTCTTCGGCGTTGGTTCCGGTCACGTAATCGGCCATTTCCTTCACGGCATCATCGGCGTTTCCCATAGCCACGCCGATTTCGGCCATTCTTATCATTGCCCCGTCGTTGGGGCTGTCCCCGCATGCCATAAGCTCTCCCGCCGTAACCCCCAGCCTTTCCATAAGGTGTGAAAGTCCGTCCGCCTTGCTGGTGGTGGCTCCGCCTATTTCGTTGTTAAGGGCAAATGACGTAGTCACCGTCACGCCGGGAATTTCTCCAAGCACCCTTGAAAATTTCTCTTTTGCTTCGTTGGAAGGATAGTTTATGGATATATTCTCTATCCTGTCTCTGTGTTCTCTCATGAACGCAAAAATATCATCGACGGGATTTCTCGTGGAAAGCACGTATACGCTGTCTCTTGTCCTTATCTCTCCCGATTTTATGGCGTTAAACTCGCTTACGTCTATATACGCCCTTCCGTCCGTAAAGGCCTCCGCCCTCACTCCGGCCTTTTCCAGGATATCCGCGATTTCCGTCACCGAGGCGGCCGCTATACAGTTTTCATAGATGAGAGTTCTGTCCTTAAGCCTCGTAACCTGAGCGCCGTTGGAAGTTACGGCATACTCTATGCCGCCTATGGAAAACACGTTATCGGGCAGGGAGTGAAAAGCTCTTCCCGTCGCCACAACTATGTGAACTCCCATGTCCATGGCTCTTTTAAATGCCAGCTCTTCTCTTTCCGTTATTCTTCCAAAAGGATCCAGCGCCGTGCCGTCAAGGTCCAAAGCCACCATTTTAACAGGCTTCCTCATTTTTTATCTGTTCCTTCCTTCCGTAATGGCGATAAATTCCGTATTGTACTTCCTCACCTGCTTCATGGTGCATCCGTCGTCATGACCCGGGTATATATGTATGTCGTTATCCCATTTATCGACAACATCTCTTATGGAGGCCTTCATCTCTTCTTCGCTTCCTCCCTCAAGGTCGGTTCTCCCGAGATCCGTATCAAAAACCGTATCTCCCGTGAAGCAGACACTGCTCTTTTCACTCATTATGCAGATGCTTCCCTTCGTATGGCCTGGCGTGCTTATTATCTTCAGAACTTCATCCTCAAGCTTCAGCTTATCGCCGTCCTTCAGCGTCTCGTCCACTCTTCCCCGGTACACCGCCGCGTCAGCCTCGTGCATGTAGATGGGGCACTCCAGCAAATCCGATACGGTTTGCGCAGCTCCCGTGTGATCGTGGTGAAGGTGTGTCAGTATTATCCCCTTTGCTCTGAGCCCTTCCCCTCTGACAAAATCGACAAAAACCCGCGGGTTATACCCGGGATCTATGATAAAGCATTCTCCGCCGGAACGCCTGTATATAACGTACCCGTTGCTTTCAAGGCTTCCGCCTATGAATCTCTTTATCTGCACCTCTGCACCCCCTTTGCTTTCCACGCCGCGCTGTTTTTTGAGCTGTACGGTCTTCCGCGCGCCTTGGCTTTTATACTGCGCCGTATGGCATTTACGCACCGCGCACTGCTGTGCGGCTTTACACGCCGCGCTGTCTTTAAAGATAAACCTATTCTACATTATTTCTCCTGCCCGCGCAACGAAAACATGCACAGGAGTGGTGCTTGCAACTATAGCAGCTTTGATGGCTGACTTTGACAGCTGACTTTGATGGTTGATTTTGACAACTGACTTTGACGAAAACATTAAAGCGCTGTAAAAAGGTCGACGCAATATTTTATAAAACACTAGATTTCAAGCAAAAAGGTCAAGGCTTTTCCTCGGTACAGTTTCGATTTCCTCGACCTTTTTCCAGCAATGCCCTTCGGAGGTAAAAAATCGCCTTGACCTTTTGCATAGCATTTGCTGATTTCATCAAAAGTCTGTTGTCATGCAATCTCCCTACCGTGCTGTTTACAGAAACTACCGGCATAATATTTTCAACGGCTCTTGTTATGAGATGAGATTTTCTATATCAGATATACCTAAAACGCCCTTTATGTTTCCATGTTGAAGTCTATTAGCCAAAGCGCAGCGGCGGTATGGCGGGGCAGACTGCCTGTTCATCGTAAAGCTCCCTGTGTTACGGAATTTATCTATAACGAATTCATCGTAAAATCCGCAGAAAGCGATAATCTTACGCTAACTTTCTTCGATATATCGTGTCGCGCAACGTTTCTTTTATCGTGAAAGTGATTATATCTACAGTTTTTACGCTGAAATCGTTAGCGTAATGATGCGCAAATCAACGAATTTGCGATGAAGGAAAAAAATGGAAGCTGAGGAAATTTGAATCCATGAAAAACTGGAAGCCCGGAAAATTAGAATCCGAGAAGAGCTGGAAGCCGATTCAAAAGGCGCAATCATCATTAAGTAAGCAGAAACGCCCTCGCAGTGCGTTTCTGCGGGGGCGCCGTTTTCGCGTATGAACTTTGAACCTGATTCCAAAATCTGAACTGTGAACCCGGTTCTGAAATCTGAGATTAGTTCAACACTTCGTATTCGCTGAAGTCTACTCCGATCATCTCTTCCTTCTCTGCGGACAGGCTTACTACGAAGTCCATGCCGTAGTTCTTGGATATCTTCTTAAGACGGGAAAGGAACTCAGGGATGTCTCCCAGTGAGAAGTCCGCGTGCTTAAGAATGCTGTCGATGTAAATGGTTTCGATGTCGTGATCGGAACTGATGATTCCGTAAATAAATCCGATGTACTCGTCGCAGTTGGTGATGTGCTCGTACTCTTCCATGCATACTACTCTGATTCTATATTTCAAATCATACATCAGCCTGGAGTTCTTATTGATGAAGATTACGCTTCCCTTGCTGGTTTCCACCTCCTGGTTAGCAAGATCTATCATCTGTTTAGTTTTACCGGTACCCTTATGTCCGACTAATATTTTGACCATGATGATTTCCTCCGTTCTTTTGGTTTATAGGTATTATACACTATGATTTTTTTATATTCAACTGTTTTCAATGAGTTTTCTGTTAGTTATTGGCTTTGCTCTTCTTAATATTGTTAAGTCTCAGCTGTCCGCAGGCTCCGTCTATGTCGGCGCCCAGCTCCCTTCTGACCGTGGCGGGGATTCCTGATTTTTCAAGGATTTCCTTAAACTCGGCGGCCCGCTTTCTGCTCACCGTGTCAAACCCTGTACCGTCCACTCTGTTAAGGGGAATAAGGTTCACGTGGCAGAGCATTCCCCGAAGAAGGCGGCAGAGCTTTTCCGCGTCCCTGTCCGAATCGTTGACTCCGTTTACCAGGGTATACTCGAATGTGATTCGCCTGCGGGTCTTTTCCGTGTAACTCCTGCATGCGGCTATAAGCTCTGCTACAGGCCATCTCTCGTTTACGGGCATCATAGAGCCTCTCACCTCGTCCGTTGCGCCGTGAAGGGATACGGCCAGGTTCACCTGAGGGAAATCCTCTCCGAACCTCTCTATGGCAGGCACTATGCCGCAGGTGGAAACGGTGATGTTTCGCATGCTCATTCCCCGGCCGGCAGAATCCGTCGCGATGCGGGTGAACCTGGCGAGATTCTCGTAGTTATCAAAAGGTTCACCTGTTCCCATTACGACTATGTGGTTTATCTTCTCTCCAGCAAGGGCTTCCGCCTCCAGAAGCTGGGAAATTATCTCTCCTGCAGTCAGATTTCTCACAAGACCCGCACGTGTAGATGCGCAAAATCGGCAGCCCATCCTGCATCCTGCCTGAGATGAAAGGCATATGGAATTGCCATATTTGTACTTCATGAACACGCTTTCGACGGCGTTTCCGTCCGAAAGGCCGAAGAGAAATTTTCTCGTTCCGTCGGATTTTGACACCTGCTCGTCCAGAGCCTCAAGTCTTCCGATATACGAAACCTCCGAAAGCTTCAGGCGAAAAACTTCCGGAAGATTCTTCATCCCCCGGAAGTCGGTTATTCCCTTGTAAATCCAGCCGAAAACCTGCTTTGCCCTGAATGCGGGCTCCCCCAGACTTTTTACGAACTCCGTCATCTCCGGAAGAGTCAGGTTCCTCAGATCTACCATGTTATATCCTTTCTACGCCGATACCGGTCTTATGGCCGTTTAGATCGTACATCTCCAGGCCGTCTCTTTCTTCGATGGAAACTGCAAGGGTCTCCTTTCTGATGTAGTCGCCGTAAACGTCTATGGCTGCCTTTACATCATCGTCAGCATCGACAAAGATTTTGATGTTATCCATCATCTCGAAGTCTGCCTGCTTACGCATCTGCTGAACCTTTGAGATGAGCTCTCTAGCCAGTCCCTCTCTTGCAAGCTCAGGAGTGATGGTGGTATCGAGGATGGTGAACACGTTGTTTTCCATTGCAACGGCAAAACCCTCCTTTGCGCTGATTCTCACGTCGACGTACTCTCTCTTTACGTCAAACTTCTCGCCGTCAAGATCCATCTCTACGCTGCCCTTTTCCTCAAGCTCAGCGGTGAGAGCCGCAGCATCAGCCTTTGCGAGAGCCGCTGCAAGAAGCTTTATCTTGGAGCCCAGAACAGGTCCTGCAACCTTAAAATCAGGCTTCAGGCTGAAGTTCATGAACTCATCAAGCTTGTCTGCAAATACCACTTCGCGAACATTGAGCTCTTCCTTTATAAGGTCTGTCAGGTCTTCTATCAAAGGCCTGTACTTGCCGTCTACCATGATTTCGGAAAGCGGCTGTCTTACCTTGATTCTCTCCTTTTCTCTCGTTCCGCGTCCCAGAGCCACAAGGGATCTTACCAGATCCATTCTCTCCTCCACCTTTTCATTGAGAAGGGATTCGTTGCACTCAGGGAAGTACGCGGTGTGAACCGTATCCTCTCCCGTAAGCTTTGTGTAGATTTCATCGGAAATGAACGGAGCAACAGGAGCTATGAGCTTAGCAGTTCCCACCAAAACCTCGTATGTGGTGGCGTATACGCTCATCTTATCCTCGGTCATCTCCTCGGAGTAGAATCTTCTTCTCGCCCTTCTGATGTACCAGTTGGAGAGGTCTTCGGATACGAATTCGGTTATGGCTCTTACGGTCTTCATGTGATCGTAGTTATCCATGTACTCCGTAACGTCTCTTATGAGGCGGTTGTACTTGGAGAGTATCCATCTGTCAAGCTCCGGTCTCTTGTCGTAGTCGACCTTCATTTCGGACATGTCCACGTCGTCCTGGTTGGAGTAGAGGACGAAGAAGTTGTACACGTTCCTCAGGGTTCCAAGGAATTTGCTTACAACGTCCTTAAGGCCGTCCTCGTCGAACTTCGTCGGCGACCATGCCGGGGATACGGAAAGGAGATACCATCTGGTGGCGTCTGCGCCGTATTTGTCAAAGAGGTCAAAAGGTGAAACGGTGTTGCCCCTCGATTTGCTCATCTTCTTGCCGTCTTTGTCCAGGATCAGGTCGTTTACCAGAACGTTCTTATACGGAGCCTTTCCCTTTATAAAGGTGGATATTGCCATTAGAGAGTAGAACCATCCTCTGGTCTGGTCGATACCTTCGCAGATGAAGTCTGCCGGGAAGAGCTTCTCGTCAAAGTGCTCCTTGTTCTCAAACGGATAGTGCCACTGGGCAAAAGGCATAGCTCCTGAGTCGAACCAGCAGTCCATAACTTCAGGGACCCTCGTCATAGGCTTTCCGCAGTGAGGGCACTTTATATGTATATCGTCAACGTAAGGCCTGTGAAGCTCCACGCTTTCGTCTATATCCTCGATAGCCTTTTCCACCAGCTCTGCTCTGCTTCCTATGCACTCCAGGTGTCCGCACTCGCAGCGCCAGATAGGAATAGGAGTTCCCCAGTAACGGGTTCTGGAAATGGCCCAGTCCTTGACCTCTGCAAGCCAGTTTCCGAAGCGCTTTTCTCCGACGAATTCAGGGAACCAGTTTACAGTGTTGTTGTTTGCGACCAGCTGATCCTTGAAGTCGCTCATCTTTATGTACCAGCTCGGCTTTGCGTAGTACACCAGAGGTGTTCCGCATCTCCAGCAGTGAGGGTAGTTATGCTCCATCTTTTCCTTGGAGAAGATTTTGTCCTCGGAAGCCAGCCACTTTATAATCTCTACGTCGAGGCCTTCTTCCATTACGAAGTGACCCTTCCACGGAGTCTCCGTGTAGCAGCCCCTCTCGTCTACAGGCTGAAGCATAGGAAGGTCGTACTTTCTTCCGCACTGGTAGTCGTCTTCACCAAAGGCAGGAGCCGTGTGTACTATTCCCGTACCGTCTTCAACGGAAACGTAGTCCATGCAGGTTACGAAGAACGCCTTCTTATCCGCCTTTACAAAAGGCATAAGCTGCTCGTACTCGACGTACTCCAGATCCGAACCCTTCATCTCGTCGAGAACGGTGTACTTTCCTTCGCCTAAGACTTTGTCGGCGAGAGCCTTTGCAACGTAGAACACGTTTCCTTCCTCGTCGCCTTCGTTCATTCTCGCCTTTATATAGTCGATGTCAGGGCCTACTGTGAGAACGGTGTTGGAAGCGAGAGTCCAAGGTGTGGTGGTCCATGCCAGGAAGTACTCGTTTTCAGCATCCTTTCTCTTAAACTTTGCTACGAGAGTGTTTACCTTTACTTCCTTGTAACCCTGGGCCACTTCGTGAGAGGCAAGTCCCGTTCCGCAGCGAGGGCAGTAAGGAAGGATCTTATGTCCTTCGTAGATTTTTCCGGCTTTGAAGAATTCCTTGAGAATCCACCAGCCGGTCTCTATGTAGTTATTGTCCAATGTGATGTACGGGTTATCCAGGTCCACGAGATATCCCATTCTCTCGCTCATCTCACGCCACATGCCTGTGTACTTGAATACGGACTCGCGGCACTTCTCGTTGAACTCCTTGATGCCGTACTTTTCGATATCCTGCTTGCCGCTCATTCCAAGCTGCTTTTCAACTTCGATTTCAACCGGAAGTCCGTGAGTATCCCAGCCGGCCTTCCTGTTCACCTGATATCCCTTCATGGTCTTATAGCGGCATACGGAATCCTTAAGGGTTCTGGCCATTACGTGGTGAATTCCCGGCTTTCCGTTGGCTGTAGGCGGTCCCTCGTAGAATATGAACTCGGGGCTTCCCTCCCTTGCCGTTACGCACTTGTTAAGAAGGTCTTCTTCCTTCCATTTCTCGACCTGTTCGTTCTGTACCTCTGCAACAGGTTTTTCCGAAAGCTTTTCGAACATTTAGTTTCTCCCTTTCATTAATTTATAGGTTATGTCAAAATGGCCCGCCGCAGATTTTAGGGAATAAAAAAATCCCTCATCTGCCGGCTTTCGCCGTGATTAGGGACGATTCTCAGGAACCGCGGTACCACCCTAGTTGCTTACCTCTGTCAAGGTGCCTCTCATTAAAGTGTCGGATTCGGGAAGTGATATTCACCTGCGGTTTCACCGGCAATCTCTCAGCATGCGACTACCTCTCTGTAAGGATATTAGACCGCGGCTACTTTGTCTTCCGTCATAATCCGAAGCGTTATTAATTTTCAATGTACCCTGTTAGTCTATCACTTCAAAGGGTAATTTTCAAGAAAAATATGCAGTAAATTACCATAAATTACAAAACCCGCCGGGCAGGCTGCTTCCACCTGCGGCGGGCTTCGTTTCAGGACCGTAAGGCCCAGGTTTTTCAGGTTGCTTTTATGCTTGCTTTTTATTTTGAGGCATTGAAATCCATTGCCGTCTGAACGTAGAGCATCGCGCCCTTTACGAGAGCGTTCTCGTCCACTCTGTAATGGCTGGAATGCTGAGGCCAGATCGCTCCGCACTCTTCGTTTCTTACGCCGAGAAGAGCTACTGCGCCGGGAGCCTTCTCCATGAAGAACGCAAAGTCCTCGCCGCCCATGGTTGCAGGCAGAGCTACAGGAGCGTCTTCGCCCATTATCTTCTTTGCCGCATTCTTTGCGACATCGGCCATGACAGGGTTATTATTGGTAGGAGGAACCAGACGGACATACTCCGTCGTAACCTCGGCTCTGAACGCTTTTGCGGCGTTTTCCGCAATGCGGTCCACCATCTTAGGAAGGTTTTCCCAGAGGTAGTCGCTGAAGCACCTCATGGTTCCCTCGATCCTGCCCTTTTCAGGAACGACGTTCCATCTTTCACCTACGTTTATAACGCCTACGGTAACTACGGCAGGATCCATAGGATCTATTTCACGGCTTACGATGGTCTGAAGGTCGCTTACTATGGCAGATGCGACTACAGCTGCGTCTACGCACTGATGAGGGGCTGCGCCGTGTCCGCCCTTGCCCTTGATATTGATGGCGTACTGATATGCGGCGGCCATTCTCGGACCTGCATCACAGGAAATGTGACCGCTTTCCACATCTGACCATACGTGGATTGCAAAGCATCCGTCAACTCCGTCCATAGCGCCGTTTTCCACCATGGATTTTGCTCCCAGAGCGACTTCTTCAGCAGGCTGGAAGGCCAGCTTAACGGTTCCGCAGAGCTCGTCCTTATGATCGTTCAAGATTTTTGCTGCCGTCAGCATCATTGAGATGTGGCAGTCGTGGCCGCAGGCGTGCATGACGCCTTCGTTCTTGCTGGCATACTCAACGCCGGACTCCTCCGTTACGGAAAGAGCGTCCATGTCTCCTCTTAAGAGAATGGTCTTTCCAGGCTTTGCCCCTTTGACCGTTGCGAGAACACCTGTCTCAAGACCGCAAGGCACCCATTCCACGCCCATCTTCGTAAGCTCATCTTTTACAACCTTGCTGGTATTGTACTCCTTCGTGCTGATTTCAGGATTTTCATGGAAGTATCTTCTCATGGCGACCTGATACTCGTTGTAATTCTTTGCTACTTCTTCGTAGTTCATGGTTCTCACCTCTTAAACTTTTATTCATATTTCAGCGGGCCCGGAAAAAGCTCGGCGCCCGCTAATTTTCGTGCTTTATTTAAATTCAGCCTACATGCCTAAGAGAATATCTGCAAATATTCCTGCGATAATTACGGATGTGATTGTTACTGTGATAAATCCTCCCGTAATCATAGATGGGAACATCTTGCTCATAAGGTATGCTCTCTCTTCGTCGTTAGCACCCAGGGCCTTGCAGGTGGACTCGGTGATGATAGCGTCGCACGGGAATCCGTAAAGAGCCGTCAGGCCGTTTGCAAAGGCAAGGTAGAAGTTCATCTTCAGAATCTTGGCGATTATGAACGCGAACACACCCATTCCGACTACACCTATTACGATGAGAAGAACCATAGGTCCGATGATAGATTTCAGCATTTCAGGTGTGCAGTCTTTCAGTCCGTCGAATACGTACATCATAAGAGCGAACATGGTAATCTGGTAGGAGTTTGCTCTGTTAAGAAGGTTTGTATCCAGGAATCCGATGTATGTGAACAGGATACCAAGGAGCAGCGCCCAGATTGCACCGTTCAGGTGGTTTGCAATAGGAACAACGGTTCCGAGGAGGGATGCAAAGTATGCTATGAGTCCCAGCTTTCCAAGCATTACTATAGGAGTGTTCCACTTGTCAGGAATTCTCGGAAGAAGTCTCTTGGTCTTGCTGTCGTCAACTACTACGGTCATTCCAACCTTATACATCTCTTCCTTCTGCTTCTCGGTGAGAACGGTCTTTCCGGAACGGAGGTCCTTAAGAAGGCTGCGTCCGTACTTCTGAAGACAGATAGCGGTGAGCGGATATCCTGCAAAACCCTGTACGCAATACATTGCAATGGCAAATACTGCTGCTACCTCAAGGCCTGCCTTCGTGGCTGCTGTCTGCATGGTGGTAGCTGCAACGATACCGCCTGTCAGAGGAGGAAGTCCTGCGATGATGAGTTCCTTCTCGATGAAGATGGAGCCCACAAAGTATCCTATTAAACACATACCTGCAAGTCCCGCAAGGCATATTACTACGGTTCTCCACTGCTCTCTGAGCTGCTTTACGCTTATTACGGTACCCATGTGGGTAATCAGGAGATAAATACCGATGGTGTTTGCAAAAGGAATAAGTCCTGCGTCGGTAACCACTTCCTTAGGAATTACTGTCCAGTATCCTAAGAGGAGCACTACTGCCGTAACGAATACGGATGGTATCCATGCCTTTGTAATAGTCGATACATATTCGCCTATGATGTAAGCTATGGCACAGATGAGAAATGCTAGTGCGAAATTGTACATTTTCTTTTTTAAGTCCTTTCTTTTGATTTTTTTATGTCAAAGAGTGGGCCCCGCCTCAGGCTACCTGTTAAGGTAATCGAGAGCCGCTGCCGTCATTGCGGCGCAACCGTAAGGCATAGCTTCCTCCTTCACATGCATCTTAGGGTTGTGGAGAGGCACCAGTTCACCTTCGTGACCTGCATAGAGGAACATGTACATTCCCGGCGTGCCGGTCATATTGGTGTAATAGCTGAAGTCCTCGCTGAAGCTCATAGGCTTGTCCAAAACCACGGCGCTTCCCTCGCCAAGCTCCTTTTCCACAGCCTTAATGGCATTTTCCGTAAGTTCGGCATCGTTGACACATGCAGGATAGCCCTCATAGTGGTCGATGTCTATCTTACAGCCCGAAATCTCCTCTACACCCCTTGCTATCTTATATACCTGCTCGTCTACGACCTTTCTCACTTCCTCGCTGTATCCCCTTGCGATTCCGCTGAACTTGGCCTCCTCAGGAATTACGTTAGGCGCATCTCCTGCGTGTATGCTGCATACAGGAAATACTACAGTTTCCATAGGATCCACATATCTGGCCGGAATCTGCTGAAGCAGAACTACGGTCTGACATGCTGCCAGGATCGGGTCGTTGGCGGTGTGAGGCGCCGAGCCGTGACCGCTCTTTCCCTTTACGGTAAAGTCATACAAATCCACCGAAGTGGTTATAGGGCCTTTTATGAAGGCGAGCTTTCCGCACTCCTTCTCGTCAGGCATTATGTGCATTCCGAAGATGGCGTCAACCTTAGGATCCTCCATCACGCCCTTTTCCGTAAGCTCTTTGGCTCCGCCGGGCAGTGTGTCCTCGCTGTGCTGGAATATGAGCTTTACGGTTCCCTTAAACTCGTCTCTCATACCGCAGAGCATTTTGGCGACTCCCAGAAGCATGGCCGCGTGCATGTCGTGACCGCAGGCGTGCATCATGCCTTCCACTTCGCTTGAAAAAGGAAGCCCAGTGTCCTCCGTTACGGGAAGCGCGTCGATGTCGGCTCTGATGGCAAGGCACCTGCCTTCGCCTTTGCCTCCATTTATAATTGCAACTACCGACGTCGGCGTGTACGACTTTATCTCGTCCACTCCGTACTCGGTAAGCTTATTTCTTATGAGTTCTGAAGTCTTATACTCGTTGCGGCCGATTTCAGGATGTCTGTGAATGGCTCTCCTGATGCCTATAACTTCGGCCGAATTGTTCATGGCTTTTTCTAATAATGTTTCTTCCATCGCAACCTTTCCTCGCTTTTTAATACTGCCATCTAAAAATATAGCACTAATTTTGTTTCTGTCAATAATTTAATTGCACGTTTTTTGTACATAATAACAATAATTTAATTCAGACAATTTCACCCCTCTACGGCATTTTTCTTTGACATGAGAGCATTTCGTGGTAGAATAGATGCTGATAGAAGGAGGTATTGTATGCCGCTGATAATATTAGGTGTGATCTTCGCCGTTGCTCTGGGTATTTACTGGATATTCTCATCCAGGGCTATCGCCGAGGAAGATAAGAAAATAGAAAACGAACGACGGACAAAGGCTGCTGGAAAGACCGCTGGCAATTCGGACTCTGACGGCAGCGATAACGTAATCTTTCTTTCTGATGATCTGGAAAGAGAAAAAAGGCGTCACAAAAAAAGACCGTAACGGAAGCGGTCTTTTTCTTTTACCTGAAATCCTCTTTTACAAAAAACGACTGATTTCTTACATAAAATGACTTTTATCCGGCATCTGTCAGTCTTTTTTCTTTTCTTTCATTTAAGTACGTGGTAACCTTGGGGCATATCTCTTCTAAACATCCCCGTGACGGCATGCCTGCGGAAAGGAAAAGCCATGAACATAAAACATCTTGCAATGATGGAACTTAACGATGAAGTTCTTTTAGAGAACAGGTACAGGGCCATGCTGGCAGGTCTGCCGCCCGGGGGACTTACAGCCAATCAGAAAAACGGCAGATACTATTACAAGCGCCTTTACAGGGGCTGCTACGAATACATCGGCAGCGAGGCGACGGAAATGGTCAGGAACCTTAAGCTGAGAAAATTCCTGGAGGTGTCCATTTCGACCATAGAGAAGAACAAGAAGCTCATTAAAGCTCTCTGCGACGGTTTTCTCTCTCCCGATCCCGAGATCATCGTCCCGTCCCTGCCGCTGGCATACAGGCCTGAAGGCGGGGAGAACTTCGAAAACCCGTATTTCGTGGATTACCGTGGATGGGAGTATTCCCCTTACGTAAAGGACGAGCGGTTTGAAAATCTCCTCACCTTCAGCACCGTTAAAGGTGACCTGGTTCGCTCCGAACCTGAAGCCCTCATCGCGAACCTTCTCTACGAAAAGGGCATATCCTACCACTACCGGGAACAGATAGAGACATGCAGCACGGTTTTTCACCCGACTTTTTGCGTAGCTGTCAAAAGCGACAGCTGCTTCAGGCTTTTAGAGCACTGCGGCTGTATATCAAGTCCCGGCTGCATAAACGCTTTTCTCCTTAAAATCGAAAAGTACATGAAGTCCGGCTTCGTCCCGTTTAAGGACGTCTTTTTCACCTTCGAAGACGAGGACGGCAATGTGGATATGAAGGACGTAAATCTGCTTATTGAAACTCATTTTAGGTAGAGAGGGAGCGCGTCTGCTCTCTTTTAGGCCTTCTGTGCGACTAAAAAACGGAGCACCGATAGATCCGTTAGAAGGGTCTTTCGTGCTCCGTTTTGCAGTTTTTGTCTCGTGAAAAAGCTTGCTTACAGAAGTTCCTTTCTGGAGAGGTTGATTCTGTTCTGGCTGTCGATTTCGGTTACCTTAACCTTTACCTTGTCGCCGATATTCATCTCATCCTCTACCTTTTCCACCCTGTGCTTAGCCATCTTGGATATGTGCAGAAGGCCTTCCTTGCCCGGCAGAATTTCGATGAAGGCTCCGAACGGCATGATGCGCATTACGGTTCCTTCATAGATTTCGCCTACCTCTACATCCTTTGTCAGAAGCTCGATTTCCTTCTTCGCAGCCTCTGCCCCTGCCATATCCGAACTGTATATGCTGATAAGTCCGGACTGATCTTCAGCGATATCGATCTTTACGCCGGTCTCGTCTATGATTCTGTTTATGGTCTTTCCTCCCGGTCCGATGACGATTCTGATCTTGTCAGGATCTATCATCATGGTGAGACTTCTAGGAGCGTACTTGGAAAGCTCTGCTCTCGGTGCAGGAATCTCTTCGAGCATCTGTTCCATGATGTACATACGTCCCTTTCTCGCCTGTTCCAGAGCCTTCTCGAGGATTTCTCTGGAAAGTCCGTGAACCTTTATATCCATCTGGATGGCTGTAACGCCCACTTCCGTTCCCGTTACCTTAAAGTCCATGTCTCCCAGGAAGTCTTCCATTCCCTGAATGTCAGAGAGGATTGCCATTTTGCTGGAACCGTCCTCCTCGACTCTCTCTATGAGGCCCATGGCTATACCTGCTACAGGTCTCTTGATAGGAACTCCGGCGTCCATGAGAGCCATGCAGGATCCGCATGTGGAGCCCATGGATGTGGAACCGTTGGAGGAGAGAACTTCCGATACAACTCTGATAGCATAAGGGAACTCCTCGACCGGAGGAAGCACCGGAAGGAGGGCGCGCTCTGCAAGTGCCCCGTGTCCGATTTCTCTTCTTCCAGGAGATCTAGGGGATTTAGCCTCGCCTACGGAGTATCCCGGGAAGTTATAGTGGTGCATGTATCTCTTTTCGGTCTGCTCTGTGATTCCGTCTATGACCTGAGCCTCGCTTGCAGGCGCAAGAGTGCAGGCTGAGAGAACCTGAGTCTGTCCGCGCTTGAAAAGTCCGCTTCCGTGAACTCTCGGAAGAAGTCCGGTCTCACACCAGATAGGTCTTATCTCGTCCAGCTTTCTGTTATCAGGTCTGATGCCGTCGTCCAGTATCATGGATCTTACGCACTCCTTGGTGATGTTGTAGAGCACGTTGGCAATATCCTTCTCGTTATCAGGATAGATTTCCGCAAAGTGTTCCTTGGTTTCCACTTCAACGGCATCCATGTTATCAAGTCTTTCCTGCTTCTCCACGGTCTTTATGGCCGCCTTCATCTTATCCACGGCGTAAGCTCTCACTGCCGCATCGATGTCCTCAGGAATCTTGTAGAGGTTGGTCTCCTGCTTAGGCTTTCCTACCTCTGCTACTATTTCGTCTATGAACTCTACTATCTTCTTTATCTCTTCATGGGCAAAGAGGATAGCGTCCAGCATTACGTTTTCAGGAACTTCGTTGGCTCCCGCTTCTACCATCATTATGGCGTCCTTGGTTCCGGCTACGGTAAGGTTCATCTCTGAACGCTCTCTCTGCTCAAGAGTAGGGTTTATGATGAACTGGCCGTCTACCATTCCCACGCGGACGGATCCCGTTGGTCCTTCCCACGGAATGTCGGATGTAGCAAGGGCTACCGATGAGCCTATCATGGCCATGATATCCGTTTCACAGTCAGGATCCACGGACATAACAGTTGCCACTACCACAACGTCGTTAAAGTATCCCTTAGGAAAAAGAGGTCTCAAAGGCCTGTCCATGAGTCTGGACTTTAAGATAGCGCCTTCGCTGGGCCTTCCCTCTCTTTTTATAAAGCCGCCCGGAATCTTTCCTGCCGCATACATTCTCTCCTCGTAGTCGCAGCTCAGAGGAAAAAAGTCAATGTCAGGTCTTGGCTCCTTTGACGCACAGGCCGTTACGTTTACTACGGACTCGCCGTATCTTACCATAACCTGTCCGTTGGCCTGCTCGCAGACCTTTCCGATTTCCAGCTGGAGAAGTCTTCCTCCCACGGCCGTCTTGAACGTTCTGTAATCTGTAAATCTTCCCATCTTCTAATAAACAACTCCTTCCTGTTTATTCACTACCGTTTTATAAAAACAAAAGGCGGAGGTTCCTGAAAGACCCCGCCAAAATTTTGCAGTATAAACTACTTTCTTAATCCTAAACGAGCGATAAGAGTTCTGTATCTTTCGATATCGACTTCCTTCAGGTAGTTAAGAAGGTTTCTTCTCTTACCAACCATCTTCAGAAGACCTCTTCTGGAGTGGTGATCCTTCTTATGAATCTTAAGGTGCTCGTTAAGGTCGTTGATTCTAGCAGTAAGAACGGCAACCTGAACCTCAGGGGATCCGGTATCGCCTTCCTTGGTTGCATATTCCTTGATTATAGCTGCTTTCTGTTCCTTAGTGATCATTTCTTATATTCCTCCTGTTTTTTAATACGCTTTCACCGGGTCTGCGTCGGAGTTTCGACAGACTAAGTGAAAGTAAACACATTGACAATTCATGATACCACAAAGGCGTCCCTACTGCAAGGATTTTCTTACCGCATCCTTCATGTCTTCCTTGTCTATAACGCCGCGGTGACGTATCTCTTTCTTATCAAGATCCTTAAGCCCGTAAGGCACTCCCACTCCCGTCTTTTCGTATACCTTCCTAAGGTAATCGAAGCCGTCCTTTCCGTCTTCGATGCCGATGGCCTCCGCTACGCTTTCCGCAAATTTATACGCGCTGGCCGTTGCGGCTATAATCGTCGGGGTTTTATCTCCCGTCTCCTTTACGTAGTTTTCGTAAACCTTATACGCAACGGCTGTGTGGGTGTCCAGAAGGTATCCGTTTTCGGAATACATCCTTCCTATGGTCTCCTCCGTCTCCTCCACCGTGGCAAAACCGCCGTAGAAGTCCTTCATTCCGGCCCTTATCGCATCGTTTACCTCGTACACCTTGTCCTTTTCCAGCTTTTCCATGAGACTCTTAATTTCAGCCCCGTCGCCGCCGGAAAGGTGCCACAGGAGCCTTTCCAGATTGCTGGAAATGAGGATGTCCATCGACGGGGAGTTTGTAAGGTAGAACTCCCTTCTCGTGTCGTAGACGCCGGTATTTATGAAATCCGTGAGAACCTTGTTTTCATTGGATGCACAGATGAGCTTTCCTACAGGCACTCCCATAAGCTTTGCATAATACGCCGCCAAAATGTTTCCGAAATTTCCGGTCGGAACAACAACGTTCATCGGCTCGCCGTTTTTGACCGCTCCCAACTTCACCAGCTTAATGTAGCTGTATACGTAGTATGCGACCTGAGGAATCAGCCGTCCTATGTTTATGGAATTTGCCGAAGAAAGTCTTACACCCTTTGATGCAAGCTCCCTTGCGAAATCGTCGTCGTTAAATATCTTCTTCACGCCCGTCTGAGCGTCGTCGAAGTTTCCCCTTATGGCAAAGACGTGAGTGTTGGCCCCTTCCTGGGTTATCATCTGCCTTTCCTGAACCTGGCTAACTCCGCTGTCAGGGAAGAACACCACTATCTCAGTGCCCGGAACGTCCGCAAAGCCTTCAAGGGCCGCTTTTCCCGTATCTCCGGAAGTCGCCGTGAGGATGCATATCTTCGCTTCTTCCTTTTCCTTCTTTACAGCCGTGGTCAGAAGGTAAGGGAGAATGGAAAGAGCCATGTCCTTAAAGGCAGCCGTCTTTCCGTGAAACAGCTCGAGGAAGTGAACCCCGCCTGCTTCTCTTATCTCCACAATGTCAGATGCGGTAAACTTCCCGTCGTAGGCTCCGTTTACGCAGGCCTCCATCTCCTCTTTGGTGTAATCGTCGAAGAATGCGCCGATTACAGCCTTTGCCACATCCCTGTAGCCGGCGTCTGTCATATCTTCTATCTTGAAAGGAAGCTCCGGAATACATGCAGGCACAAAAAGCCCTTTATCGTCCGCTATGCCTTTAATTACAGCCCTGGCGCCTGTAAATTCAGCGCCGCCACCTCTGGTGCTTATGTATTTCATATGAGACTCTCCTTTTTTTATAAAAAAATAAAATTTCTACTAGACAACCGTCGATATTAAGTATATAATAACACAGGTGAGATTTCAACACCACTTTTTCGGTCTCACCGGAAACTTAATAAGCCGCCTTGGTCAAGTGGTCAAGACGCAGCCCTCTCACGGCTGAATCAGGGGTTCGACTCCCCTAGGCGGTACCACACATTGCGGAAGCCGTCCTGATTGGACGGCTTTTTTCGTGTAGGCGGGGATTTCAGAGGGTTCTGAGTGCCTGTGCGTTGGTTGGTGTCAAATAAACAAAAAGAGAAGCATTCGCCTCTCTAATTCTTATATATCGATTTTCTGTGCCCTATCGTGAGAGCAAGTATCAGAAGCCTATCATCCTCAATTTGACAAATTAACCGGTATTCACCTATACGGTATCTCCATTGGCCTCTGCGATTTGCGGTCAATCCCTTTCCCTGCTGACGCGGATTTTCGCACCCTTCAATGTTCTTCACAATCCAGGACTTTATCATGCGTTGTGTATATCGGTCAAGTTTTTTAAACTCCCTATTGAATCTCGCTGTTGCTTCAACTCTATATATCACAGGTCTAATTCCTTCCATACATCTGCTATCGGACAGCTTCTCCTTCCACTATCGACATATTCCTTATATGCTTCTTCTGCAACAGCAATATCATATTCATCCTCAATTTTTTCAAATAAAGCCTGTTTAAAAGCTTCACCCAATGAAACGGAATGTAACTTTGCATAGCTCTCCGCAAGATTTCTTTCTTCTTCTGTAAGTCTTATTGAAAAAGCCATAATCTCACCTTCTTTCTGTAGTTCATTGTACTATTAGAATGCGTCCACGTCAATCTTTTCTTAAAATCTCCTGTTGTTTCGGAAGCTGTCGTACTGAAAATCCTTTGCAAGCCACAGTCTGCATAATTACGCCCGTGCGGCAATGTTATATACCAGCGCTACAGCTGAAATTGCCAGGATGACGTAATTGCTCCGTGATTTCTCCGGGCACCTCTTTTTCTCGTGGTTTCCGCCTCCGGTGCTCGGATTTTCCCATTTTTAATATGAATACGAGCTCAGATATGCTCGTTTTTTTCGGGTTACAGCCATGTTAGTAGCACTTACGGCCTTCAGGGGAAGGTTTTCGTGGTACTATATTGGCCATTTAAGGTGATTTAGTAGCTTTTTGGTGCTCGTGTCCTGCTAATTTATAGGGAATTCCGAGCACGCGGCCGCTTCTAACGCAAACAGTCCCGAGCACGCGGCCATTTTGCGCATCTGGGCCGGTGTTCACCTCACAGAAATGCACGCATCCACCATGCCGTGCCTACGCCGATGTGTCCCGCCTCAGAACCATTGAAGGGTCCAGGGATGAGATTCTGGCTGTGAACTCCACGAAGGGCTTCCTGCTGAAAATGTAAACTGTTGCAAGGACGCCGAGGAAGAGCACGATGAAGTTTCCCGCCGTGGTAACGTCGTCCAGCAGGGTCGTCATGTCTTTGAGGCAGTTGTAGACAAGGCCGTGGAAGAGGTAGACGCTCATGGTGTCTCTGCCTACGCCGGAATACTTTGTCTCACCTTTCGGCATGACGAAAAGAAATGCCAGGGTAAGCGCCGCGCCGACAAAGTATGCGACCATGCGCACTGAAATTCCAGTAAGAGCCGTCTGTCCTAAAAATTCGTAGTTATACCTTCCGTAAAAAATCTTAGGTGTCACGTCA
Source organism: uncultured Bacillota bacterium (assembly GCA_949292945.1). Taxonomy (GTDB): domain Bacteria; phylum Bacillota; class Clostridia; order Peptostreptococcales; family Anaerovoracaceae; genus Avanaerovorax. The sequence goes on along the minus strand of CASFAX010000006.1, from coordinate 72,274 downwards.
AGGTGCACGGTATCTGCGGCAAGGAATATGACAAAGGCTGCAATTATCAAGACCGCTGCAGCGGTACACATTCTGGCGTACCTGCTCCTCTTAATCCTGCCCAGTACATCCTTTTCCCTGAAGTGGTAGCCCAGGATGAAAAACGGGAAGAAATAGACTATCCTCGGTATGCTTATAAAGTTGCTCACCATGTCAGAAAAACCTATGGCAAGCCCCCCCAGAACGGCGAGAGGCAGGTGGTAAGGAATCTTTACGACATAGTGAATAACCAGCTTGTAGCAGAAAATGGCCAGAAGAAACCACAGGGAAAACTTAGGGTACAGTATGTCGAACTCGGTTTCCTTGTGGATTATGTTTTCGTAGGTGAAGTAGTAGATTATCTCAAAGACCAGATACGGCACCAGAAGTTTCTGAACCAGCTTCCACGGGCTCATTTTCTTCAATGCAAAGTAGCCGGATATGAAGATGAAGGCCGGCATGTGAAATGCGAATATGAAATACTTAAGGTTGGTCAGAAAGACCGTGTCCGTGTAGGACGGCTCTATAAAGTGACCCAGCACAACGAGCACTATGAGAAATGCCCTGTAGTTGTCAAACATAAAATCTCTGGTTTTCATAAATTTCATCCGAAAAAAATATATTTGAAAAGTCCTGCATAGCAAAAGAAGCCGATAAACTCGGCTTCAAAAGTGGTGCGGTCAAAGGGATTCGAACCCCCATGGTCTCCCACACGGACCTGAACCGTGCGCGTCTGCCAATTCCGCCATGACCGCATATTCCCGTTCTGCATCTTCTACCGCAGAACAGGATATAGTATAACATGTAAATTCGAGGTATGCAAGAGCTTTTTATCTCGCTCCGGAAATTTCCAGCATCTTACTCTTAAGCTCCTGCTCCATCTTCGCAATTTCAGCTTCTGCGCCCCGTCTCTTTCTCCTGCCTTCCTCCTGGATGCTCATCATCTCATCCAAGGTGGAAATCAGGGTATCGTTGGTGGCTTTCAGCGTTTCAATATCGACTATACCGCGCTCGGACTCCCTTGCTGTCTCAGCAGAGGCCATTTTCAGCTTCTCGGCGTTTTTCCTGAGAAGCTCGTTTGTCATATCCGTAACTTCTCTCTGGGCACGGGCAGCCTGAGCCGAATGCTCTACGCCTAAGGCGAGAACCATCTGGCTCTTCCAGAGCGGTATGGTGTTTACCAGGGTGGACTGAATCTTCTCCGTCATCACCATGTCGTTTCCCTGAACCAGGCGAATCTGCGGAGCCGTCTGAATGGATATCATGCGGGTAAGCTCCAGATCGTGAATCTTCTTCTCGAACCTTTCGCACGTGGATTCCAGGTCTCTGGCCGCCTGAGCGTCTTCTGCAAGGCCCGTCCTCTGAGCCTTCTCGGTAAGCTCTCTCAGCTGTCCGGACCGCACCTCCTCAAGCTTCTTCTTTCCTGCGATTATGTACATGGTCAGCTCTTTGAAATAGGTGAGATTGAGCTCGTACATCTTGTCCAGAAGGGCTATGTCCTTTAAAAGCTGAACCTGATGGCTTTCGAGAGCCTTGCATATGGTGTTTATATTGGTCTCGGCCTTTGCGTATTTTGCCTTAAGGGCCTGCACTCTGTTTCCCTGTTTCTTGAAAAATCCCAGGAAACCCTTTTCCTCCTCCTCGTCAAAGCTCTTAAGCTCGGTAACGACGCCGCTTAGAAGATTTCCAACCTCGCCCAGGTCCTTTGTCCGCACGTTTTCAAGAGCTGTCTCTGCAAAATCAGCCATCTTCTTCTGGGTTCCCGCGCCGTACTGCAAAATTACGGCAGAGTCGGAAAGGTCTATCTGCTCCGAAAACCTGTCGGCCATCTTTCTCTCCTCACCTGAGAGGACGCTGTCGTCCATGGCCTTTTCTTCATTTATAACCGGCGCCGGAGCTTCAGGCGGCGCGTCCGCCTTAAACGGATCCAGCGTAAGTTCCGGCGATGTACTCATGTCCTTTATGTCCTGCGTCATTTTTTCTCCTCCGTCTTCTGTGACCGGAAGTCTCCTCCCGTAAGCCCCTCCTGGGCAAGCATCGTCTTAAGCACGGAAACGTCCGATGAAACGTCCCATGCCGTATCCTGAAACAGGTTGTCCAAAAGCTTTTCAAAAGCTTCGTTGAGCGTATCCAGCGTATCTTCTATTTCCCGTTTCGAGTTAACTATATTCTCACCCTGAACGGGCTGTCTGTCAAGCTCTTCATAAGCCTCCAGAAGCTTTATAGCCGTAGGAAGGTAATAGTCCATGAGCCTCCTTATGTCGTCTACGGCGTCCGGCTCTTCCTTCACCCTCTCGAATATCCTCCGGGTCAGAATCTCCATGCGAAAAATCTTCTCCGATACTTCCTCTCCCGGAATTTCATCGTTGCAGGCTCTTATCTTTTCTATGAACTCCTGGCCTCTCTTAAGTGCCTCCCTCACCTGGGGAGCCATGGAAGCGTCTGCCTCCGCTTTCCTTTCAGACGAAGCCGTTTCCGCAGCCTTTGCCTCTTCGCGCCGTCTCATGATGGCGTTATATTCCCTGTAAGCCCTGTCCGTAGTCATCAGGCACGTACCCGCCGGGTCCAGGTGTCCCTGAAGGAACCAGCGCTTTTCAAGCATGTACTCCACGTCCTTAAGCACCTTCTTTTCAGGCTTTCGCACCCTCTCGGCAAAATCCTTGATGTTTCCGTAGTCGCCGCCGCCCAGAACCGAAAGGTAACCTCTGAACCTTCTTATCCTTCCCAAAAGCCTGGTGCCGTACACTCCCGTTCCCAGAAAAGGAAGGGACACTATCCCAAGAGTTACCGCCGCCGTAGTCGTTATGCCCGCTCCGATGAGAGGAAGGGCCGCCGTCACTATCAGAGCGCCTGAAATCAGAATGCCGCCTGCTACAAATCCTCCTATGGAAAGGATCATGGCGAGAATCTTCTTTCCGTTAGTTCCAACGTACTTCTGCTCCGCGGGGCGCCTGAAATCTCTGTCCTCCTGCTGCGGTTTTGCAAAGGGTTCGGGATGTACGTCTTTCAAATCGGGCCCCCTGTCCCTGTCATCGCCGAAAACGGCATTCATCGCTCCGTTCACGGCGTTCGTTATGGTGCGGTTAAGGCTTGAAAAGTTCATGGAATCGCACGCATCCTGAACCGTCCTTCTTATGTTTTCTCCAAAATCGTCAAAGTCCCTTGAATATCTCATTTCCAATTTCTCCTGAAAGCTGTCTTCTACCGTCTAATTATACGTTATGGAAAGTTTCACTTCAAGAAGAATTGAAGTCTTTGTTCCACGGACCCGGCAGGTGAAACTCCGCATCAAAGGATTTTTCCTTTTTACAAAAAAAGCGTTGCATTTTCTTAAAACCTGTATAGATTCCATAACAGTAGGAGAACTTCTGGATATGGCCGGTGAAAATGCCGACGAATACCTTATAAACCTTAAGAACAAGCGGCTTACATACGGCTATATCTTCGGTTCTCCCGATCTTTTGAGCGGAATCGCTTCCATGTACGAAAATATAAAGCCTGAGCAGGTTATCCCCACCCACGGAGCCATCGGCGCAAATCACCAGGTGATCACGTCCATGATAAGGCCGACCGATAACATGATTTCAGTTATGCCTACATATCAGCAGCATTACTCCATCCCTGAGTCCATCGGGGCCGAGGTCCGCATACATCAGCTAACCCTGGAGAACAGTTTCCTGCCTGACCTGGATCTTTTGAGAAGCCAGGTGGACGAGAACACCAGGATGATTACCATAAACAACCCGGACAATCCTACCGGCTCATGGATTCCGAAGGAAACCATGATGGAAATAGTAAAGATTGCCGAAAATGTGGGCGCGTTCATTCTCAGCGACGAGGTGTACCGTGGAATCTCCGAAGACGGCAGCTACATGCACTCCATCGTGGATCTCTACGACAAAGGTATTTCCGTAGGAAGCATGTCCAAGATTTTTTCCATGGCAGGGCTGAGAATCGGCTGGATTGCATCGAGAAGCGAAGAGGTTCTCAAAGCGTGTCACACCAGAAGAGATTACGATACCATCAGCTGCGGAACCCTGGACGACATGCTCGCTTCCCTGGCATTAAAGCATAAGGACAGGATTTTTGACAGAAACCGTCAGATTCTCCTTAAAAACAGGGCCATACTGGATAGGTGGGTAAACGAAACCGCAGGTGTCCGCTACCTTAAACCGGTAGCCGGAACTACGGCCCTCGTGTACTACGACAAGGATATTCCTTCATATGACCTTGCCATACGGCTCATAAAGGAAAAAGGCGTTCTGGTTACGCCGGGAGCCGCCTTTGAAATGGAAGGAGCTTTACGCATCGGATATGCGTTTGACTCAAAGACGCTGGAAGAAGGGCTTTCAAAGATAACGGAGCTCTTAAACGAACTTTAATACGTCTCTCAAAATCAGCTGAAAAATATATCAGCAAAATAGGCAGCGCTTCCTTAAAGGTTCGCGCTGCCTGTTTCTCCAAGTCCCTGGCTGCCTGATACAAGTTTCATTCCTCTGAAGCTGTCCAGCTCCAGAAGGTCCCTCACTTTGAGCGCCATACTTTACTCCCCTTCGGTGCAGCCGTGTTCCTCGTGGAATTTTCGTGCTTCCAGACAGTCTCTGACTATCTGCTCGGAAAGCTCGCCTACGCTGTCGAACTTAACTTCGTCTCTGGTCTTCTTCAGAAATTCCACTATTATCTTCTTTCCGTAGAGCTCCTTATCGAAGTTGAAGATGTGAGTCTCCACGTTTTTCTTGTAATGGCCTATGGTAGGCTTTACTCCCACGTTGGTCACGCTTGGGTAGCGGACTCCGTTATATGTGCAGTAGGTCACGTACACTCCGTTTGGCGGCGTCACCATGTCGGGATCTATGACCAGATTGGATGTGGGAAAGCCCAGAGTCCTTCCCAGCCTGTTTCCGACCACGACTTCGCCGCCTATGGCGTAGTTTCTTCCCATGTACGTCTTGCAGTCCTCCACCCGTCCTCCGGCTATGAGAGTCCTTATCATGGAGGAGCTTACCACGTTTCCGTTGATGGAAAAGGGCTCCATCTCGGTCACGTTAAATCCGTAGGCTTTCCCCGCCTGACGGAGAAAATCCGGATTTCCCGCTGCCCGGTGGCCGAACCTGTAGTTGAATCCGCAGAAGGCCTCCTTCATGTTAAGTTTCCCTATGAGAAGCTCGTCGATGAAATCCTGAGGTTCCATGTTCATTATCTGCCTCGTAAACTCCACGGAAACCAGGGTATCCACTCCCAGGGATTCGATTATCTGAGCCTTCTCATCCCTGTAGAGTATGTTCTTAACTTTCTTTCCCTTAGGCAGGAGATTTCTGGGATGATTGGAAAACGTAAAGACCACCGCCTCAAGGTTCTTCTCCCTGGCGGTCTTTACCATCTTTTTTATAAGCTCCTGGTGTCCCAGGTGAACTCCGTCAAAATTGCCAAGGGCAACGGCTGACGGAGCCAGAGTTTCCATTTCCCTTAAATCCTCAATTACCTTCATATTCGTCACTTACCTTACGTAAAATACTTTGTCGACCTTCAGTATCCTTCCACCCTCTATGGCTTCACCTGTGCCGAGGAATTCGCGTTTTCCGTCCACAGTACCGAAAACCTTATAGAGATTGCCGTATCTGCCCTCTTCAGGTTCAGCCATTTTTTCCATCTCTCTTATTCTCAGCTTTTGTCCGTTCATAAAGCGCAGGGAAAGCTTTCCGTCAAGATTCAGCTCTCCCATCATCCAGAGAGGTTTCCACAGGGGAACGGCCAGCTTTTCGATTTCCCCGGCGCTCATCTTCCTCAGCTCTTCCACAGGAACAGCCGATTCCAGACAGAATATGCCGCTTCTCGTCCTCTCGAGGGCGCTCATGGCGGCTCCGCATCCGAGCATCTCGCCGATTTCAGTGCATATGGTCCTTATATAGGTACCCTTTCCGCACGTAACCCTAAACTCTATTTCCCCTTCTTCCGGGTCAAAGTCCGTAAGAACCGCCTCCTCTATGTAGACAGGTCTTGCCTTCACTTCCACTTCCTGGCCTGCCCTGGCGTATTCGTAGAGCTTCTTTCCCTTTACCTTCACGGCCGAATACATGGGCGGCTTCTGCATTACGGTTCCGCGAAAGCCTCTTAAGGCCCCTTCCACGTCCTCCCTTCTGATACCGGAAGGGTCCCTTTCTTCGAGAACTTCTCCCCATACGTCCTGGGTATCCGTGATTATGCCAAGCTTTGCCCGGCATGTATAGGCCTTAATGTCCTCGTCCAGATATTCGATTATCTTCGTCGCCCTGCCCGTACATACGGGAAGAACCCCTGTAGCCATAGGGTCAAGGGTTCCCGTGTGTCCCACTCTTTTAATTCCAAGGACTTTCCTGAGTATGGCGACGACGTCGTGACTCGTCATGTTCTGCGGCTTGTAAACGTTTATAATGCCATCCATCATTTCATCTCCGCCATGTTCATCACATACTCTTTAACTCTGTCAAAAGCTTCGGACATGGAGCACCTGAGGGTGAATCCAGCCGCCCTTTCGTGGCCGCCTCCGCCAAAGTGTGAAGACATCTCTGCCACATCAACGTACTTTTTCGACCTGAGGCTGACCTTTATCTCCTCCGGGCCGTATTCCTTCATGAACACCGCAAGCTCAACTCCTGCGATGCTTCTCAGCTGGCCCACGACTCCTTCCGTCTCGTCCATGGACGCTCCGGTCTCCTCCAGCATCTTCTGAGTCACGTAAGCGAGAACTGCCTTTCCCCCGTGAAGAGTTGCCATGGTCTCTATGGCCCTGCTTTCGATTCTGAGCCTTTCCATGCGCATGGTCTCAAATATCTCCTGAGCCACCGTCGCAGCGTCTATGCCGCTGTCGTAAAGCTCAGCTGCAATAAGGTGGGTCTCCTTCTGGGTATTGGAGTACCTGAAGCTTCCCGTATCCGTAAGTATACCGGCAAAAATGGCTTCTCCAATCTGCTTATCTATTTCGACTCCCATGGCCTTTATGAGCCTGAATATGAGCTGAGCCGTGGCGGCAGCCCCTGGGTCTATGTGATTGTAGGTGCAAAAGCCTTTACTGGTTCCGTGGTGATCTATGCACACGGTAACGGGAGCTTCCATGAACTTATCGGCTCTCTTCGGAAATCTTCCCGTCTCTCCGCAGTCCACGCAGACGGAAACGTCCGCATCAAGCGCGTCCATGTCGAATGTGGTCAGTCCGTCGTCCAGAAACTTAAGGTTTCCGGCAATATCGTCCTCTATGAGTATAAACGCGTCCTTTCCCATTTTGCGCAAAACCCTGCATAAAGCAGCCGATGATCCTATGGCATCTCCGTCAGCGTTTACGTGGGGGAATATGAGAACTTTTCCAGCCGAGGATAGTATTTTCCCTATTTCTTCAAATGTACTGTTACTCGTTTTCATCTTCGTCTTCGTCTTTAATGTCAAGTCCCTCTATGATATCGGATATATGCCTTCCATATTCCATAGAGTTGTCTATTTTGAAAATAAGCTCGGGAGTGTGGCGCAGCTTTATGCTGGTGCTCACCTCGTGGCGCAGGAGTCCCTTGGCGCTTTCAAGGCCTTCGAGAATCTCCTTCTCCTCTTTTTCCCTTTCCTCAGGGCTTTCGGAAGGGCTTCCGAGAACCGTTATGTAACAGGTGGCGTAGCTTCCGTCTCTGGTAACTTCCACAGCCGAAACGCTTATAATCCTGCCCTGAAGTCTCGGATCCTTCACGCCCGAAACAAGCATGGAGCTTATTATTCTCTTTATCTCTTCACCCAGTCTTCCCGTTCTGTATCCCTTTCCCATAAAATTCATCCTCTCATTACTTCATCGAAGGATTTACAAATCTTACTTTCTTCTTCGTGCCTTTTCCGTACTGGATAGCCTGCTTAGGACAGCGGCTTATGCACGCCATACAGTGGGTGCAACGGCTCTTCGTCCATGACGGCTTTCCGTCTCCCGCCATCTTTATGACGTCAAAGACGCACAGGGTCTGGCAGATGCCACAGCTTATGCAGCTGTCATCTGCGTAGAACTTTTTGGTCGGCCTGCCGTTTTTATACACGAGCTGAGCGAGGGCCGAGCCTGCTCTTCCCGCAAGCCCGGATTTTCTTCCCATTCTGAAGCCGAATTTTATGTCATCGACTATGTCGTTAAGCTCTCTGTCCGACCTTCTGAGAATCATTATCTGCTCCTCCGGAAGAGGAACTTTAAACATGGCAAGATAGTTTTCAGGCATTACGACTTCGTAAAAGGCCTTAAAGTCCATGCCTTTTGCCTTTATAAGCTTTGCCATGGTTCTGTCGCACCTTCCCGACGAAGATCCGCAGGTTCCCACTGCGCAGACAGGCGTGTCCTTTCCCTCAAAGTCTGCCTTTTCGATAAACTCCCTGACGATTTTCGGCACGTCGTAGTAATACACAGGGAACACGAAAAACAGCGTCTCTCCTTCTGGGATACTGTACTTCAGCTTGCCGTTTCTCAGGACGACGGCTATGTCCTCCATGCTGCCGCCAAAGGCTTCCTGAAGTTTTTCTGCGGCGTATCTGGAATTTCCCGTTGCTGTAAAGTAGAATATCATATTTCAGCTTACCTTTCCTTCAGACATCCTTACTTGCGCTCGATTTCCACCATGTGGAAGCATTCGATTACGTCGCCTTCCTTTATGTCGTTGTAGTTTTCTATGCCGATACCGCACTCGTATCCGCTTGCAACTTCCTTTGCGTCGTCCTTGAATCTCTTCAGGGAAGAAATCTTTCCCTCGTGGATTACGATGCCGTCTCTTACCAGCCTTACGTCGGCATTTCTTACGATTTTGCCCTCGGTTACGTAAGCTCCTCCTACGATGCCGACTCCAGGCACCTTGAAGGTGTTTCTGATTTCAGCCTTTCCGAGTATCTCTTCCTTGAACTCAGGATCCAGCATACCCTTCATGGCGTTTTCAACGTCGTCTATTACGTCGTAGATTACGCGGTACGTTCTGATCTGGATGTTTTCTCTGTCAGCCATGGTCTGAACGGCCGTGCTCGGTCTTACGTTGAATCCTATGATTACGGAGCCGGAAGTTCCTGCCAGCATTACGTCGGATTCCGTTACGGTACCTACGCCGGTGTGAATGATGTTCACCTTTACGCTTTCGTTGTTCAGTTTTTCCAGGGAGGATACGAGAGCGCCGACGGAGCCCTGAACGTCTCCCTTGATGATAAGGTTCAGTTCCTTTACTTCGCCTTCCTGAATCTGGCTGAACAGCTGCTCCAGGGTGGTGCTTGCGTTTCTTGCCAGAACTTCCTCTCTCAGCTTTTCCTTTCTGTGCTCTGCGATTTCCCTTGCGATCTTATCTTCCTTAACGGCGTTGAACTCGTCTCCCGCCTGAGGAACGTCCGTAAGACCCAGAACCTCCACCGCCGTAGCAGGGCCGGCCTTCTTTATGGTCTTTCCCTTGTAGTCGGTCATGAGCCTTATTCTTCCTGCGCACGTTCCGGCTACGATGCTCTGTCCCGAATGAAGAGTTCCGTTGGTTACGAGAAGGGTGGCAACAGGGCCCTTTGACTTGTCGAGCCTTGCTTCTATTACGGAACCCATTGCAAGTCTGTCAGGATTTGCCCGAAGTTCCATCATCTCCGCCTGAAGGAGTATCATCTCAAGGAGATTTACTATGCCATCTCCCGTCTTTGCAGATACCGGAACGCTGATAACGTCTCCGCCCCAGTCTTCTACCAGGACTCCGTGCTCAGCAAGCTCCTGCTTTACTCTGTCAGGGTTTGCACCCGGCTTATCCATCTTGTTTATGGCAACGATGATAGGAACTCCCGCAGCCTTTGCGTGGCTTATGGATTCCACGGTCTGAGGCATTACGCCGTCGTCTGCCGCAACTACGAGAACCGCAATATCGGTTACGTGGGCTCCACGGGCACGCATAGCCGTAAACGCTTCGTGACCCGGCGTATCAAGGAACACTATCTTCTGTCCGTTAATTCTTACCTCGGAAGCACCGATGTGCTGGGTGATTCCGCCGGACTCCGATGCGGTGACGTTGGTCTTTCTTATGGCGTCAAGGAGGGAAGTCTTACCGTGGTCTACGTGACCCATTACGGTGATAATAGGAGGTCTAGGCTTAAGATCCTGCTCTCTGTCCTCAAAGAGCTCCAGGCCTTCCTCCACTTCTTCTTCCTCTACATTTCCTATCGCAACTGTAAGTCCCAGTTCTTCCGCCAGGATCATAACCGTATCCTCGTCTATGGTCTGGTTTATGTTGGCCATGATTCCAAGCTTCATCAGGGTCATGATTACCTTGGAAGTTGAAACTTCGGTCTGTTCGCAGAAACCTGCAACAGTAATAGGAACGTTGAGGACGATGGTTCCCTCAGGTAACGGTTCTGCCTCGATTTCAGGCTCCGTCTGGGCAGGTTTTGCCTTGACGTGCTTCTTTCTCGTCTGCTTCTCAAGAGACTTCTTCTCGAACTTCTCGAACTTGTTTCTTCCCTTGTCCTTTTCGTGCTTGTCGTGTTTCTTGCGGTCGGAGCGTCCTGCGTGATCTCCTCTTCCGTCGTCGCGTCCGGAAGCTGCAGGCTGCTCTCTTCTCGGAGCCGGGCCTCTGCGGTTTCCATGGTCATCCCTGCCGCCCTTTGCGCCTTCCAGGTCTTTCCGGTCTGTCCCCTCTTCTAGGGCCTTTTCCGCGGCCGTCTGCTCTGCGTCCCTGACCCTTTTCGGAAGATTTTTCGTTCTTTCTCTCCGCAGCTCTCTCGGCGGCCTTTTCCTCGGCTCTGGCTTTTCTGGCAGCTTCTGCCGCTCTTACGTCTTCGGCCTTGGTTATTATCTTAAGGGTCTGCCTTCCCGGTATGGATGGAGTTACGCTCTCCTTCTCAGGAGTTTTCTTTGCAGCTGTTTCCTTCTTAGGCGCGGCCTTCTCCCCGGCTGCTGCCTTTGGCGCCGGTACCTCAGGTGCGGCAGCCTTTGGCGTTTCCTTAGGAGCTGCTTCAGGAGCGGAAGCCTTCTTTTCGGTTTCCTTTTCCGGTGCAGCTTCCGCCTTCGGCTCCGCTTTCTTTTCGTCGTGCTTTTTATGCTTGTTCTCAAGGTAGTCGTTATCGACTATAGGTCTTCCTATAGGCGGCCTTCTTCCCGGTCTTCCCGCAGGTGCCTGCGGTCTCACTCCGGCTCCCATATGGCCTGACGCCGCAGGGGCCGCCGGTTTCCTTCCCTCCTTGATTTTTTCTATATCTGAATCAGACAGAACGCTCATGTGGCTCTTTACGCTAATTCCGAGCTTTTCTGCGCGTTCTATAATGTCCTTGCTATTAAGATTCATTTCTTTGGCAAGTTCATGTACCTTCATAGCCATCAGAACACCTCCCTTTCCGATTGAATCCGGTCAATCTCCGTTCCGATAATCTCGGCAAAGTGAAAATCCGTTATTCCGTAAATGCCCTTCCCCCGTTTTCCCGTCATCCGGGAAAGGCTTTCCACATCGCCGAAGACTCTGTATCTTACATTGCCGGCTTCAGCGAGAGCCAGCATCTTCTTTCTGGTATTTTCCGACAGGTCGGAGGCCACTACGAGGAGCTTTATCTGCCTTTTCTTCATCATCAGCATACACGTATTGTATCCCGTAACCATATTCCTCGATTTTGCGGCAAAGCCCATGTAGCTCTCCAGCTTACTCCTGTTCATTTCGGATCTCCGTCATAAGCGCCTCTACCGCCTTCCTGTCTATGTTCGTCTGGAAGGCTCTGTTGAAGGCTTTGCGCTTTTCCGCCTTGTCGAAGCACTCGGGGTTCCTGCAGAGATAAGCTCCTCTGCCCTTGGCCCTTCCCGTCTCATCGAGAGAAATCTTTCCTTCATAGAAGGCGACTCTGATGAGCTCGCTTTTCGGCTTCGATTCCATGCAGCCTACGCATCGCCTCATGGGCACGCTATTCTTCTTCAACTTCCGTCACCTCCGGATCCTCTGAAGGCACGCTCTCCGAAGCTTCCTCTGCATCTGTATCCGCTTCATTTTCACTGCCTTCTTCCGGGGCTTCATCATCCGGTTCTTCCGGAAGATTTTCCTCAAAATCCTCGTCGTAATCGTCGTAGTCGTCACCGTACTCTTCGTATCCGTCGTAGTCTTCCATTGCCTCTTCATACTGGCTCTGACTCTTTATATCTATCTTCCATCCGCTCACTTTGGCGGCAAGCCTTACGTTCTGGCCTTCTCTTCCTATGGCAAGGGAAAGCTGATAGTCGGGAACGATGGCGGTGGCCACCTTTTCGTCTCCCGAAATTATAACTCTTTCCACCTTGGCCGGACTCAGAACGTTGCTTATGAGTTCCTCAGGAATGTCGCTCCACGGGATTATGTCTATTTTCTCTCCGTGAAGCTCGTCCACTATGGCCTGAACTCTGCTTCCCCTCGTTCCGACGCATGCTCCCACAGGATCCACGTTTTCATACTCGGTGTATACGGCGATTTTCGTTCTGGAACCTGCCTCTCTGGCTATGCCTCTTATCTCAACGGTGCCGTCAGCAATTTCCGGAACCTCCAGCTCGAACAGCCTCTTCACAAGACCCGGGTGAGACCTTGAAAGGAACACCTGAGGTCCCTTGGTTGTCTTCTTTACGTCCATTATGTAGGCCTTGATTCTCTGGTTCACCTCGTAGTGTTCACCGCGAACCTGCTCGTTGGCCGGCAGGATCCCTTCAGTCCTTCCTATGTCGACGAAGAGTGTCTCCCCGCTCTTTCTCTGGACAATTCCGGTTATTATCTCTCCCTGACGGGTTATGAAGTCGTCGAAGATCATTCCTCTTTCGGCTTCCCTTATTCTCTGAACGACTACCTGTTTAGCCGTCTGAGCGGCAATTCTTCCGAAGTCTCCCGGCGTAACCTGAAATTCTATGAAGTCGCCTATCTCATACCTCGGGTCTATGGCCTGGGCTTCTTCCAGAGAAATCTCCACCATGTCGTCCGTAACTTCGCCTACTACCTCAAGCCTCATGAGGACTGCGATGTCTCCCGTTTCTCTGTCGATATCCACCCGGACATTCTGACTCGTGCCGTAATTTTTCTTATACGCCGACACGAGGGCAGTCTCGATGGCCTCAAAGAGGATATCTTTAGATATGTGTTTCTCTTTTTCAAGCTCGTCGATTGCCTCGATAAACTCTCTGTTCATTTTTAACCTCCTTGGCAAGTATATCCTAAAAAACTACCGAAAGGCTCGCTTTGGCGATTTCGTCCAAAGTGAATTCGTATTCCTTTCCGTCTTCTGTTTCAATCTTTATCTTCTCTCCGTCAAAGCCTGCAAGCTCTCCGGAGAATTCCTTCTTTCCGTCAAAGCCTTTATACAGCTTAATGTCTACAGGTCTTCCAACAAAGCGTGCAAAGTGCTCCGGCCTTGAAAGCTTTCTGTCCATTCCCGGCGACGAAACCTCCAGATAATAGTTTTCCTCCACCGGATCGTCCTCATCCAGCCTGTCGCTTAAATATCTGCTCACGAGCTCGCAGTCGTCAGTGCTTATGAAGCTTTCCTCTTCACCTGTCTGCACCTTGTCTATGTACACCCTGAGAAATCTGTCCCTTCCTTCCTTCACGTACTCGCAGTCGTAAAGCTCCAGTCCGTTCTCGGCGAGGAATCCGGCCAGCGTGTCTCTGGTGTAATCAGTTATCTTAACCTTTGCCATGTAAAAATGTCTCCCGTACAAAACTGAAAGAGTGGGTTTTTCCCACTCTTTCCGGTAAAAAATATTCTTAGCCGACGTTTATGATACCATAAGTCGCCCGGACTGTCAAGGGCGCAGTGAATTTGACGAACAGATGTTTACTTTTTCCATGAGCCGTGATATACTGGACGTACATATAGTATGTATACTGAGTAAATCTGAAAGGAACGCCCATGTCAAAGCAGCAGGAACGGGAACAGAAGATACTGTCCTTCATGAGAAAAGAACTTAGAGCCAAAGGCTATCCCCCTACGGTAAGGGAGATAGGCGCAGCTCTGGGAATCAAGTCCACATCCACGGTTCATAAGGATATAGCAAGCCTGGTGGAGCAGGGCTACCTTAAGAAGGATCCTGCCAAGCCACGGGCCCTCATGCTGGTTGAAAGCGACTCATACGATAAATCCGAAACCATTTCCAATGTTTCCTCATCCCGGGAGGATGTGGTCGACGTTCCGGTCGTTGGAAACGTCGCCGCAGGAACGCCTATCCTTGCGGAGGAGAACATAGAGGATACATTTCCGGTACCTGCAGGTTTTGTAAGCGGCGACAGCTTCATGCTTAAAGTCAAGGGCGAAAGCATGATAAATGCAGGCATAATGGACGGCGACCTCATCCTCGTCCAGCAGCAGAATACCGCATACAACGGCGAAATAGTCGTCGCCATGGTGGAAGGCGACTTTGAGAGCGAAGCCACCGTAAAGACATTCTACAGAGAAGACGGCCACGTAAGGCTCCAGCCTGAAAACGACACCATGGATCCTATAATCGTAGACGACGCCAGAATCCTGGGAAAGGTAAAAGGCGTGTTCAGGTATCTGAGTTAAGTTTAACAGCTCCCGGTAAGCATCATAAACCCCTGTGTCTGGCGCAGGGGTTTTTTACGCGATAAATATGCCATGATGCGGGGCAGTTTGTTCCGGGGCGGTCCGTTCCGAGGCAGATTGTTACGAGACGGCTGTTCGATGTCAAAGCCGGATTTCCGCGCCCATACCGAACGTTTTTTCTACCCCAAAGGCTGAAAATGCCGATCACATCGAACATTTGTGTCGCAAAACCCCGCTCCTGACCCTAAAAGTTCGATGTGACCCCCGAAAACATCTCATGACATCGAAAAAGTGTTCGATGTTTCCGGCAGAAAACCGGTTTTGCATCGAACACCTTCATAATCGCGCATAATCGCAAATCGCGAATCTCACTATATAAAGCCTGGTCATAGAGCCTAGCCTAAAGACTTCCTATATCTCCCGCTCTTCTCTCACGTTGAACTTTCTGATGAAGTCGATGTTGGCGTATGTAATCTGCATGTCCGCTGTTTCGGCTTCGCCTATCTGGCTGTCGTAAGGATCGCACCTGTAGTGGCTCTTCGGCGGCATGAACTCCTCCTGAATATCCACATTGAATATCCATCTGTACGGGTCGGTGTTGCCAAAGTAGAAGTCGGCGTTGCCGTCTGTGCCGTTTCTGACCTCACCTCCGCCGTAGGACGGGTCAACAGGTCTCCAGCCTACGCCGACAAAATATGCGGCTGCCCAGTCGTGGCTTCCTGCTCCGTCAGGCTCAGTGGTAATTCCGGACTGCCACCTTGCAGGAATTCCGTTGTACCTTGCCAGCACTATGAAAAGCAGGGCCTGAAGTCCGCAGTCTCCTCTTCCCCGAAGAGCAAAGTATTCGGACAGATTCTCTATGGATGCGTAGTCGCGAACGTAGGAGTATCTGAAGTTTTTTACCATGTAATCGTAAATTCTCTTTGCGATGAGGAGCTTATCCGTTTCATCTCCGACGATTTTCTCCGAAAGAGCCTTTATGAAAGGCGTAAACATTATCTGCGGAGCCTTTTCGGATAAATCGCTTTCCCATACTCCGTCCTTTGTGTCAGGGCCGGGCGCGCTGAACTCAGGCAGGGTTTCCCCTCTTGCAACTGCCTCATCGTGAAGTTTCTTCATCTCCTCAAATGACATATACTTGACTTCATATGTTCCGCCGGTGCGCAGAGTGAACCTTCTCCTGTCATCACCTTTTGCGGTAAAGCATGCCGTTCTCTGAAGGGCCGTATCCGGAGCTATTTCACACTCACCTTCCGATTCTATGAACCTGACGTTTTTCATGCCGAAAGCCTTTTCTGTAGGAAACGGCACGTGAACTTTAAGATCGGCGCCTTTTGCGACTTCTTCATCTATCTCCATTCCGGTGGTTATATCGATATCCACGGCGAGACCGCCCTTTTCCTTCATTCTGGCTATGACGCCTTCAAGGAAGGTTCTGTCGTCTTTTTTGTGAGTGCTTCCCGGCCAGTTCATGAGTACAGGATGGGATTTAAAAAGAGCTCTGACGCTGAAGGACACGTAGCGTTTTTCGCCTTCGATGATAACGTAGTCCAGACTGTCTGCGATTTTGTCGAGGTCTGCCTTCGTAAATCCCGGGGCGTACTCTGCGATTCCCTTAACCAGCTCATCTTCCGTAAGGGTGTACTCCCTCTTTATGAGCTTTGCATTGTGAATTTCGAGCTCGATTCTCTTCTTCAGAGCCTCGGGAAGTTCGGGACGTGAAAGGTGATATGCCGCCCGCTTCTCAAAGTCGTCAAACATGCCTGCATATTTAAGTCTTACCAGCTCTTCCGGCATGTCCACATCAAGGGTTTTCACATAAGATAAGTCCATTTTCTTTTCCTCCGGTTAAAATTATCCAAGCATTATCGGCACCAGAACCGGTACCGCCAGCGACACGATTAATCCTGAAATGAACGAATATACGGCTACGTTGCCGTTAGTGTATTTTTCAACTATCGGAAGGCATACGTCCATGGCAGCTGCTCCCGGAAGGCATATGCTCTCCACATAGCCTACTTTCTGAGCGACCACGGGTATGAATATGATTCCGAAAAGTTCACGCATGACGTTATGCATAAAGGAAATGGCGCTTGCCGTAACAAGGCCGCTCTCAAGTATCATTCCGGGAGCCAGGGAATACCATCCGAACCCTGCGCCTACGGCAAGGGATTCTCTAAGTCCCAGAGGAAGAAATACCGAGCAGAGTGCTGCGGCTGCAAGGCTTCCTACTATAGTGGCAAGGGGAAACACAAACACCCTGATCCCCATCTTTCTCATGTTGGAAAATACGGTGCCCTCCATTCCCAGGTCAAAGCCGACGAAGAACAGCATTACGCAAAGCCCTATTTTAATTGCAAGACCTGCCGCACTGTCAAAGGTGTCATAGTCGCTGAAAAGCCTGTCCACAAACAGATAGCCCGAACCCATTCCAACGGCTACCGCTCCCACGATGATAAAGGTCATCCTGTCAAAGCCGCCTTTTCCCTTGTGGCCGCTTCCGTGGTTTATGTCCGCAGGGTTCACTTCCCCAACGCCGCCGTATCTGTTTACTCCTACTATTTTACGCGCCAGTATGGCAAAGACCACGCACACGGTCATTACCACCACCGTAATGATGAAAGAGTAAAGCCCTATGGAAGTCAGATTATCCGTGACTTCGGAGTTTGAGCCCATCCTGGCCCCCATTGTAAATACAAGTATTATTATGGCTGCTGTCTGTACCTTTCCCGTCCATCCGAATTTATCACGGCTGTTTCTCAGACGGCTGGCGATTATATATCCTATGGCCGCCATTCCGAGGTATAGAATCAGATCCTGCATAGATGCCTCCTCGATAGTAATTTTTGTCCGGCCATTTCATTCTATTGTTTTTTTCTTCCGCCGTCAATACGTTTCACATCTAAAGTATGACCTGTACTCTGTCCCGGATTACCGCAGAATCAGGCTTTACATGGCAGTCAAAAGCCAGAACTTTTACGCCCTCGCGAAAAGCCTTTCTCAAAGCGTCTCCGAAGGCCCTGTGAGTCTCATCGTTGGGCCTAAACTCCTTTATTCCTTTCATCTGGATTACGAAGACTATGCCGGCGGAATCCCCTGCTTTTGCGGCTTTAACGAGCTCGCCCACATGCTTTACGCCCCTTTCCGTAGGAGCATCGGGAAACCTTGCGATGCCGTCCTCTTCAAGGGTCACGCCTTTAACTTCCATCCAGCAGATTCTGCCTTCTTTATCGGTCAGGCGAAAATCGAATCTGGAATCGCCGAAGGTCTTCTCGGGAGAAATATAGGAAATGTTTCCAAAGTCGAAAGCCATGCCCTTAAGCTCACTGCCGAAAACTTCCTGAAATCTGCCGCAGGCTAACGCTTCGCCGACGATTTTGTTGGGAGCCTGAGAGTCCATGTTTATGAGAAGCCTGCCCCGGCCGCACACTTTGTCCACGGCTATGAGGGAATACCTCAGCTTCCTCTTTCCCATGGCGCCTGCGTGATCCTGAAGGTATACCGTACACCCGGAAATCAAAAGTTCCCGGCACCTTCCCGTGTTTTTTACGTGGGCCGTCACTTCCTCTCCACCTGTGAGCCTAACCTTTGCTATGAATCTGTTGGGACGTGAAACGAACGTTCCCGGAACCATATTTTCGTATCTCATACATTGAATTCTAACAGAGTTTTATTTATAATAGAAGGGATTTTTCAAAAAGGGAGGACTTAAATATGCGCGCACCGGACCCTGTTGCGTTTTCCATAGGCGGCCTCGATATAATGTGGTACGGCGTTCTCATAGGCCTGGGATTTCTCCTCGCCATCGCAATATCCTACTACAGAGCGCCACGCCACGGAATAGAGAGAGACTATGTCATAGATTTCACCATCTTTATGATACCGGCTTCCATCATCGGAGCCAGAGCATATTACGTAATATTCAGCTGGGATAACTACGCCGGCGACTGGGCTAAGATTTTAGACATCAGAAGCGGAGGCCTTGCCATTCACGGCGGCCTCATAGCCGGAATCATAACGGCCTGCTTCGTCTGCCGCTACCATAAGATGCACATACTGGATCTTGCCGATCTTGCGTTTCCAACGGTGGCGCTGGCTCAGGCCATAGGTCGCTGGGGAAACTTCTTCAACTCGGAGGCTCACGGCGGCCCTACCAATCTTCCGTGGGCCATAGAGGTGGACGGGCAGATGGTTCACCCGACTTTCCTCTATGAGTCCCTTTGGTGCCTTGCAATGTTCGTATTCCTCATCTGGTTCGACGATCACAGGCGGACATTCAGGGGACAGGTTGCTTTTCTCTACGGAATGCTCTACTCCTTCGAGCGCGGCCTCGTGGAGGAGCTTCGCACGGACAGCCTGATGATAGGGCCATTCAAACAGGCTCAGGTACTCAGCTTCTTCGTATTCATGGGCTGCCTCGGTGCGTACATATACTTTCAGAGAAAAGAGAAAAGACGTCGGTCGTGACCGACGTCTCTTTAAATGGGGAGAATCTCAAATCAAAAATGAGACATTTCCCAAAGACGCGGAAAAACCGATTGGCGGGCAGCGTAAAGTTGATAGAGATTTGAAAAATGATTGCTAAAATCATCTTTGGAGGTGTTGAAATGGCACAGACGATCATGGTAATAGATGATGAAGCAGAAATCTTAGATATGTTGAAATGCTATTTTTCCCTTGAGGGCTACCATGTAATTACTGCCGCCGGAGGAAAAGAAGCATTACAGAAATTGGAAAAACAGCCGGATATCATCTTACTCGACATCAATATGCCGGATATAGACGGGCTTTCGCTCTGCAAAAGCATACGGGACTTTGTTTCATGCCCAATTCTCTTTTTGACCGCTAATACTGAGGACAGCGATAAGATCAAAGGTTTCGGCGCAGGTGGGGACGATTACATTGTAAAGCCTTTTTCCATCGGTGAATTAGGCGCGCGGGTATCGGCACATTTACGCCGTGAAAACCGCAGTAAAACCAAATCCCGTGTTTTGTTTGACGAGGAATTAATCATTGACTATTTAGAACGGGCGGTATATTGGAACGAGATAAAAATCCCGCTTTTGAAAAAGGAGTTTGATATAGTCGAAGTGCTTTCACAAAACCCCGGACAGGTTTTTGATAAAGAACAACTCTATGAAGCTGCATGGGGATTGGACGGTTTGGGAAACAACACTGTTGTAGCAGAGCATATCAGAAAAATCCGCGCAAAGTTTACCACAGCCGGGGCAAAGCAATATATTGAAACAGTTTGGGGGGTGGGCTATAAATGGGAAAAGCCAAGCATAGATTAAGGGATTTACCAATCCCGTCTGCCTTTGTTTTACTTGCAATCGTTTTTCTTCTCCTTGCAATGCTGCTGGTAGAAGTGGAAAGAACTTTGCTCACCAATGCACAGAGAGATATTGCCTTTCAGTATCTAGATGTGGTCGAGGGATTTAATTCCGAAAAGGTATGGGGAAATCAATCGGTATATCTGCTTTCAGAGCATGACGGGAAAATGATGTGGCTGTACGAAATGGCAATATGGACGTTGCCTCCTTTCACCTATCTTGCCTGTTTCATTTTGGCGGGGCTTATTTTTTACAGGAGCAAAATCAGAAGACCTCTTATGCTCTTAACCGCGTCTGCAAACAGAATAGCCGAAAATGATTTGGATTTTTCCATTGAGTATAACAGAAACGATGAAATGGGCTTACTATGCAAAGCGTTTGAGAAAATGCGCTCTGCGCTGGAAAGTAACAATCGGGAAATGTGGCGGCAGATGAATGAGCGTAAAAAGCTAAATGCCGCTTTTTCTCACGATCTGCGAACACCCCTTACGGTCATGGAGGGGCATTTAGGCATTTTGCAAAAATACACGCCGCAGGGGAAATTAAGTGCTGACGATGTTATGCAGACCTACGCGGCAATGGCAGGGCAGATTGAACGGCTGAAAAACTATACTTCTTCCATGAACACATTACAGCGGCTTGAAGATGTACCGATTGTGAGAAAACAGCTTGCAGCCGGCGATTTCACCGCAAGGCTTAATGATACCGCGAAAATGATCTGCGAGGGCAAGAACCTGTCCATATCGGATAAAACCGCTGCCGCAAGCCTTTGTGTTGACCCGGAGATCGTCTTGCAGGTTTTTGAAAACCTGTTATCCAACGCGGCCCGTTATGCGAAATCTGCCATATCCATACAGTATGCCGCTTCAAATGACACATTTTCAATTACTGTAACAGACGATGGGCCAGGCTTTGATGATGCTGCCCTGAAATCCGCAGCAAACCCGTTTTATACAACGGAGAAAAAATCTGACACCGGGCAGCATTTGGGGCTTGGCCTCAATGTCTGTAAAATCCTATGTGAGCGGCACAATGGAAATATCATTTTGTCGAATGGCATAGAAGGGGGCGCGTCTGTAGCCGTCCGCTTTGGAATGATAGAATAATAAATTACTTTCTGCAATCTCCCTGTATTTTTACAGGGGGATTTTTTCGTTTGATAAATATTTGAAAACTGCCTTTTAGAATGAGGCTGTAAACCAGATACAGCGATTATGAAAGGCGGAGACTATGTTACAAATCGAAAAAGTTTCAAAGACATATCGTTCAAAAGGAATAGATTACCCTGTTTTGAAAGAAATTTCCGCGATCATTCACGACGGGGAATTTGTCGCCATTATGGGGCCGTCCGGCAGCGGGAAAACGACGCTGCTCAATGTAATATCCGGCTTTATAAGTGCGGACGGCGGGAAGGTCATTCTTGACGGGCAGGATATTCTAACCGGCGAAGAAAATGAACTTGCAGAAATAAGGCAGCATAAACTTGGTTTTGTTTTTCAAGATTTTATGCTGCTGAACGGGCTGACAATCCGTGAAAATATTTTTCTGCCTCAGATTATTGCTGGAAAAGGCAAAAGCCGAATGGAGCATAACACCCATAATCTGTTAGCGGTTTTCGGCATTGAAGAAATTGCGGAAAAATATCCTGCCGAAGTATCCGGAGGACAAAAACAACGAGCGTCTATAGCGAGAGCATTGTCTAATAATCCGTCCATTATCCTGGCAGATGAACCTACGGGAAATCTCGATTCAAAATCGAGTACTGCTGTCATAGAAGCATTTTTGAACGCGAAAGAAAAAATGGGAGCGACAATTTCCATGGTTACGCATGATGCGTTTGCGGCTTCTTATGCCGACAAGGTAATTGCCTTAAAAGACGGTATCGTATTCGGTGAACTGGTGCGTCGCGGACAGCCCAGAGATTTTCTTGACGAACTATTGGACTTCACAAGAAAGGTAAACGGTGATGGGTATGACGCTTAACGATATTAGCAGAAAACTTTTTAAGAATAGCCGAAAGCAATACGGGCTTTTCTTCTTCTCTGTTGTTTTTTCCATAGCAATGACAGGGGCATACGGCGTTTTGCAGTACAGCCCTACTGTCACAAACGTCCTGGTTGACGGCGGTTCAACACAAACTATTTCACAAGCTATGTTTTTCGGCTCCATGCTTGGAATCATTGTCTTTCTTGTGTATGCAGACAGTATTTTCCTGAAATATAAGTCGCGGGAGATAGGAATTTTTCTGTCCCTCGGCATAGACCGGCGCACCGTTCAAAAAATTGTTGTGAAAGAATACACGCTTCTTTTTCAATTTGCTGCATTAGTTGGCCTGCTTTTGTCGGTTCCCCTTGCTTACCTATGCTGGTCGCTTCTCAATGTGTTTTTGGGGACACAGGAAACAGCATTCAGTATCGGCTGGGTGGGGTTAATCATTGCGGTGCTGTTTTCCCTGCTTAATTGGTTTATTTTGCGGACGATTAACCGCAGATACATCAAAAATGTTGATATTTTAAAAATCATTAAGACCTCTGATGAAAATGAAACGGCAAAAAGCGGAAGTTTATTCTTGCTGATTTCAGGCTCATTACTTGTCCCTGCCGGGATCGTTGCCTTTTTCGCCTTGCAGAATATCGGCGGTTTTCTCAATACTTTGCTGGCCTTTGCAGGCCTGGCGGGAGCAGTTTTAGGCGTTTATCTGTTGATTATTCAATGCGCGTCTATCGGGGATATTCTGAAAAAGTACAATGACAAAGCATATTACAAGAACATTGTCTTTTACAATCTTCTAAAACAGAAAATCCGGCAATATACCCGTTCTATATTTGTTGCGACGCTTCTCATTACCTTTACGACATTTGGTATCGGCTTCATAGCGGCAGGATTTATTGACGGGTATAATGTCGCTCTGAACGAGCCATACGATTACACGATCAATTCGACCTGTGAACACCCCATGACCGAAAGCCGTATTGAAGAAATAGCCGAGGAAAGCAATGCGACCATTACCGACATAAAGCATATAGACTGCCTGTTGCTCGGTGTGCAGAACAATTATAAAAACGGTGAGCGTGATTGGGGTTCGCGTATCATCGTAAGCGAAGATAACTTCAACGCCTTATCCGGCGCGGCAATATCCGTACCAAAAGGAAGCTACACGGTTTACTATGACAGCAGCATGGAATATAAACTAAACGCTTTTTCGGCAGAAAGCAGCCTTTTTTACAACCCAACTACCAAGCAGGAGTTTTACTTCATACAAAATGAGCCGATATGCCGCGATGGGCTTTTTAATACACGGTCTGTATTTTCTTCTTTTCTGATTTTGAACGCTGAAGATTACCGCACGATTGCGGCTACCCTTGCTGACGAATATAAAGCCGTATCCTATATGGTAAATGTGGAAAACTGGCAAGACACGACAGAGTTTCAGGACAATATTCTGAAAGCCGTCATCTCGGATAGCAACGGAGTAATCTTTACAAATTGGCACAACAGCGCGACATTCGAGAAAACGGGAAGTCAGGCGGAGTATCTTTCCTTTGACGGCAATGAAACTAAAATTGCCCGGTTGTGGCCGCTATATCCGCTTTCAAAGTTAAGCAGTACGACTACGCAGTTTGAAGCCTTTGCCACCTACCTTATGCTCATGCTGTTTATCGCCATTGTTGCCTTTGTGTCCGCAGTCATGGTTATTGGACTAAAACTTATCAGCACCATGTGGGACGACGCAGAAGTCTATAATGATCTACGACGATTGGGAATGAAGCGCAAAAAGATTAAAGGACTTATTACAAAACAAATGCTATTCGTCTATTTTATTCCCACCGTACTTGGCTGCACTATTGGAGCCTTTACGGCATACCGCATTATGCTGGTGTCCGGCGTTATTTACATTGGTGAAACAATGCAATTAGTTGGTTGTGTGTGCGGTTTGGTGCTGATAATTCAGATTGCTATTTTCTTTGTACTTCGATCAAGAGTTATGCGTAACTACGCTTAACTCTTTCAGATTGTGGGCATAGCCCTTGCTCCTTGCGGAAAGCTCCCCCTTACGATTCTGCAAATTTTGACATGAACCTATAAAAAAAGCCAACTTGTCAAGGCGAACTTTGACATAGTAGTATTCTAAACGTTTTAAGGTCAAAGAATTTTCAGCGCAATCCTCTGATTTCTTTGACCTTTATTCTTTTTCAATCAAAAATGGCAACTTTCGCCTTGACCTTTTTGCTGTATGCTGCTTTTATGTCAAAGTTTGCAAAAAGAACCGACGCACCGGTTGTATTCCAATGCCGGTGCGTCGGTTCTTTTTTGCGACAAATAGTAGATTCGGTTAGTTTTCTTTTTTGATTCCCGCAATTATCCTTGCGAATTCCTTTTTTTCCTCTATGTTGCCCTGTCTTCCTATCATTATACGCTGGGCCTGAGGGGATCCTGCGCCGTGAAGTGATTCGGTTCTGTAGCCTACGGCTGCGCTTCCAAGGCATATGTTCTCAAGGAATCTCAGAACTCTCATTCTGTCCTCTGTGCTTACGCCCTCCCTTGCGGCAAAGTACTTGTTGCAGATGTCTCCGATGGTCTCGCCGTTCTTTCCCACTACTTCATCGGACTTAAAGTCCGCCTGGCTCGGCATGGTAACCATGAGGCCCCCTGCTATGTCCTCGGCGAGACGAACTATCTCGTAAGGGTATCTTGTTATGTTCTGCTTGCACACGTTTGCAAGGAGCAGATCTATCTGGTAGTTTCCAGCCTTTGTCTGACATCCCTCGCAGGAGCATGCGATACCGCAGGAGTAAAGGGTTTCGTTAAGGTGCGTCATTTCTATGAGCTTGTCCTTCACGGCGGAAGCCTTCTCGCAGCCGTTGTACTCGGCAGCAAGGGCCGCAGCTCCGATAACCACGTCGCCTACGCCGACTTTGCATCCGCCGTAGCTCTGCCTGTGGTATCCCGCAAAACGCTCTACCATCATTCCTGCAAACTCGTACTCGCCTGCCATGAATACGTACTCGTTAGGGATGAACACGTCGTCGAACACCACGAGGGCTTCCTGACCGCCGAACTTTTTATTGCCTACGTCTATATCCGCATTTTCCTCCAGCTTTCTCGTATCGCAGGACTGTCTTCCGTATATCATGTAAAGACCCTCCGCGTCGCTCGGACACGCAAAGGAAACTGCGTAGTCTGCGTCTTCAGCCCTCATGCTCTGAGTAGGCATGATGATATGCCAGTGGGAGTTTACGGAGCCGGTCTGATGAGCCTTTGCGCCTCTTACCACGATTCCGTCAGGACGTCTTTCCACTATGTGAAGGAAGAGATCCGGATCAGACTGTGCGTGAGGGGCCTTGCTTCTGTCCCCTTTCGGGTCGGTCATGGCGCCGTCAACGGTAAGATCCTTATCCTGAACCATCTTCAGAAACTCTATGAAACGGTTATGGTAATCGGTTCCGCACTTTTCGTCGATTTCAAATGTGGTCGAGTATACGGCGTTAAAGGCGTCCATACCCACGCAGCGCTGGAAGCAGCTTGCGGTCTTCTGGCCTAAAAGTCTCTGCATCTTCACCTTCTTTACAAGGTCTTCGGTGCTCTGGTGAAGATGGGTGAACCTGTTTACGGTCTTTCCCGTAAGGTTTGACTTTGCCGTCATAAGATCGGCGTATTCCGGATTCTGGGCGAGAGCGTAGGTCATCGCAACGCAGTTTATGGACGGACGGATAATGGGATGATCCACCCAGTTGTCGATTTTCTCGCCGAACATGTATACTCTGGTTTTCAGTTTGCGCAGACTTTCAATGTATTCTGCGGCTGTCATCATTGCCATATATTCCTCCACTTCATATGGTAAGGTTAAATTCTGTCAAGGGCCTTCGCAACTTTGATGAGCCCTTCTATCATGTCCTTGTTGGACTTTTCTATGTCTTCTTTGCTCCACTTCATGAAGCCCTCGCCGCTCTTGAATCCCAGCTTGCCTTCGTCCAGCTTCTGCTTAAGGAGAGGAGAAGGTTCCGTTGAGTTCTCGATGTGAGGGAACAGGTACCTGTGAATGCTGTAGGTAAGATCTGTTCCGCCTGCGTCTATTACTTCCATAGGCGGACGGATTCCCAGTCTCATGCCGAAGCCGTACTTTATGGCCTTATCCACGTCCTCCGCTGTGGCTATGCCGTTTTCAACTATGGATATTGCCTCTCTGAAGAGAGCGTGCTGCATTCTGTTTGCAAGGAAACCCGGTACATCTTTCTGCACTATAACCGGCTTCTTTCCCGCGTCCTCCAGAATTCTGCACGTTTCGGAAACCACATCATCGGAGACGTATTTCGTCTTTACCACTTCCACCAGCGGAATCAGGTATGCCGGATTCCAGTAGTGGGTGCCTATGATTCTTTCCTTGTGGACGGATTTCTCGGCGATTTCCGTAACGCTGATGGCTGAAGTATTTGTCGCAAGGATGGTCTTTTCAGGACAGAGGGCGTCAAGCTTCGCGAAATAGTCCTGCTTTACGGAAAGGTTTTCTACTATGCACTCGAATATGATATCGGCAAATCCGGCAGCCTCTTCCAGGGACTCTGTGAATCTTACTCTGCCTGTGATTTCCGGAATTTCCTTTTCGTCTATAACGCCGTTATCTGCTAGAATCTGAAGATTCTTCGTCATGGTCTCCACAGGCTTTGCACGAAGCTTGTCGTCGTACACGTATATGAGCATTACCTCGTGGCCTTTCATGGCAAAGGTCTGGCCGATGCCGGTACCCATGGTGCCTGCGCCTAAAACGGCAATTTTTTTCTTATCTTCCATAAAACCTCATGCTCTCTTTCTTTAACTGTTTCATTGATAAAACAGGAAACTCCCCTGAGGGAATTTCCCGTAAATGTTTTTTAATATACTCCGTATGGATACTCTTTGTCAGGAACGCTTCTGTCGATTCTGTCGGAAGGTACGAAGGCAACAGCTCTTACGATGGTGCCGTCTCCCATGTACCAGCGAAGCGGGAATGCGCAGAAGAGGAATCTCTGGTTAGTTACCTTGTCCAGATCTCCGCCCAGGTTTTCAATACCCATTACGTTGTTTGCCATGAGAATGTCGTGGCAAGGCTCCCACTCAGGGAAATCTTCCAGTGCAGGATGGCCGAACTGCTCCTCATACTCTTCTACTATACGAGGTACGTACGGGCCAGGGCCGTGGTCAGCAGCGTAGGTGTAGAGAATGTGGTCGATAGCCTGCATGTCAAAGCCTACTCCTCTTACGTGATGCTCAACGAACCACTTTGCGCCTTCGATGGAAAGTCCAGGGCTGTATGCGAAGTAGTCGTCGTTTTCACCCCAGCGTCTGTGAGTTCCGGTGTTGAGAAGAACCCAGTCGCCTTCCTTGATTCCGCCAGGAACCTTCTTTGCAGCTTCTTCGATGTCTTCAACTGTGATGAGCTCCCACTTTCCCTTAGGAATGTCGAGACATACAGCTTCTCCGAAGTAGTTCTGGATAGGAAGCTCATGAGTGAACGGGCTCTCAGGAATTACGTGAGCAGGGGAATCTGCATGAGTGGAGTTATGCATGTGGAAATCGTTAAATGTCTGAAGCAGACGATAGTGCATCGGCATGTGCTGTACTCTGTCGATGTGGAAGTCTCCGTTGGACGGCCAGAGCGGATTTCCCCTTCCGAACGGGTTGGAAAGGTCGATAAGCTCGAAGGATCCTCCCCTGAACATGTCAAAGATACTTCCATCATAAGGCTTCTTCCAGTCGTTAGTGTGTGCAAAGCACTCTTCGCGAGTGTGTCTTACAGCAATTTCTGACATAATACTATCTCCTTTTCTGTCGTAATATATTTTGCGGCGGAGCCTTTCGCCCCGACACAATGAAATCTTTTTTGTCAATATGATTAGCAAATGGTGTGCCAATCGTTTCCTATCTCCGCAAAATGCGGTTTTCCGTTGGAATATCCGCATTTTGCAGTTCAAGGTGATCATAAGGATTTAAAATTTACGTTGTCTTTTCAGGAAAATCCGTTGCACGTCGGCAACAGGCATTCCCGGTGCCGGGAGTTTATTTTACACCCAGGATCTCTCTTGCCTCGTCAGGTGTAGCAAGGGTTCTTCCAAGCTCGCCTGCAATCCTCTTTACTCTCTCTACGAACTGAGCGTTGGACTCTGCCAGCTGTCCGGCATTGTAGTACACGTTGTCCTCAAGACCCACTCTTACGTTTCCGCCGAGAGCAAGAGACGCCATCATTATCTCGTTAGCTCCCTTTCCTATACCGAAGGCGCTCCATGTACACTCCTCAGGCAGATGGTTTACGAGGAAGAGAAGGTTCTCAGTAGTAGCTTCCATTCCTCCCGGAGCGCCCAGGCAGAGCTGGAAATGAGCCGGCTCTTTAATGAGGCCCTTCTTTATGTAGTACTTGGCGGTGTTGAGCATTCCCATGTCGAACACTTCGATTTCCGGTTTTACTCCCGCCTTTGTCATCTCTGCTGCGCACAGCTCCAGAAACTCCGGCTCGTTCATGAAAACGACGCTGTTGAGCCAGTTCATGGTTCCCGCATCAAAGGATGCAAGCTCCGGCTTCAGTTCGATGAAAGGCTTCATTCTCTCTTCCCAGGAAAAGCCCTGTCCGCCGGAAGAAGTCAGGTTCAGAACTACCGGGCATCCTGCGCCGCGGATGAGTCCCACAGCCTCTTCAAATTTATCGTAGCGCATGCTGGCGTTGTCTTCATCGTCTCTTACGTGAATGTGCACTGCCGCAGCGCCGGCCTCATAGCAGGCCAGAGCCGATTCTGCAATTTCCTTTGGCTGGGTAGGCAGATTCGGATTGTTTTTCTTCGTGGTAACGGCTCCCGTCAGAGCCGCGGTTACTATAACCTTGTTTTTGTCGTTGAGTCTCCTCGTTTCAAGCATTTCACTATTCCTCCTCATATAAAATAAGTTCAAGGGGCGGTAAGCCCGTATCCCGCTTTCCCGCTCCCCGGCCTCTCTCTATTATGCCGTTCTCAATGTCGCGGCATGCGAATTCATCGGCGACGGCAGCAATAATCGATGCCCCGGTAGGCGTGAGAAGTTCTTTCTTCACGTCAGACGTATAGCTGGGAATTCCGGTATCGTCCAGAATCTGTTTCACTGCGGGAGCCGGAACAGGAAGGATTCCGCAGGCGCACTTTACGGTCCCGTATCCCGTAGGTACGTGACGGGAAATAACTTTGTCGGCGTTTACATAACCGAAGCAAACGGCGGCTCCTACGATGTCGACCACCGAATCGACGGCCCCGGCCTCGTGAAACTGAACTTCATCTATGTCGACTCCATGGACCCTTGCTTCCGCTTCAGCCTTTATCCCGAAGATTTTCAGGCTCAGGTCCTTCTCCCTGTCATTGAGACCGCTGCCGCCTATGAGAGTTTTGATATCCCTGTAATTTCTGTATCGCCCTCCGTATGGATCCCTGCCAATATCGGCAGGGTTTCGTAAAACCACATCGGCGCTTACGGCCTCGCGGCCAGAAACCGAAATTCTCTCGGCCGTCAGTGTAAATTCGTCCAGATGCAGAAGAGAAAGTCTCTCTTTCAGGTATGTCGGAGGAACACAAAGGTCAAGAAAAGCTCCCAGCATCATATCTCCGCTGACTCCCGAAATGCAGTTAATATAAAGTTTTTTCACCGTTTCACCTCTTTTCTGCTCTGCACATTAAAGGAGCAAGCATCGTGCCAAGGCTTTTCCCCGCAAATTCAACGGATGTGTCCCTTTGGGCTGTTGCATAAGGGGTTTTTTGTTGCACACAGGCAACAAATTCGACCGAAATTATTTACTTCCCCGAAGAGATACGTTATCATTAAGCGGACAGGAGAAAATATATGGATCAGGTTTTAGCAATACAGAAAGTAAAAGAAAAAATACAGAAATTCCTCAGTGAGTCCGGCAGCGACCAATCCCCGGACGTTAAGAATTTCCTCACCGAAATAGACGACGACCTTCAGGTTTTCCTCAATAAAGGCATCGACTTCAAGGTGGTTACCGATTCTCTTGACGACAGCATATTCATAACCGACAAGGACGGCGTCTGTCTCTACGTAAATCCGGCCCATCACCGCAACACGGGAATTCTTCCGGAGGAGGTCCTGGGCAGAAAGGTGTCCGACATAGTCGAAGAAGGAAGTCTCTTTACCGGAGGGGCCACATTGGAGGTTCTTAAGACTGGAAAGAGGGCTTTCCGTCTGTCCACGGTAAATAAAACGAACCCGCCGCGCACAGGTTATGCGGTTGGAGTTCCCATATTCGACAAAGACGGCAGCCTGAGTCAGGTGGTCGTAAGCAGCCGGCCGATTCTTTCCCTCAGGCTTCTCCATGAGGATTTCGAGAAGTTCCTGAGCGAAGTAAACTCTGTGGATGAAAGCCGCAGAAACGTGAGGATACAGACTAACACAGACGAGTCCTGCCGCCTCATCGGTTCATCGGTCAGCATGCAGAAGCTCTACAACACCATAAGAATGGCGGCTCCTACCGACGCAACCGTACTGATAACCGGGGAATCCGGCGTGGGAAAGGAAGTGGTCGCAGACGAAATCTACCGCATGAGCAGCAGATGCGATAAGCCGTTCATAAAGGTGAACTGTGCTTCAATCCCTCCTACTCTGCTGGAGTCTGAGCTTTTCGGATACGAAAAGGGAGCATTCTCGGGAGCAAATCCTTCCGGCAAGCAGGGTCTCTTCGAACTTGCCAACGGAGGCACGATTCTACTGGACGAAATAGGCGATATGCCTATGGACCTTCAGGTAAAGCTTTTAAGGGCCATTCAGAACAGAGAGATTACCAAAGTCGGAGGCACCCGAGCTATAAAACTGGACATACGCTTTATCGCCGCTACCAACTCCGACCTGAAGGCAAAGATAGCGGAAGGCACATTCAGGCAGGATCTCTATTACAGGCTTAACGTGATACCCGTAAATATCCCGCCTCTCCGGGAACGGTTTGAGGATCTCGACGATCTGTGCAGACATTTTGTCGATTACTATAACGAAAAGCACGGACGCTCCCTCGTCCTTACCGACAGGCACCTTGCAATGATAAAGAGGTACAGCTGGCCGGGAAACATCCGCGAGCTGGAGAACGTAATCGAGTACCTTGTCATATGCGCGTCGAGCGCAGACACCGGTGTCGACGAACTGCTCCGGGGCATCATCGACATTTCCCAGAGCAAGGACCTTCCTCCGGGTTCTGAAAACCTCCACCACTCCAAGGAGAATTACGAGAAAGCTCTCATAGAGTCGGTGCTTAAGGAATCGAAGAGTCTGCGTGAGGCCGGCGCGAAGCTGGGTGTAAACGCCTCTACAATTTCCCGGAAGATAAAGCACTATAACATCGACTACCCTAAATCGAAATAAAAAATACCTGCGGATGTTCTGCCCGTTCCGGCGACGCGTCCTGCAGGTATTTTATTTTACATCATCTCTATAACCACCGCGGTTCCCATGCCGCCGCCTGCGCAAAGTGTGGCAAGTCCGTACTTTTCACCGCGCTTTTTCAGCTCGTACATAAGGGTGACGATAAGTCTTGAACCCGTAGCTCCAACAGGATGACCGAGGGAAATTCCTCCGCCGTTTACGTTAAGCTTGTCGTCAGGTATTCCCAGCTCTCTCTGGCATGCTATGCACTGGGACGCAAAGGCTTCGTTTATCTCAAAGAGATCGATGTCCTCCACGGTGAGGCCCGCTTTGCCGAGAGCCTTGTTCGATGCGCTTATAGGTCCTATACCCATTACGTCAGGATCCACGCCCGTAGTAGCGACGGATATAACCTTTGCCATCGGCGTAATGCCAAGTTCCTTCGCCTTGTCTTCGCTCATGAGAATCACGCCTGAAGCCGCATCGTTCATTCCTGAAGCGTTTCCGGCCGTAACCGTTCCCCCTTCCTTGAATGTGGCCTTAAGCTTTGACAGCTTTTCAAGGCTTGCATCTCTTCTCGGATACTCGTCGGTGTCGTAGATTACGTCCTCCTTCCTTCCGTGAACGGTTACGGGAATGATCTCGTCCTTGAACCTTCCGCCGTCTACGGCTGCCACCGCTCTCTGCTGGGAACGAAGGGCGTATGCGTCCATGTCCTCTCTTGTTACGTTATATCTTTCGGCCACGTTTTCCGCGGTGATTCCCATGGCGGGGCCTATTCCCAGGTTTGTCAGGGAATCCCACATGGAATCTCTCAGCTCCATGTGACCGTATTTCTTTCCGTATCTTGCGTCAAACACCATGTGAGGAGCAGTGCTCATGCTGTCGGCTCCCCCTGCCATGATGCAGTCCGCTTCTCCGGCTTTTATCTGATAATAGCCCATCTGAACCGAAGACATGGAAGAGGTGCAGTTTCTGTGCACAGTAATTCCCGGAACGGTCACTGGAAGCCCCGCTTTTACCGCAGCGACTCTCGCAAGGTTGTTCTCCTTATATGTTCTCTGATAGTTGCATCCCCAGATTACGTCCTCGATTATCTCGGGACTGATTCCCGCTCTCTTAACCAGGTTCTGCATAACGGGAATGGAAAGATCCAGAGACGTCAGGGTTTTAAACTGACCGCCTATAGTTCCGATAGGCGTTCTGCAGGCTGCAACGATTACTACATCTGCCATTTCTTTTCCTCCTTCTGACTGTAATATGAAGTGAGGCTGCCTCTAAAAAGAAGCAGCCCCGCATTCCGTACTAAGCGTTCTTCTTCAGAACTTCGTCCTCCTTCTGATAATCCAGGTTGTATTTTCTGGTGTTCAGGACGGAGATAAGTACAATGTTTATTATAAGTAAAGCAATGAAAACTACATAAGCGCCTCTTAAGCTTCCGGTCCAGGAAAGTGCCTTGGAGTTGATGATATAGTTAAGCATCAGCACAATCTCCATAATCGGGAAGTATATGGAATATACCAGGTCGAAGTTGTGTCTTCCGAATACGGATGCAGGAAGGGAAGTCATAAAGTTTGCAGCCGCTCCGATTGCGATACCTACCATCGCCACGCAGATATATCCGCCGATTGCGTTGTTTAATACAACGTTGATGATAAGCGCTGCGGAGTACCATACCAGGTAGCAGATGATGGCGGTCTTTACTCCCATCTTCTGATCCAGGAATCCGAATCCAACGGAACCTGCAAGTCCTATAAGAGCGCACACGGTCATCAGCGACACGGCCTGAGCCTGAGTGAAGCCGAATTCCATGTTCCTCGGAACCATCTGGCTCATTACACCGGTGGTTACCAGCTGGTTAATGCCTACGATGAAGGCAACAAGCCACATTTCCTTGGTCTTGAGAAGTTTTGCAACGGTCCAGCGGCTTTTCTCGGAAACCTCTTCTCCGGTTGCATATTCTGCCTCATATACTTCCTTCGTAACGTTATCAGGATAGAGGCCCATTTCCTGAGGCATATCTCTGATTACGAAGTAGGAGATGATACCGATTACCACAGCTGCCACGCCTGTTACCATCATGCCGTTTGCCATGCCAAGGCTTGCAACCAGGAATGAAATCAGAGGTACGTACAGGGCGGAACCCAGGTTATGTCCCATGGTGGTATAACCGTTTACCAGTCCCTTTTTCTTAGGGAACCACTGGGTTACCAGGTTTCCGCCTCCGATGTATGCAGCACCATTGATGAATATTGTAACAAGAGTGAGACCTATGAAGTAGCTCATGATGCTGTCAGCACGGCCGTAGTAGATGTAGGACAGACCTGCGAGAGTGAGGAATACTGCACTGGTTCTCCTTCCTCCGATCTTCATGCATATTCTTCCGATTATGAAATATGCAACTACGCCTATAAATCCTGCCCACATTGCAAGCTCGAGAAGCTTTGCGTGAAGGGCGGTCTGGCTTTCAAAGCCCAGTTTTTCCCAGTTGTTCCCTGCGAAAACTTCTATGATGATGTTCTGACCGTCGATGGAAAAACCGATGAGGAACCAGAACATAATCAGACAATAGATTATAATTATCCAGCCTTTTCCAAAATTGGATTTGACATTTTCGGACTGTAATTTTTTCTTTTCTGCCATGTCTTTCTCCTGTAAATCACTAAATTTTACGTATCTGTTCTCAATCAGGCCGCGCCGAATCTTTCGTCGGCGGCAGCCATAACCATCTGATCCCAATTTGAAAACTCAGTGCTTTCCACTATGAAATTGTTAAATACTTTCTCAGGATAAATCATATATTCCCCGCCCCAGTTTACCATTACGGCGCTGGAGTAGCGGAAATACTCAAAGCTGTCAAAATTCGTATGCTTCTGCATGAACTGATCTGTGAAGATCATCTCCATCAGATTCCAGAAGTCATCTCCTGCCTTGACTCTGATGTATCCATCCATAGCATTACCCCCTGTTTTCCTTCTGATATTCGTCAAACTTGCGGAATACGTATTCACGCCAAACTTCTGCGTCTCTTGCCATGCACGGACGGATGATTTCATCTTCCTGATCACCCGTTCCGTCGATGGTCTCGTGTCTCTGAATGGTCAGATAGAGGGCAGGTTCGTTCGGAGGACATCCGAGAATGTGGTATGCGCCCGGATGCTGCTTCAGATATTTCTTCGTGCAGTTTCCGTGAAGAACTATCTTCTCGTCAGGAATGTCGTCAGGGATGTCGTTAAGTCCGCCGATAACTACTGTCATGCCTGCGTTCTCGTCGTATGCGCCTACGGCCTTAAGCTCTTCCATGTTTATGGCGAGAAGAGCCTGACAGCTGGAGCAGCCGCCTTTGCACATTACGTTGTACTCAGGCCATCTGGTGCTCATGTCTCCGATGTATGGAATCCACATCTTGTAGAAGCAGTCTTTGATGGAATCTCCCACAACTTCAATCTGATCCATGTCGTAGTTTCCAAGGCCTGTCTCCTCTGCAACCTTGAAGTAGTCAACAGCGCTGGTGTCGATACCCGTTACTTCACACGCAACTCTGTCGATAGCTACAGGGTCCTTGGAGCCCAATATCATGTGAGTCTCGATAGGTACAGGCATGTGCGGGCTGTATCCGGAAGCAGCTCTGTGAGCGTCCATGATGTTTATGTCCGCACGGCATACGGACCATACGTCCATCATCGCCATGGTCAGGTTCTGCTTATGCATGTCCATATGAACCTTATCCTGCACAACTCCCTTTATGTTCTTGAGGGCTCCCGAGAATACCATGGAAGCGTGAGCCTTGAGAATAGGAAGGTTTATAAGGTGGTCAGCCTCCAGAAGGAATCTCGGAAGCTTTACGGAATCGATGTTGGATCTGAATCCTCTTACAGCTACCTTTATGAGATCCTTGTCTCTCTTTATGTCTCTGGTTTCAACACCTTCTTCGTCGGCAACAGCCTGAATTCCGCTGACTTTGAGGCACTCCAAAGTGTCGCAGCCGATAGCAGCAGCCTCTGCAACGATAATCTGCTTAGGCTCTGCCTTCTTAACTTCGCGTATTACCGCACGAACTACCTCAGGGTTGGTGCACACTGAAGTCTCAGGCGGTTCAGCATGTCCTGCGTTAGGTTTAAGCACAACGGTGCTGCCCTTTCTGATGACGTTCTGAACGCCGCCCATAAGATCGAATACTCTTGTAACGTTGGCCTGAATATCGTCGCCCTTTACCAGCGCGACGGTTGATTTGGCTTTACTCATATCGTCTCCTCCTTACAGAATGGTTTAATAATAAATCCGAATTACTCCGTTACGCCTCTCTCTAAAGCAAAACGTGTGCCAAGGGCGGAATCCCCCAATTCTTAAAGACTTTGATAAAAAATTGCCAGACTCTGTTGCGCATGCTGCAACGGCCGTTGCGCAGGTGCAACGCCTGCCGGCACAAAACGCCGGCACAAAAGTGGTTTTATGGCCCTTGAGCCCTGATGCAGCCTGTGATATAATTGATGCTGCTGACTTTGATAAGTCCCATCAAAAAGGGCGTAAAAAGGGAGTAAAGCGGCTCGGTATTAGCTGAAAACGTTTAAATATAAAGGAGCAATTTAAAAAATGAAATTAGGAATCGTAGGTCTGCCTAACGTAGGCAAGAGCACGCTGTTCAACGCTATAACAAAGGCGGGGGCCGAGGCGGCCAACTACCCGTTCTGTACCATAGAGCCCAACGTAGGCGTTGTAACCGTGCCGGACGAAAGAGTGAAAAAGCTTCACGAGGTATACAATTCCAAACGGACTATCTATACTACTATCGAGTTCTGCGACATAGCCGGTCTCGTCAAGGGCGCGTCAAAGGGTGAAGGGCTGGGTAACAAATTCCTGGGTCATATCCGCGAGGTCGCGGCCATCGTTCACGTGGTGAGATGCTTTGAAAACGACAATATCGTTCACGTAAACGGTAAAATCGACCCTCTTTCCGACATCGAAACCATAAACACGGAGCTCATACTCTCGGATATGGAGATCCTTGAAAAGAGAATCGCAAAGACCACGAAAAACCTCAAGGGTGACAAGAGCCTTCAGGCGGAGTTGGACATTTTAAAGCGGGTAAATGATTTCCTCGGCACCGGCAAGTCGGCAAGAGCCATGGACCTGACCGAAGAAGAGGCAGCCTTTGTGAAAACGCTGGACCTTCTCTCGTTTAAGCCTGTAATCTACGCAGCCAACGTATCGGAAGACGAGGCGGCCGACGGCTCTGAAAACCCTTACATTAAATCCGTCCGTGAATTTGCGCAGGCGGAAGGCGCCGAGGTTGTCGTAATCTGCGCCGAGATAGAACAGGAAATCTCCGAGCTTGAGGACGAAGAAAAGGCCATGTTCCTGGAGGAGCTGGGTATTTCCGAATCAGGTCTTGACAAGCTCATCAAGGCGTCGTACAGCCTTCTCGATCTCATCTCCTTCCTTACAGCCGGAGAGGACGAGGTTCGCGCCTGGACCATCAAAGACGGCACTAAAGCGCCTCAGGCAGCCGGAAAGATTCACACGGACTTTGAGCGCGGCTTTATCAGAGCCGAGACTATCGCCTACGACAAGCTCATGGAGTGCGGCGGAAAGCTTTCGGTTGCAAAAGAGAAGGGCTTCATACGCTCGGAAGGAAAGGATTACGTCGTAAAAGACGGCGACGTTATGAACTTCCTCTTCAACGTATAGAAAATCAAAAGGGGAAAGGAAAGAAGATGACATTTGTTTCAAAGAACTTAAAAGGAATATTACTCTGTCTTTTAATCGCGGTGCCTTCCTGGTTTTTAGGGAAGGCATTTCCCGTCATCGGAGGCGCCGTAATCGCCATACTCGCGGGCATGGTAGTCACTCTGTTCTGGAAGGACAAAGGGGGCTTTGCGGGCGGAATTAAATTCACATCAAAGAAAATTCTTCAGTGGGCGGTAGTCCTCCTGGGCTTCGGTATGGATCTGGGTGTGGTGCTGGAAACTGGAAAACAGTCCCTTCCCATTATCGTCTCAACCATCGCCACTTCTCTCATCGTGGCCTACGTTCTTCACAGGGCCATGAAGATTCCGGGGAACATTTCCGTTCTCGTAGGCGTGGGCTCATCAATATGCGGGGGCTCTGCCATCGCCGCAACGGCGCCGGTCATAAAGGCTCACGACGACGAGGTGGCTCAGGCCATTTCAATTATATTTTTCTTTAACGTGGTGGCGGCCATAGTATTTCCGGCCTTCGGAAACGCCATAGGCTTTGATACTGCGTCAGGAGAAGCCTTCGGAATCTTTGCGGGAACTGCGGTAAACGACACTTCTTCTGTTACGGCCTGCGCTTCGACCTGGGACAGCATGTTCAGCCTCGGAAGCACCACCCTCGACAAAGCCGTTACCGTAAAGCTCACAAGAACCCTTGCGATCATACCTATAACTTTGATCCTCGCCCTTTGGCGCACGAGAAAGGAAGAAAAGGAAGACGGCGGCAGCGTAAGCATCAGAAGCATATTCCCGTTCTTCATCCTCTACTTCATTCTGGCCTCGATTATAACCACCGTGGCTGTAAGCATGGGCGTAGACGCATCCCTTTTCAATCCGGTAAAAGAGCTTTCAAAGTTCTTCATAGTCATGGCAATGGCTGCAATCGGCCTTAACACCGACCTTGTAAAGCTCATAAAGACCGGCGGAAAACCTCTCGTCATGGGACTGTCCTGCTGGATTGGAATTACCGGCGTCAGCCTTCTCATGCAGCACCTGCTGGGAATATGGTAAAGGTGAAAGCTAAGGCTAAAGCAGAAACTAAGCTACGAAAGCAGAACCAGAACCAAAACCCAAAGCCGAAGCTAAGAAGCCAAAGTGGAACTAAAGTCCGATAGTTATTGACATATGTCAGAAACCGTGATATATTATTGACATACGTAAAATAACCGAAAGAGGTGACAGCTGTGGCAAGACCTGCAAAGAAACGCACTATTTTGTCCATGCCGGCAAGCGAAGGCTTTGTCCCCATAGGCGCAGAAGATAGCGTTCTTGAGGATGCTATAAACCTTAACATGGAGGAGTACGAAGCCATAAGGCTCATCGACTATCTTGGAATGAGCCACGACCAGTGTGCGGAGATGATGCACGTATCCCGTCCTACCATATCGGGAATATATTCTTCAGCCAGGATGAAGATCGCGGATTCCATCGTAAACGAGAAGCCTCTCATCATTTCGGGAGGAAATTACGAGATACACGAAAGCAGCATTGCTACAGCACATATTCAGTACGAAACGGAGGATAAGAAAATGAAGGTAGCGGTAACTTATGATAACGGCGAAGTATTCCAGCACTTCGGCCACTGTGAGAATTTCAAGATCTACACCATTGAGGACGGAAAGATAACCGACGCCAACGTGGAAAACGCGGCTGGCAGCGGTCACGGCGCCCTCGCAGGATTCCTTAAGGATTTAGGGGTTGATACCCTTATATGCGGAGGAATCGGCGCAGGTGCACAGAACGCTCTTACCGATATGGGAATAAAATTTTACGGCGGCGTAACGGGCTCCGCCGACGAGGCTGTAAACGCTCTCATCGAAGGCAGC
This sequence comes from uncultured Bacillota bacterium, assembly GCA_949292945.1. Lineage (GTDB taxonomy): Bacteria > Bacillota > Clostridia > Peptostreptococcales > Anaerovoracaceae > Avanaerovorax. The sequence continues at coordinate 33,508 of CASFAX010000006.1, read as the reverse complement.
CTCCAGTACAACGCCAACGTTATGTGCAGTCACCACGGACACGACCACGGCGAAGGTCATAGCTGCGGTCATCACGGTCATGGCGAAGGTCACGGCTGCGGAGAAGACAAGCACGGCTGCGCAGGCTCAGACGGCCACGGTGGCTGCGGACACAGCAGCTGCCTGTAAACCCATGCCCTGAACGTGGGAAAAGACCCATGTTCAGAATCTGGGAAGCTGACGCGTACCCTGAACGTGGGAAAGCAGGCTCGTGCTCGGAACATGTGAAAGTAGCTCGTACTCGGAATGAGGCAATTTCTTCTGGTTTACGAGTACGAATATGCTACTATATGTGGCAGGACTGACTAAATAGTACCACTCGAGCCCCTTATTTGAAGGGCAGAGTGGTACTATTTGCTTTAAACTTCAATGAATCCGAGCTTATTCGTGCTAGCAAAACTATTAAAACATCAGAAATCCGAGCACAGGCTTTTTTACATCATTGTCTCTTCAATCCTGCGGACTGCCTCCTCGAATACGTTATACTCGCCGTCAATCCATATGACATCGGCGTTCCAGTCGTGGGTGTACCAGTATACGTGCTCATTTTCGTCGAGAGCTTCTTCCATGGTATAGTACGAGTCGTCCAGCCGCATTTCTATCTCGTCTGCGTACTCCTTTATCTCCGTAAAGTGCTCTTCTATATACCGTTTCGTCATCGCCAGATAAAAACACTTGATTTCTTTGAGATATTCCTCAGGAAAATCCAGGTAGAAGTATGGAATGTAGCATCCTTCCACTATAAGATTTTGCCTGTTCTCTATAACGGTTTTAATCATTTCCCTGACTATGGGCCAGAGATAGGCTGTGAGGTCGCAGCCATCGCTATATGGATTGAGCCGGGTTTTTCCGCTTCTTATAAGTCCCATTTTCAGATGGTCTATAGATAGATACGGATATTTGTACCTTTCCATCAGCTTCTGTGCCAGAAGGGTCTTCCCTGTATGGGATGCTCCTCCGATTATTATCACCATTTTACCATTCTCCTTATGCTATGCAGTATCGTATCGGTATTTATGAACCGCTTAGACGAAGCACTCCCATCCAGTCTTGTCTCATATGGAGAAACCGAAGAACCACAATCTGTTTTTCTTCTTCAGAAATCACATAAAACACGAGATAATTCTTCACCTTTACGAAACGGATATTCATGGAACGAAGCACGCTGTCATCGGGAAATCCATGCCTCTGTGGAAAGAATCCGAGCCTGTTTATTTCTCTGTCCACAGCTTCTATGAGATCGTCGGCGGCCTGCGGATTTTTCAGAACACCATCGATATACTCGACGGCGCTTATTAAATCATCCTTTGCAGCTTCAGTAATATGAATCCTATAGCTCATGATTCCTTTTCTTCTTTACCTCATCCATTACATCCGAAAACGGATGCGTTCTTCCATCACGCATATCATCCAGACCTTCCTGAAGGAGGCTGTAAAGCTCCAGTCTTCCGGCTAATTTCTCATATAATTCAATACTCATAACGGCCAGATCCCCCTTCCCGTTCTTTGTGATGAATACAGGCTCCTGATACTTATGACATAGCGAAGAAATTTCATTATACTTATTGCGCAGATCTGCGCTCGATCTGATATTTGGCACTGCTCACACCTCCCGTATAAAGAAATTATATCTTAATTTCTTTATATGGTAAAGCTGCATTTTATATTCTCCCGCTTGGCTTCTCCTATTCGCGGCGACGTACCTTCTCTGATCTAAAACCCTTTCTGCTCATATACTGCCGAAAATTCTCTGTCGTCGTACTCGATTACTACCTTTACGTAAGGATTATCCCCCTCGTCATAAAACTCAATGCGCGCTCCGGAGGTGTCTGTAAATCCGTTTAATCTCAGGCTTTCCATGGCCATAGCGCCGGCCTTTCCTCTGTCGAACCTGTATCTGCCGTAACCGTAGGCATCCCCGTCGTAGAAGAGCGCGGCGGTAGCCGCCGCCTCCTCCGCCATGTCGATAAGAATCCGTTTCTCCCTGATTTCAACGTTAAGTCCGGCATAAAGACTCATCACCGTCATAGCAAATATGAGTATTGCCGTCGCAACTATTACATTCTTCATCTTCTAACGCCTATCCGCACTATGGATCTTTACCTGTAAGTAAACTCGCTGGCAGCATATTTCTTTACATCATACTCAAACTCCGCATCTTCTTCGTCCATGCCCCAGAATCCCGTGTCTGCCACCAGATCGGGTATCGCAACATTTATTTCATACGTAACAAAGGATCCCCGTTCTTTGGGCACTCTGTCCCCGTCCACATGAACGTCTGCCGTTTCACAGCCCAGTATCTCTGCCAGCTCGTCCTTCAGATCATCTTCATTTCTTTCGCTGACGCATCCTTCCTGCCTTACCGTCTCACGGAAACTGTTTACGGCATTATCCACCGCCGCAAGGCGCAGAGCTGTATTCTGACTCTGCACGAACTGAAGTAGGACGGCCATGAGAAGAAGTGTGCATCCTACTGCTGTAATCAGGTTTTTCATATCTAATCACCTTTTAATGCACGCTGTTTCAGCTTCCGTATATCTCAATAGCCTTTTCCATGGTATCAGCGCCGGCCGTTTTAAGGCTTTCATCGTCCCCTGCTATCATTCCGAATATGATGACTCCCAGTATTACCGTACCTATGATAATAACTATCTCCTTCATTTCATCACCTGCCGCCGTCTATTCGCCGATCTGCATGGAGTCTATACTGCTGACCCCCTGCTCCACTATGCTCTTTGCGGCGCCCTGAAGGGTGGAATCTCCTTCCCCCAATACCATTGTATTTACGATTATAACTCCCAGAAGTATCGTACCTATTATTATGATCAGATTTTTCATCTCGCATCCTCCCGTCAGATATATGTTTTAAAAGACGCTCTGAAGCATCTCCATGGCGTTTATGAATATAACAACCCGAACGAAATTGAAAAGTACGGCAAAGACCGATGCAGTGGCTATTGCAGTGATTATTATGTTCTTCTTTTCCGCCCGGCGCATGGCCTCCGTCGTCCGTTCCTCTTCCATGGACTTTTCAAAAGCCTCCATGTATCCTGCAAGTTCCGAAGGGTTTATCCTGTCCAGCTTTGATAGGATCATAGCAAAGTTCTTTGCCGTTCTGGTAGGCACCTTCTCCTGAAGGATTTTGACGGCTTCGTCGCAGTTACCCGTTCTGTAATCGGACAGAATCCTCCGGTACACATCCTTTAAAAACGTGCTGCTCTTCATCAGCTCCTCTATGATAAAGTCGGCAGACATGGGCCTTGCTTTATACACTACCGAGAGATTTTTGAGCATGATGCAGCTTGACAGAATATCTCTTTCATATCCTTTCGCATATATCCTGCCCTTTATGCCGGCGGCCTGCTTCCTTACAGCCTTATATATTCTGCTGTTCTTTATGGAATCTTCACCAGATGTAAAGTCAGCCAGTTTTCTTTTCATATGTCCATTTTCTCTCCCTTGAAAAACTTCTCCGCCAGAAGCCCCGCCGAATATATCATGATTATTATGGCAAAGAGCCTGAATCCGGAAGATGTGAAGAGCTGGGAACGGAAAAACTCGCTCAGCGTAAAGTCAAAATATCTGCACGCTCCTACGACGGTGAAAAGATAGCATACGGGAACCAGGTATTTCAGCATCATTGAAGCTTCGCCGTTTTCCCGTTTTTTGTACTCGTCTACTTCCCTGCTTTTCGTCATCGCCCTGGCCAGATCGCCCAGACCTTCATCCACCTTTATTCCCCTGTACATGGCAAAATATATGTTGGCGGCCAGCACGTTTCCCCATGTGGTTCCCACCGCGTATCTGAAAGTCTCCAGACACCTGGAGAAGTCCTCTTCCGCAGCAGAAAGCTGCATCTGTTTCGCAAGATCTGTCATAAGCGCTCTGGAAAGAGGGGCGTTTTCCAAAGTCACAGCTGTAGCGGATATCGCCTCGCCCATGTTGTAGCTGCATATCTTGTAGTTGTTATAGAGTTCATGAACCAGTATATCCCCTTCCTTTGACCTGACGCTCCTCCGCTGCTGAAGGGAAGCATAGCACAGAATATACGGAAATACCGCCGAAAAAAGCCCGAATGTAAGTGCCGTCGAAAAATCAGACGCCATTGCCGAAGCGGAGAAAACTCCGAGGAAAATCAGGAGGCAGACCGCCATAAACGTCTTCGGATCCTGAAAGAACCTGCTCCATCCGGCCGCCTTAAGAAGCCTGTCCATATGGTAGAGAATGCCTTCATACTCCTCCGGCTTAGGAACTGCGTCCCTCTTCAGATTTCTCCTTATGACGAATTTACACCTGGCAGTCCTTATTATTCCGTCTATGCTGTCGTATCCGAAGGCAAATGCCCCTGTCATCATGAGTCCGTAAAGCAGTATCTCCGTCTTCACCGCGCTTCACCTCCCCTGCTGTAATAGGAAGGCTTTACCGTCCATTCGCTGATGGTTTCGCCGCTTGAAAGCTCTGACAGTATTTTCATCATGGTTTCCGCAGAACCTGAGATTTCCGCCGTTTTTTCCCTCTTTGTTTTATCCATGTGACAGTTCCATTTCCACGTTCCTCTTTCAAAATCGAACCTGCATATATATGTCGCTCTTATCTCGTCAGGTACGGGGTCGTATGCCAGCTCCAGGATTCCTTTCAGTATTTTTTTCGCTCTGTTTTCCGGGTTCTGGCAGAATTCAAATATGTAATCGAAGTTCTTATATACCTGGGCTATGTGTTCCCTCAGGCTTCCTCCGTACGCATCGACGATTTTCGAAGCCATCTTATATGGGACGTTTATTCCGCTGTTGTCGTGAACGGTAACCTTGCTCCTCATGGTGCCCGTCGACGTTATGTCCAGAGCCAGACTGAAGGCCGCAGCGTCACGCATCTCCTCCAGTATCACATAGTCGTTATCGCCTCTTAAGAGAGCCTTGCTCATCTCCTTCAGCTCATCACCGTCTGCGATAAGCTGCATTATAGGAGCGTCCGGCATTATTTCATGCCACGGCGTCTCCGGATCCGTCGCTATGGCAAGACCTTCAAGTTCCGGGTTTTCATGGCTCTGCCAGACCCTGAGAAATGTGGTTTTGCCGGACCTTACCTGCCCGCTTATTAAGACGTTAAATCCCGCCTCTATCATTGCGAGAAACAGCGGGATTGCCTCTTCCGGAATGGTTTCCTTTTCAGCCAGCTCCTCGAAAGTATAGTTTTCGAGCACGTACTTTCTGAACACCATTATCTCCTGATCCTCCTTCGTCCTGTGACCGGAATAAATAGTTATCCTTATCCCATTATGGAGATAGATCTCGTGGAACCCGTATTCCAGACGTTCTGCCGGAGTCGAAAGCAGCAGCGCCCGCTTAAGCTGATCCCTTCTCTTTCTGTCTATTCTCTGAGGCTGAAGCCGGCATTTACCGTCTATGAAGTAGTAAAGCCTGTCTCCGATAAGCTTTGCTGAAGATGAATTTTCAAGGCTCTTATCCATGTCGTAGGCCCATCCGGCAAGTCCCGAAAGGCCGTAAAGCTCTGCAAACACGGCTTCGGGAAGGTTCGGAAACCAGGACGGATACCATGCGTCCGCCACCTTGTTTTCAAGGAGAACGGCCCGTATTTTTTCCTTATAGAACGAAGTTTCCTCTTCCTCTCCTATTATGGCCCTCTTCTCCCTTTCCAGTCTCTTTCTCTTCACGTCGTCGTCGGTATCGTCCCATTCGCTGTCAAATGCTTCCTTCACCAGTCTGCATACGTATTCAAACTGCCTCTCGTTTTCCCCGGGTGCTGCCCCCGCTCCGGCTGCGCTGCCGCCAGGAGCTTTCCTCTCTCTATCAGATTCTACTTTGCTTAAATACTCTTCCAATGAGAAGTTTCGCTCTTCTCTGCGGCTGCTTCCCTTCTCCAATCGCCTGCACCAGCCTCTCTATTTCCTTCCTGTAGCTTTTGACGTCCATCAGGGTAGTTCCCTGAACTTCCGCGTATCTGCCCCACTCGCATTCCGAAATCTTTCCCAGCGCCTTTTGCATAGTAAGCTTTTCGATGTCATCCACCGTGTAAAGTCCCGGATTCTTTACGTACCTGTTTACGATTATCTCCGGTTTTATGCCGAGAGCCGTAAGCACATGAGAATTGACGTATATAAACCTGTCTATGGTCTTCTGCTGCTGGGTCAGTACGAATATTCTCCTGTCACAGGCGTTAAGCGCCGAAACTGCCAGTCCCGAGTTGAAATCGTCGCCGGCATCCACTATGACAAAATCGTAACTGCCGCCGGCAGCTGCCAGTATTCTCTCTATGGAATCTGCGGGAAAACTTCTCACCGCAAAGGGATTTCTAACGGCCCCTATGTAGGAAAGGTTTCCTTCCCGCACGATTACGCTTCTCATTTCCTCAGATTTCAACGTATCGTTTACTATATCGGCTTTGAGGTCATCAAGAGATCTTACAGCCTCAAAAACGCTGGCGTAATCGTTTCCGTACTTTCCCGATGCTGAAATCAGAAGGGTTTCCGCACCGCTCTGGGCGTAAAAATCGGCTATGGCTCTCGCCGTCATCGTCACTCCGACCTGTCCGGCGCTTCCGAAAAAACCAAGTACAGTTCTCATCCCTTCACCAGAATCAACTTTCCGCCTCCGGCTACTGCTTTACCTATAGCCTCTATCTGCCTGCCGTCCGCTATCACATCAGCGCCTCTGCTCTCCTCGTATTCTGCCGCTACATATACCGATGTCACCAGAGCGTCTCCCGAGTAGATAAGCGCCCTGCTCCCTCTTTTAAGTCCCGCCGGTACGCTTTCAATCCAGTCTGAGGCCAGGTTCATCTGAAATCTCCCTTTCTCAAGATTTCCGCTTAAAAGAGGCTCTCTGAAATACTCGCTGAACAGAGGCGTTCCTCCGTGGACAAAGTGCGCCGTCTCCATTCCCGTAAGATTTCCCGCTTCGTCCTTACCTATAAAATCGAGACTTCCCCGCTCAAACCGCTCGTAGGTTATCATAGATTCGTCTATTACGGTTCCCGCCTCGGCGTCTTCCTTTAAAACCGGCGCTTCTTCGTACATGAGAGCATCCTTTCCCCAGCGCTCCCAGCTGACTATAAGGGCTGCGGCAAGCAGTATCACGGCAATACCTATTATCTTTCGCCTCTTTGCCAAGGATTACGGCGCCTCCTTTCTGTGCAGCATCCAGTAGTCCACGCTGTCGTCGACTGCTATGGTTTCCTCATACTCGGAAGTTTCCCCTGCCGCTTCTGCCTTAAATATTACGGTGATGCTGTCAGCGTCCATAGCTCCCGGTATATCCCTCATGGCTACCTCCGCCTTTTTTACGCTTCCGCTTCCAGAAAGGGTCTTTCTGTAACCGGTTCCTGCAAACTCGGCAATGATTACAGCTCCATCCGGACCTTCCGTCTCAGCTGTCAGAACCAGTACCTCTCCCGGCCAGAATACTTCATCTCCCCTGAAGTCAAGTCCCCGTTCAGCTGCATAGGAATTGTACTTTCCCCTGTTTCTGTCCCAGTCCGGAGTGTGCTCTATGCGTCCCTTTACACTAAGTGGTATGGCATCATCTTCTTCTGCACTTTTATTCCCGCCTGCCGGTTTTCCGCCTTTGTCCACCGTTCCGCCTTTGCCTGCGTCCCCGGGCTTTTCAGGTGTCTTTCCGCCCACAGGAACCGCATCGTATCTGCCTTCTTCGCCGTACTCCGTATAATTTCCTTTTCCGCCTTTGTCGTCTCCGCCCTCTATGCCTGCCATATCTCCTATTTCCTTTACGATATCTCCTCCGCCTGCTATGGTTTCTCCCGCGCTGCCGTGGTCAAAATCTGTAAGATGGCTTATGGCGTAAGCTCTTCCCGTATTTCCTATGAGCATTATCACCATTATTATCGCCGCGAGGAGAAATACCGTTATTGTTCCTCTGCAAGTACGCATTCTCTCACCCCCGTCCTTCTTCCTAGCACTGAATCACATTGCACCCCGATATTTTCCACTCTCCGTCTTCCCTTTCCAGATCCATGAACATAAGAAGGGTAAACTCCTCTCCTTCTCCCACTCCGTTTAAATCCGCAAACCCGTCTGCGGCTTCCGCATATCTGCACCTGCATGAAACCGCCGCCTGGGCGCTGTTTTCGGAAGAGGATATGGTCTCGGCGTTTTCCACTTCTATGAGATTCTGGACTATTTCGTTTTCCCTGTAATGGCTTACAGTCTTTTCCGGATCTCCCGTACCCTCAAGGGTTTTTCTGTACTCAGCTGTAAGGTGTTCGTATCCTTCCCTGCCGTCGCTGGTCATGTGGCTTCTCTCGCATACGTCCTCGGCAAAAGATGTGCATATGCCAATTATTTCGTCCCCAGGATCTGCTGACAAATCCGGATAATCATTTATATCTTCTTCCATAAACGTTTCCTCTTCCTCCCCGCTGTGAAGCTCTGCGTCTCTCAGGCCTGTGAAGTTTACGATAAGCCCTGCTGCCACCGCTGCCGCAAGCCCCGATACAGCTCCTATGACGGCTCTTTTCCTAAGTTTTGGATTCATAATCGCTCCTTACAGTATCGACAGGTTCACCGCCACGTCGTATAGAAACCTCTGTTTCCAGATTCTCCAGACTTTGTTGGGGAATGTCTTTCCGGAATTTTTAAGTATCACGTTGCTCAGAACGTACGACTTGTATCCTTCGGGAATACCCTCTATGGCTTTTCTGATGCCTCTCACTCTCTCCTCCAGCATGGCTCTTTCCATGGCTGAATTCTCCGTCGGCCTGCTGCCCGCCGAATACGCCGTCCCGCCTTCTCTCACAAGGCTGCCGCTTCTTTCCATGGCGTCCCTGTTATCGGAAAGCTCTCTGATGCGTTCCTCCATCCTCTCCAGATCCCGCACTGCCCAGAGGCTCTGGTAGTACACCGCGTCTGGCAGTACGTATTTTTTAAATCTAGTCTGCTGCCATTCTCTGCTCAAATCCTTTTCCTCCTCTCCCTGTTTTAAAGCTGTTTCGTTGTCACTCATATTTACTACAGCCCCCTGGCCTTGTCAATATGTTTTACAGAAATTTCGGCAAATTTCTCGTTTCAGGCCGATTTTGCCTACCGATTTTCGGCATAAACGACTCGGCTCAAAGGCAAAAACCAAAATTTTTTCTCAGAGTGCTTTACAGACCTCACGCCGGTTTTTTTGACAAAAAAAGCCTCACCGAAGCGGTAATTTCCGTTTCGGAGAAGCTTTCAAAAAAAGTATGAACTTTAATCTATGTGCGTAGAATCGAATGGCGTTATTTATTTTCCATCTTCGCTTTCTTTTCTTCCTGTCTCTTTTCCCAAAGCCTGTCCGCCTCGGGAGCCCAGTTTGCGGCGTACTCCTCGCACTTTCCGCACAGGTGTTCCGCGCTCTCAGGGGACTGCATATCCGTCGAATGAGCGCCGGACTTTTCCACCATCATCTGAAGCATTTCCGGGTTTTCCAGCATCGGACAAGGTCTCAGATGGTTGCAGTTAAAAGGCTGATTGTCGTGATATGCCATGAAAAGCGGCGACTGGTAAGCCTCCAGCAGGCTCTTTCCCCTGATGTTGGAATCGGAGTAGTGAATGAAAGCGCACGGCTCTATGTCTCCGTTTGCGTTTATGTGAAGGTAGTTCCTTCCTCCTGCGATACAGCCGTGAACGAATTCGCCGTCGTTCTGAAAATCTATGGTAAATATAGGCTTTGTCTGCCTGTACTCCCTGACTTTCTCGTACATCTTCTTCCTCTGCTCAGGATTTGGCAGAAGCTCTACGGCCGCTTCGTTTCCAACTGGCATGTAGTGGAAGAACCATGCGAACTTTGCTCCGCAGTCCACCAGATGGTCTATAAACTCCTCAGAGCTTATGGAATCTATGTTCTTGGACGTGTAGCAGCACGAAACGCCGAACGGAAGCCTGTGCTCCTTGAGAATCTTCATGGCTTTCATGACTGCCTGGTACGTTCCGTGTCCCCTTCTGAAGTCGGTGGCTTCCTCAAAGCCTTCAACGCTTATGGCCGGAATGAAGTTCTTAACCTCCAGCATATCCTCCGCAAACCTGTCGTCTATAAGGGTCGCGTTGGTGAAGGCAAGGAACTGACAGTCGTTGTGCTCCTTGCAGAGTCTGATGATGTCGTTCTTCCTGACGAGGGGCTCGCCACCTGAGAACAGGAACATGTACGTTCCCATCTCCTTTGCCTGGCTTATTATGTCGCTTAACTCGTCGTATGTAAGGTTAAGCTTGTTGCCGTACTCCGCAGCCCAGCATCCAGTACATTTCAGGTTGCACGCCGAAGTCGGATCCAGAAGTATGGCCCACGGAATGTTGCATCCGTACTTCTCCCTGTACTCTTCCTGTCTCTGCCATCCTACCAGGCTTGCGTTGAGAAAGAAGTTCTCGAACACCTTCTTTATCACGTCGTTGTCCACGTCGTGGAAAATGTTCATGATGAGCCTGTACATGCTGCTGTCTTTGTCCTCCAGAACCTTTCTCACCATGGCTCTCTGGGAAGGAAAGCTTCTTGGGCCGTCTCCTGCCAGGGCGTCCACCCAGTCCATCAGCTTCAGCAGGTTCTTTTCAGGATCCTTTTCTATATATCCCATCGCCGTGCGAAGGGCTGCCTTTTTCATCTGCATAGATATATCCATAATATCCGCCTCCTTTTACAGTCATCCTATCACCGGAAAATAAACGCTTCAATAAACAAAACCTCCGCCGTGATAAAGTTTTTATCACAGCAAAGGTTTTGATAAAAGAATTTCATTATTTATAACTTTCCATATTTTTCACGGATTCCAGAACCTGTCCCTCTATCATGGCCGCCAGCCTTCCGCTGACTTCTTCGGGGCTTTCCCTGAACCCGTCCCTCATCCAGTCTACGGTCACCCCTACTATGGCGTACATGTAGAATCTGGCTACGTAATGACGGTTCTCGCCGGAAATATCGATGCCCTCAGACAGCTGATTCACCCTGTCTAGAACAAGCTCATATACTATTTCGAATATGTACTTTTCCAGGTACTCCCTGTGAAAGGAATCGTAGACGTTTCTGACGAACTTTCTGTTATCGTATATGATGCGGCACAGGCTCAGAAATCCGGCCTGCCACGAGTCATACCTGGATCTGTCGCCGTATACCCTCTTCACGTCCTCCCGGCATATCCACTCTATGAGGTCGTATATGTCCTGAAAGTGATAGTAGAAAGTCATGCGGCTTATTCCGCATTCTTCTGCGATGTCGCCTATGGTTATCTTACCCATGGGTTTGCTTTCCATGATTCTGACAAAGGCTTCAGCTATGGCTTTTTTCGTTATCTGGGACATAAGACAGCCTTACACTTCCTGCAGAAGCCTCAAAACATCAGAAAATATTCCATAGGCTGTCTGCTCTATTTCCGGGTCGTGCTCCACTATGGATATGGTTCCCATAAGGTCTGTAGTAATGGACAGGATGGAGGTGGTTCCCTTTACGCATGCCAGCATGCTTCCTGCCGGAACTTCCTCGGGAGCAACCTCTGCCGTCACTTCGCCGTCAGGAGATACCTTTCCCCTGCAAACGAGCCTTATGACCATTCCCCTGCTTTCCGCATCCTTTACGTCCTCTGCGGTGATGTTTTCTATCCCCGTCCTGTCAACGTCGTCTGGAGTGATGTCTGCGCCTGCCAGAACGTTCAGCAGAGCCGTAAGCTTTGCCGCCGCATCGTATCCTTCTATATCCATGGCAGAATCAGCCTCTATGAAGCCTCTCTTTCTGCCGTTTTCTATGATGGTATCGTAAGGCACGCCGTCGGCCATCTCGTCGAGAATATAGTTGGTAGTGCTGTTTAATATTCCGGATATTTCCGTAACTTTGCACATGTTCAGGGTCTTTTCGGCCAGGTTGAAAATCGGAGTTCCGTCCATAACCGTAGTTTCGTAGTGAAACTTCAGTCCTTTTTTATCAGCAATGTCCTTAAGCTTTCTGTAGGCCCACGCAACGGGTCCCTTATTCGCTGAAACCACGTGCTTTCCCGCCGCAAAGGCTTCAAGTATGTGGTTTATGGCAGGTTGGCCGGTCATTATGTTAAGAGGCGTCAGCTCCAAAACGGCATCGCAGCACGGCGACGAAATAACGTCAAAAGCCGTCTTTTCACAGTATCCCGGAAAGTCGGGACTGAAAACACCGTCCTCCTTAAGCATTCTCCTGGCTTCAGCCGTATCTATCCCATCGGGATTTACTATGCTTCCCCTGGAGCCTGTAACTATAGCCGTTATTATGACGTTCCTTCCGTACGTTGCTCTTATCTCATCTCTCTTCTCCTCCAGAAGGGCGGCAAAAGCCTGCCCGGCGTTGCCGAAGCCTAAAAGTGCCAGTCTGAAGTCCAATCCGAAATCCTGCATTTTCTTTAAACCTCCTTAACTCATCTACTCGCTTCCCAGAAGCGCCCTTATCCTCTGATTCAGCATCTCTATGGCTACGGTGTTATATCCTCCCTCGGGGATTATGATGTCCGCATTCTTCTTGCTCGGTTCCACGAACTGCTCGTGCATGAGCTTTACCGTAGTAAGATACTGATTTATGACGGATTCCAGGGTTCTTCCCCTTTCCTTAACGTCCCTTAAAATTCTCCTTATTATCCTGACGTCTGCGTCTGTATCCACGAACACCTTTATATCGAACATGTCGAGAAGCTGACGGTTCTCAAATATGAGTATGCCTTCTACGATTATCACTTTCGACGGAACGACGGTAACGGTCTCCTTTCTCCTGTTATGAGCCGAAAAGTCGTAAGAAGGTCTTTCGACGAATTCTCCCCGCTTCAGAGCCTTTATGTGCTCCACCATAAGATCCGTGTCGAAAGCGTCGGGATGATCGTAGTTCAGCTTCGTTCTCTCCTCGTAAGTCAGATCATCGTGAGCCTTGTAGTAGTAATCGTGGCTCAAAACGGTCACTGCGTCGTTAAACTCTTCCTTTATCTTTCTTATTATGGTGCTCTTTCCCGAGCCTGTACCTCCTGCAATTCCGATTACAATAGGATATTCCATGTTATCTGTCCTCCTCCGTAACTGCAGAGCCAAGGTTTACAGTAGCCTTGGCGAGCTCCTGAACGATGTTGTTTATCTTTATCATCTTGTCCTCTGAGATGTTGCTTCCCATGGCCAGATCCGCATTGTAAAGGATGTGCTCTATCTCTTCGTGAATATCCGAAATCTTGTTTCTCACTTCCTGTATCTCCTCGTACTCGGCCTCCCGCTTTTCAGCGCTTTCCATATTGAGAATCTCAGCCGTATTAAGATCTAATTCAAACTCGGAGTTTCCGGTGACGACTACAGGATCGTATCCGAGCTTTTCCTCCAGAAGCTTAGCAAAGGAAACCTTTGCGTCGTGCTCGCCGTGAACGAGGAAAATCTGCTTCGGCTTCTGCCTGAAAGCTGCTGCCCAGGCAAAGAGCGCGTTTCTGTCCGCGTGACCCGAAAATCCCTCCAGGTTATATATCTCGGCGTTAACCTGAATCTCCTCGCCAAAGAGTGTAATCTCCTTTGCTCCGTTTATGAGGGCTCTTCCGAGGGTTCCTTCTGCCTGATATCCTACGAATATCACGCTGTTTCTGCTGTCCCAGAGATTGTGCTTCAGATGATGTCTTATTCTGCCGGCTTCGCACATGCCGCTGGCTGAAATTATAACCTTAGGCTCCTTGTTCATATTTAGAGCCTGAGACTCTGCGGTGCTTCTGGTGAACCTGAGATTTTTAAAGTCCAGAGGATTATCCCCTTTAAGGATGTACTCCTTCGTCTCCTCATCAAAGACCTGGGCGTTCTTCCTGAACACTTCCGTAGCGGTAGTCGCCATAGGGCTGTCCACGTACACCATTACCTTGTCAAGGTCTTTCCTGTACTCCGAATGCTCGTCATAGAACTTGTTGAACTCGAATATGAGCTCCTGCGTTCTTCCTACGGCAAAGGACGGAATCACGACGGTTCCTCCCCGCTTTATGGTCTTAAGGACTATGTCCAGAAGCTGCTCTATGCTGGTGGAGTTAGCCGGATGAACCCTGTCTCCGTATGTGGTTTCCATTATGACGTAGTCAGCTTTCTTTATATACGTCGGATCTCTAAGTATAGGTCTGTCCGTCATGCCCAGGTCTCCGGAAAATACTATCTTCGACTCTCCGTCCCCCTCCTTTACCCAGAGCTCTATGATGGCAGATCCCAGAATATGTCCCGCGTCGTTAAAGACGATTCTCATGTCGTCGTTAAGATTTATGAGTTGGTCGTAAAGAACAGGCTGAACGAGCTCAAGAGTCTTTACGGAGTCCTCGTAGGTGTAGAGAGGCTCCACCTTCTTTCTTCCCGACCTTTCGGCCTTTCTGTTCTGCCACTCGGCGTCCTTTTCGTGAATGTAGCCGCTGTCTTTGAGCATTACGTCCAGAAGATCCGCCGTAGCGTCTGTGCAGTATATTTTGCCGCGAAATCCTCTCTTCATGAGAAGGGGAAGCCTTCCGCAGTGGTCGATATGGGCATGGCTTAAGACCACGCATTCGATTTCCGATGGTTCGAAAGGAAACGGCTCGTAATTCATGGCCTCCTGAGCCTTTCCTCCCTGAAACTGACCGCAGTCCAAAAGTATCTTATGATCTCCGCTGGTCAGAAGATGGCACGATCCCGTAACTCCCGTGGAAGCTCCGCAAAACTCGATTTTCATAGCTGTCTCCTTCCTTAAGGTCTAAAGCTTTATGTTCCAGAGTCCGGCTTCTCCGGTGGAAACTATGTCCGCTCCGGCAGCCAGAGCCGCTCTTACCTCTTCTTCCGTCTCAATGAGACCCCCCGCTATTATTGGAAGATTCGTCTTTTTGCCGAATTCCTTTATCTTCTTCGTGACTATACCGGGCATGATCTCTATTATGTCCGGTCTGGAAATATTTATGGATTCTAAAGAAGTTCCCAGGGAATGGGAATCCACCAGGAAAAATCTCTGCACGGTTATCATGTTCAGATCCTTAGCCATTTTGACTATTCCCGTTCTGGTGGTCAGAACCCCGTCTACCCCCTGCTTTGCCAGAAACTCAAGTCCCGCTCTGTCCTTGCCTATGCCTTCGGCAAAGTCAACGTGTATAAACGCTTTCTTTCCAAAGCTGTGAATTTCCTTAACAGACTGGTTTACAGTCATGATGTTGGAATGAAGAAGAAATACGATGTCGACATCCGACTTCAGCGCAGTGCTGAAATCCCTTTCCGTCCTGATTGCAGCCGCTATAGGCTTTCTTATAAAATCCTTTACCATTGTCTCCCTTTCTCCCGGTAAAAATATTCTGCCTATATTATACCACTTTATGAACGACTTTTCACTCATTGATATTTTTTTCCGCTTCCGTGCAGAAAATTCAATGAAACAGGCGTGCCACACGGGCACGCCCATAAACTTTACGCTCACTTACAGCTTCGATACCACGTAGTCGCCAAAGTCGGCAGCCTTTGCGCCTCCGGAAGTTCCCGTGACGACCGCCTTCTTTTCTTCCATGCAGGCCTTAATGGTCTCTGAAAGGGCGTCGGCTTTTTCGATAAAACCGATATGCCTTAACATCATCTCGCATGCTTTAAGTATGCTGGCAGGGTTTGCGTATTCCGCGAGACCTTCCTCCACCATTCTCGGCGCAGAGCCGTGAATAGCCTCGAACATGGCGTACCTGTCTCCGGTGTTGGCGCTTCCCGCCGTTCCAACGCCCCCTTGAATTTCTGCGGCTTCATCCGTCAGTATATCACCGTAGAGGTTAGGCATTAGGAAGACCTGAAAGTCCCGTCTCACCGCCGGATTCACAAGGTTTGCAGTCATGATGTCTATATACCAGTCATCTGCCTCGATACCCGGGTAATCGGCCGCTACTTCGTGACATATCCTGGAAAAACTGCCGTCGGTTTTCTTCATTATGTTGGCCTTGGTGACTATTGCCACCTTCGTCTTTCCCGCGGCCTTTGCGTAATCAAATGCTGCCCTTGCGATTCTGCGGGTTCCGGCGTCCGTGGTCACCTTAAAGTCCATGGAAAGCTTTCCCGGAATATCGATTCCCCGGCTTCCCAGAACGTACTCCCCTTCGGTGTTTTCCCTGAAAAACATCCAGTCTATGTCTTCTTCCGGAACCTGAACCGGTCTCACGTTGGCGTAAAGGTCAAGTTCCCTCCTCAGGGTCACGTTAGCGCTTTCAAGAGTGCCGCCTTTAGGTGTTGTGGTAGGTCCTTTCAGCAGAACGTCACACTTTTTAATCTGGCTCAAGACTTCCGAAGGAACGGCTTCGCCCTTTGCCATGCGGTTTTCTATGGTAAGTCCATCAATCTCTCTCAGCTCGATTTTACCCGATGCCAGCTCGTCCTTAAGCAGCGTCTTTAAAACCTTCACGGCTTCTGCCATGATGACGGGGCCTATACCGTCCCCTGAAGCGATTCCGATGATTAGAGGCTCTTCCCTTTCTGCGCTGCCTTTGTCGTCGCCACCGCGGCTTCTAGCGGCTGCTGCCATCCTGTCCTGCCTTTTTATCTGCTCTTCCAGAAGAGCTCTGAAGGCGCTTACCGCCTCGTCTATGTACTTTCTTTCGTCCATCCTATTCCTCCGAAGCCACGTATTTCAGAAGCCCGCCTGCTCTGAGGAGAGCCTTCTGCCTTTCCGTAAACTCTCCTTTAAGTTCAAATGTCTTTCCCTTCGTTATGTCGCTCAGCCTGAATGTACCTGAATCCAGGCTTTCGTATATGCCGGTGAGCTTAAGGGTATCTCCCTGCTCGATGCTTTCGTAGTCCTCAGGCTCCGCCAGCGTCAGAGGCAGTATCCCTGCGTTTATAAGATTTGCAGCGTGTATTCTGGCAAAGCTCTTTGCTATTACCACCCTGACTCCCAGGTAGAGGGGAACCAGAGCCGCATGCTCCCTAGAAGACCCCTGACCGTAGTTAGAGCCGCCCAGGATTATGCTGCGGCCTGCTACCTTTGCCCTTTCAGGAAACGTCTCATCGCACACACCGAAGCAGTACTGAGACAGGTGAGGGATGTTCGACCTGTACGGAAGGATTTTAGAACCGGCAGGCATTATGTGATCCGTGGTGATGTTGTCTCCCACTTTCAGCACCAGCTCGGCTTTAAATTCGTCCGGCAGAGGTTCCCCGTCAGGGAAAGGCTTTATGTTAGGGCCTCTTTTAATCTCAACTTCCATAGCCTTTTCAGGCGGAAGTGGCGGCTCGATGGCGGAATCGTCTATTTTGAAGGTTTCCGGCATCTGCACCTTTATCTTATCGCCTAAGGTCATAGGACTTGTTATATATCCTGTAAGGGCGGAAGCTGCCGCCGTCTCAGGAGATACCAGGTACACCTGTCCGTCCGCAGTGCCAGACCTTCCTTCAAAGTTTCTGTTAAACGTCCGCAGCGACACGCCTCCCGAATTAGGGGAAAATCCCATGCCTATACACGGGCCGCAGGCACATTCAAGGACCCTCGCACCTGCTCCCAGAATGTCCGAAAGGGCTCCGCAGTCTGCCAGCATGGTGAGAACCTGCTTTGATCCCGGGGAAACGGAAAGGCTCACATCGGGGTTTATAACCTTTCCTTTCAAAATCTCCGCTACTTTAAGCATATCATAGAGAGATGAGTTGGTGCAGGATCCTATGCAGACCTGATCCACCTTCACGTCCTTAAGCTCCGAAACCTTCTTCACGTTGTCAGGGCTGTGAGGACATGCTATCATCGGCTCCAGCTTTGAAAGGTCTATCTCTATAACTTTATCGTAGGTGGCGTCATCGTCGCTCTTAAGCTCTATCCAGTCCTCTTCTCTTCCTTCTGCCTTTAGGAACTCCCTCGTCACCTCGTCCGACGGGAAGATGGAAGTGGTAGCTCCGGTCTCCGTGCCCATGTTGGTGATGGTGGCTCTCTCCGGCACCGACAAAGTCTTCACTCCTTCGCCGCCCCACTCGATAATCGCACCAACGCCGCCTTTGACGGAAATCCGCCTTAAAAGCTCCAGACTTACATCCTTTGCAGTAACGAAGGGCCTCAGCCTGCCCGTAAGCTTCACCTTGTACATCTGGGGCATGATTATGTGATAAGCTCCGCCTCCCATGGCGACGGCAACATCGAGGCCTCCTGCGCCCATGGCCAGCATTCCTATTCCTCCCCCTGTAGGCGTATGGCTGTCCGAGCCTATGAGGGTTTTGCCAGGTCTGGCGAACCTCTCCAGGTGAACCTGATGGCATATGCCGTTACCGGGTCTTGAGAAGTAAAGTCCGTAGCGTGCAGCCATGGAGCGTATGAACCGGTGATCGTCGGCGTTCATAAATCCCGACTGAAGTGTGTTGTGGTCTATATATGCCACGGAAAGCTCCGTCCTCACCCTGGGTATTCCCATGGTCTCAAACTCCAGATACGCCATGGTTCCCGTAGCATCCTGGGTAAGGGTCTGATCTATTTTAAGGGCTATCTCTTCTCCCTTTTTCATCTCTCCTGATTTAAGGTGAGCTTTTATTATTTTTTCCGCTATGGTGAGTCCCATTACTTTTCCTCCGTTTTCTCTCCTCTTCTGGTTACTTCCACTATGCTGTTGTATGCGTGCTCAAGGTGTATGAGAATCAGCGTGTCCACCTTGTCTCCGTCTCCTTCCTTTATGGCCTCGTATATTCCCTTGTGCTCGGCCACGGAGTCCATTATCCTGTGCTCAAGCTCCAGAGACGCCCGCCTGAACTTCATCAGCTTATGGTGAAGAGGCGACAGGATTCCTTCCAGCACGGAACTTCCGCACTCCCTGTATATCACGTCGTGAAACTCCGTATCCAGGTCTCTCACTTTGTAGGCGTCTCCCTTATATGCGAAAAACTCCTGCTGCTCCACTATGTCCTTAAGGTCGGAAAGGCCTTTTTCAGTAATGTTTTCGCTGGCTCTTCTGGTAGCCAGGACTTCTATTCTCCTCTTTACCTCAAAGGCGTCATCCACGTCGTTATCGGTAATTCCAAGGACGACGTTTCCGGCAGGCGTCTCCTTTATGAGCCTTTCAAAGACCAGCCTGCTCAAGGCCTCTCTTATAGGCGTGCGGCTCACTCCCATCTCCGCCGACAGCTTCTTTTCCGTAAGGACTTCACCCTTTGGCAGAGCGCCGCTTAAAATTTTAAGTTCAAGTTCCTCGTAAACCTGATTCGCCAAAGATACGCTCTTATACTCTATCATTTCCTCAGCTCCTCTATCTTATCCTCCATCTCCCTGTTTGAAAGACAGGTGGTTCTTCCGTCAGAGTACATCTCGTCAACCCACTCTTTTACCACCTTCACCAGGTCGCTGTCCTTCGTAACCATATCGTCTCCCGTAAGGCCGTAGTGATCGTTTATCCAGTACGCTATTCCCGCAAGACCGCTGGTGTTGGAGATTGCAACTCCCGGGGATCTTCCCAATATCTTTCTGGTGTTGAAGATGTTGTAGATTTCCTCGTCCTTCATCAGGCCGTCGGCGTGAATTCCCGCTTTTGTCACGTTGAAGTTTTCTCCGACAAAAGGTGTCATCGGCGGAATTTCATATCCCATTTCATCGCTGAAATATCTCGCTATTTCCGTTATGGCCGTCGGATCCATTCCATCGAGAGACCCCCTCAGGGACGCGTATTCGAAGACCATGGCCTCAAGAGGCACGTTTCCCGTTCTTTCCCCTATTCCGAGAAGGGAACAGTTTACTGCCGAAGCTCCGTAAAGCCATGCGGTAGACGCATTTGCAACGGCCTTGTAGAAATCGTTATGACCGTGCCACTCCAGCATTTCGCTGGGCACTCCCGAGTAGTGCTGAAGACCGTACATGATTCCCGCTACGCTCCTTGGAAGAGCCGCCTCGGTGTAAGGCACCCCGTAGCCCATGGTATCGCAGGCTCTTATCTTTACCGGAATTCCCGCTTCCTTTGACAGGTTCATAATCTCGTTTACGAAAGGTACCACAAAACCATAAAAGTCCGCCCTCGTTATATCTTCCAGATGGCATCTCGGAACCACTCCCGCCTCAAAGGCATCTCTTATGGTCTCCATGTAGTAGTCCACCACCTGCCGTCTCGTCATGTTCATCTTCCTGAATATGTGGTAGTCACTGCAGGATACCAGAATTCCCGTCTCCTTTATCCCCAGCTCCTTTACCATCTTGAAGTCCTTCTTGTTTGCCCTTATCCACGTGGTTATCTCCGGAAACTTATATCCCAGCTCCATGCATTTTTCCACAGCTTCCCTGTCCCTTTCGGTGTATATGAAAAACTCCGACTGCCTGATGATGCCGTAAGGGCCGCCCAGCTTTGCCATCAGCTTATATAAATCCACTATCTGCTTTACAGTGTAAGGTTCCATGGACTGCTGTCCGTCTCTGAAAGACGTATCGGTAATCCAGATATCCTCCGGCATGTTCATAGGCACCCGCCTGTGGTTGAATCCCACCTTCGGCACTTCGTCATAGTTATATATCTGCCTGTAAAGGTTCGGTTCCTCTACGTCCTGAAGCGGATATTTAAAATCCGATTCCTCTAACAGGTTGCTCTTTCTCGACAGTTCCAGCATTCCGTTACCTCCTTTTCACATCATATGGGATATTTAGGCGAGAATTCTCTCACCGCCTTTTGGTGTATACAAGTATACCCCATTTGCATGCAAGAAGTCAAGGATATTAGCATAAGTGTTTTGATTTTGTTTCGCAAAAGGCGTTGGCGCCGGTGCGGCCGCTTGCCATGGAGGCTTCGGTGAGGCTCAGGCAAGGGGATGAAGCTCACTTACATGGCCTCCGCAAAGGTCCGTGCTCGGATATTAGTCTCTCAAAGTAAAATACGAGCACCGAAATGCTCGCTTTTTTATATTTACATGGATAATCCTACCACCATAGACCTGTAAAGATGGGCTTTGGTGGTACGATTCAGGTCATCCGTTACGATTTACGAGTATTTCCGTACTCGCCGCTTCCTTTTTTTCAACGGAAACCGAGCACCGCACTGCCGCGCCGCGAGAAAGACCGGCTCCGAGAAGGGTCTGAAGCAAAAAAACGGCATGACAGATGTCTGCCTGACCTGGTCTTTGCCCCCACACTTGCCTTTACCGGGATTTTCCCGAGGACTTACTTCTAAGCTACGCCATGATCACTGCCGCCTTGCGGATCAGCTTACGTGGATCCCTTCGCCCGTAGCTGGCCTGGATTTTCAACCACAGACACAGACATCTGTCATACCGTTTTTAAATTTTCATCTTCCCATAGCCGCTGCCGCATCTCCCGTATCACGGCTGCGCCTTGCCGCAAACGCGAGAAACGTAACGTCAGTGACGCCGCCTGAATTAAGCGCCCGGCGGCACTCAAGGGCAGTACTTCCCGTAGTGTAAAAATCGTCGATTAAGAGCACCCTCTTTTCAGAAGCTAAACTCGCATATTTTTCATTGAAAGCTATGCCTCCTTCTATGTTCCACCTTCGCTCAGCAGGGCCCAGACTCCTCATGGGCGCCGTGTCCCTGGTGCGAATCAGCATGTCGGGAATGCACTCCATTCCGGTGAGGCGGGCGAGATGTTTTCCTATGAGGGCAGCCTGATTGAAGCCACGCTTCCTCTCCTTTGACCTGTGAAGTGGTACTGGAACTATGGTGCCGCAGATTTTGTCAAGGCCCAGAGCACACACTTTGTCAGCCATTATGGCGGCGATGTCTCTGGCCAGGTACTTTCGTCCTTTATACTTCAGCCCGAAAATCAGAGTACGCTCGTAGATGCCGTAGTCCAGGCACGCTCCCGCAGCCATTCCATCTATGAGCTCAAGACCGTCCGTGTTCCAGCCGAAGTGGGCCAGGCAGTGGTCACATAGCCCGTATTTTCTGGTTTCGTCTATTATGTTCCCGCAGCAGCCGCAGTAAAGGTGCTGGGGAAAAATCAGGTCTGAAAGCTTTTCAGACAAAGTCTTATGGCCTATGGTCTTACCCTGATTACCGTCAGATTCTCTATTCATCGTCATCCCTTTCTTCCCTCATGAGCATATCCGTAAGCCTGCTCTTAAGGCCCGAATACCTTAAGCTTATCCGATTGTTGTCAACCATTGCCCGTATTCTCTCCTCGCTTCCGCAGAGAACCACAGCACGCTTGCCGCGGGTAACCGCCGTGTAGAGGAGATTTCTCGTGGCAAGAACCGGAGGAAACCACATTACCGGCATTACCACCACCGGAAACTCGCTTCCCTGGCTCTTATGCACCGTAATCGCATAGGCAAGCTCCAGCTCGTCCAGCATGGAAAAGTCGTATTCGGCCACCTTGTCCTCGTCGAACACCACGAAAAGACTGCCATTTTCCTTGTCTATGGACTTTATGAAGCCTACGTCTCCGTTGAATATTCCCTCTCCCTCGGAAAAGTCGCGGCGGCTTTTCCAGCCTATCTGATAGTTATTTCTTATCTGCATGACCTTATCGCCTTCGCGAAAGATCTTTTCTCCGTACTTCTTTTCCTGCACTCCTTCAGATGGCGGATTGAGGGCCTCCTGAAGCATTTTGTTGAGGGCAAAACTTCCCAGAACTCCCTTTTTTGCAGGAGTAAGAACCTGAATATCCCGAATGGGGTCGAGATCGTCGTAATACGTTATGAGCCTCTTCGTGACAAGATCCCTGATAAGGTCAGAGACGTCCTGTTCACGCCGCCTTCCCATGAAGAAGAAATCCTTGTCCTTTTCGTTATACGTCGGGTATTCGCCTCTGTTTATCCTGTGGGCGTTTACCACTATGAGGCTTTCCCCCGCCTGGCGGAAAATCTCCGTAAGCCTTGAGGTGTTAGCGTAGTCGCTTTCCAGTATGTCACCTAGAACGTTTCCCGCACCTACCGGCGGAAGCTGATCCGCGTCGCCGACGACTATAAATCTGGTTCCCGGCTCTATAGCGTCGGTTAATGCCCGCATCAGAAGCACGTCTATCATAGACGCTTCGTCCACTATTACGGCGTCGTACTCCAGCCTGTTTTCGCTGTTTCGGCCGAAGACCATTTCATCCGTGCCTTCGCTATAGTAATACTCCAAAAGCCTGTGGACGGTGGATGCGTACCTGCCGCTGGTTTCAGTTATGCGCTTTGCCGCCCTTCCTGTAGGAGCCGCTATAGCCGTCTTAAGGCCGCTGCTTTCAAATATATTTATTATGGTGTTTATTATGGTCGTCTTTCCCGTTCCCGGCCCTCCGGTTATGACGGAAAATCCTCCGGTTATGGAATTTTTCACCGCTTCCTTCTGCCTGTCCGAAAGGGTTATTCCCTTCTCCCTTTCAGTCATAGCTATCATGCTGTCCGGATCCGCTTTAAGAGGCCTTATTCTGACGTTTTTGATGAGGTGAAGGTTTCGGCACACCCGCTGCTCCGCCTCGTAGAACAAAAACAGATATACTGCGGTGACGCCTCCCACCGTGTCCAGGTGAATCTTCCCCTCAAAGGCCATGGTCACCGTCATTTCCCGGATTTTGTCAGATTCCACATCGAGAAGCCCCGAGACCTTGTCGCACAGTTCATCAAGGGGCACGTAGGTGCTTCCCTCCCCTGCGTAAAACCAAAGGGCGTAGGTGATGCCGCTGGAAATCCGAAAAGGGCTTTCCCTTTCTATCCCAAGTTTTTCCGCTATGGCGTCGGCCTTCCTGAATCCGAAGCCATAAACCTCGTCCACCAGCCTGTAGGGATTTTCCTCTATGAGGGCGACGGCGTCGGTTCCGTAAGCCTTGTATAGCTTATATGCCTGATCCGATGAAATTCCGTATTTCTGAAAGTGCATGGAAACGTCTGCAAATTCCCTTCTGGCAGCGTAGCTTTCCGCTATCTGCTTCGCCTTTTTCTCGCCTATTCCGGGAATCTCCGTAAGCCTTTCAGGAGTATCTCCCATGACTTTAAGGGTATCTTCTCCGAATTTCTCAACGATTACGGCAGCCATCTTAGGGCCTATGCCTTTGACGGCTCCCGAGGCCAGAAACGCTCTAATCTCATCGGTTCCCTCAGGCATAACCTCTTCACAGGCCGTAAATGAAAACTGCTCCCCGTAGCCGGGATGGACTTTAAAGGAACCTGTGAGCCTGTAAGATGCGCCCTTTCTCGGCTCGGCAATGCAGCCCACGCAGGTGAAATACTCCTCCTCCGTCTCGAAGACTCCCACGGTGTAGCCGTTCTCTTCATTATGAAAAATTATCTCCGTTAAGACGCCCTTTTTCTCTTCCATTTACTCTTCTGCCTGATACAAAGACTTATATACTCTCCTGCCGTCAAGAGTCCACACCTTCTCGGAAAAGGCTCCCGGCTCCACGCCCTTGAGGGCTTCTTCCATATCGAACATCCTGGCATCCATGATGTCAAGGTAGTGGAGTATCTCAGCCTCTGGAAACATAGGTCGCTTCGGGCTTCCGAACTCCGGTTCGTAGTGGTGTGAGAGAATCATGTGCTCCAGCATTATGGCCTTCTCCCTCGGAAAACCCAGCTTCCGGGTAATCTTCTCCAGCTCTCTCACGCCCTGAACTATGTGACCCAGAAGCTGTCCCTCCGTAGAATACCCCGGCGACATGCCGTATTCGTTGGACTCTATCTCCCTAAGTTTTTCCATGTCGTGAAGAATGACTCCCGCCGCCACCAGATCCTTATCGAGTATGGTGTAGACCTCGCAAAGCCTGAGACCTGCCATGAGCATCCTCTTCACGTGATACAGAAGTCCTGCAAACTCTGCGTGATGATTCTTCGATGCAGCCGGGTAGTACATGAGTTTTTCCTTGTTATCCGTCAAAACCTTTATGCAGAGCCTCTTCAAATCGTCGTCGGCCATGGTCTCCGCAACGGAATATATGTACTTGTACATGGCCTCCGGTCTTTCAGGGGCAGCCTTAATGTAATCCTCCATCATGAGGCCGTCGGAAACGGCTGACTTCCTGATGCGGTTTATTCTCAGCTGATTAACTCCCTGCCACTGGGTGACCTGGGCTTTGACCTTTATAAGGTCTCCATCCTTTATCTCCGACAAAGACTGTATTTCCTGCTCCGTCACGTCCCACTTCTTTGCGGAAATCTCGCCGGTTTTGTCGGCGAGGGTAAGATCCAGGTACTGTTTCTTGTTTGAACCTACTCTCACCGCCGCCGATTTGACCATGAAGAAATCGGTTATCTCCATTCCCGCCTTAAGTTCTTCTATGTAATTCTCTTTCATATCGTCACCCTCGTAGTCTCAGTCCTTAACAAAAAATCCTGCTCATATAATTATACATAAGCAGGATGATTTTTCATAGACTTTTTTAGGCTTAAGCCCTGTTAAGAATTACGGCTGCCTTGAACAGGTCTCCGTCTATATATATTTTAAACTCTCCACCCATGAGGCCGGTCAGATCCTTTGCGATGGAAAGCCCCAGGCCGCTTCCTTCAGTGTTTCTCGACTGGTCTCCGCGGGTGAATCTCTCCGTCAGCTCATCTGCGCTGATGTTTAAAGGCTCCCTCGACATGTTCTTTATCTCGAGGCGCACTCTGCCCTGCTCGCCCCCTTCATCTTCCAGTATATCTATGTATACCCGGCTCGACGGCTGAGCGTACTTTGCTGCGTTTGTCAGAAGGTTTTCTATGACTCGCCAGAGAAGCTGACCGTCAGCCATGACCTCGGCTTTTTCCGGCTTTCTTCCCCACAAAACCTGAAGCCCTGCGGCATCGAGCTTTTCGCCGACTTCAGCGAGAGCCTGATTCACTATGGCTATCATCTCTATCTTTTCCATGTTTACGGGGATGGCTCCGCTGGAAGCCTTTGCCGCTTCGAACAGGTCGTCTGTAAGTTTTTTAAGGCGCACAGTCTTTTCGTCTATTATCCTTAAATATTCTGCGGCGTTTTCGCTGTCAAGGCCCTCGCTTTTGAGAAGGTCTATATACGTTATCATGGAAGTCAGCGGCGTTCTGAGATCGTGGGATACGTTTGATATTAAATCCACCTTCATCTGCCTGCTTTTAAGCTCCTCTTCCACCGCCAGGGTCACGGCATCGGAAATCTCGTTGACCTTCTCGGAAAGTCTGTCCAGTTCTCCGTTATCCGTAACCTCTATCCTGTAATCCGTATTTCCTGCGGCGATTTCCTCTATGCCCTGCCTTAAGGCTATGTACTTGTTTACCCACCTAGGAACGAATATGAACACGCACACCAGCACGGGAATTATTCCGAACCACGTGGCTGAAAGTATGCACGCCCCCAGGCACACGCCCATGACCTTCCAGAAGATTTCACGGCTTTCCTTTGCGGCATCGTATACGTAGACTACCACCTTGCCTATTATGGTATGACGGAAAAATGTTCCCGTCTTAAGTTTCTTTACCATGCTCTGATAGCACAGCACCCCTGCCGATATGACTGCCGCGAGAAACGCGGCGATTCCGATATCCTTTACCCACGCCGGTTCAAACCAGCTCATCGGGTAGGCTCCGTCCCAGTTATGAAGGAGCCAGTCTTCCTCAGGGTCTACGTAGATTATGTTTTCAAGGACGTTTCTAAACCATCCCGATGTGCTCACAGACGAAAGGACAAAACCTATGCTGAGTATCGCCGCAACTACCAGTCCCGCAAAAGCCAGCAGCTGGATATCCGTAGGCAACCTGTCGAACTTGTTCAGAACCACTTTTCCGCTTTCGTCCTTCCTTCCACAGGTAACGGTCATCAGGATAAGGAACAGTACAGCTGCTCCCGCCGAAATTGCAACCCCCAGCCAGGTCGACGAGTAGTAGCTGCTGGCAACGGCATATCCCGCATCGGAAGCGAACTCTTCGCTTCCCAAGGCAACTCCGCCAAAATAATTCAGCACGTCAGACATCATATACATGGCTCCCATAAATGCCATGAAGGCCAACATTGATACTATAAATCCTACGGACGAAAATATATTTACGCCCAGCCTCAGCCTATATTTTTTCGATTTTGTATCCAATTCCCCACACCACCTTTAAATATCTCGGATTTTTCGGGTTGATTTCTATTTTCTCCCTTATCCTTCTTATGTGAACAGCGACGGTGTTCTCTGAATTATAGGAGGGTTCGTTCCAGACTTCCTCGTAAATCTGATCTATGGAAAAAACCTTGCCCGGTTCCCTAGCCAGCATCCTTATTATTCCATACTCGGTGGGGGTCAGCACCACTTCTTCGCCGTCTACGGTGACCGTCTTTCTCTCGTCGTCGACGGTAAGTCCTCCCGTCGTGTAGACGTTCTTCCCGTTTCCTTCCATGGCGCCAAGGCTTGTGTACCTTCTCAGCTGGGACTTCACCCTGGCTATGAGCTCAAGGGGGTTAAAAGGCTTTGTCATGTAGTCGTCCGCTCCCACGTTGAGACCCGTTATCTTATCGTAATCCTCGGACTTTGCGCTGAGCATGATAATCGGAATGTTTCTCTTCTCTCTTATCTTCATAGTAGCCTGGATTCCGTCAAGCCCGGGCATCATAACGTCCATGATTATAAGGTGGATCGTCTCCTTCCTGCATGCGTCCAGAGCCTGAATACCGTCAAAAGCTTTAAATACCTTGTAACCTTCGTTTCTCAGATATATCTCTATGGCTCCGGCAATTTCTCTGTCATCGTCACACACCAGTATGTTCATCATGTCCGTTCCTCCTCGTCGCTTGAGTATATGTTAATCTGAAATCATTACAAACAGGCCATCAAATTCCTTAAGATTTTCTTACGATACCGAATCTGTCCGTTCATCCGTCCGGTGCTGCGGGCCGTATAATCCTCTGACAGCAAAATGGCCCACTCGAAAACTAATTCTGTGGGCCAGATGGCAGTATGGCGAAAGGACGGCCACGAGCGTCTAAGCCACCGCTGCCTGAAGTACCTTATTTGCGACAGGGGCAGCTACCTGGCTTCCAAATCCGCTGTCCTCCACGCAAACTATAAACGCGTAAGGTGCATCGTCATTTTCTATGAATCCTGCAAACCAGGCCGTCGGGTTCTTTCCAGCGACCTCCGCAGTTCCCGACTTCGCGTATATGTCAAGTCCCGGGAAGTTACCTTCGCCGTAGCTCTTCACCACGTTGTTTTTCATCACGCTGCGAAGCTGCATTGCAGTGCTCTCCTCTATCATCCTGTCCGTTCTCTTTGTAACGGAAAGAGGCGAATAGAGTATGTCGGGCACCGCCCCTTTTCCTCCTTCCGCTATGGCTCCCATGTACACCAACATGGAGCACGGATTCAGCTGATCGTTATACTGTCCTATTCCGGCCCAGGCCAGGTTGAAAGGGGTTTCCGGAAATTCAAAGGACCCTTTGACGTTGAATATGCCGTCTATGTCGTAGGAATCCGTAAGGCCGCACTTTACGGCGTATTCCATCATGGTGTTTGCCCCAACCCTCTGAGTAAGGTCGGCAAAGGCGCAGTTACAGGAGTTTGCCAGGGCGTCCTCGAAATTCTGCACCCCGTGGGCCGTGCCGTTTGCACACCTTATGGTCTCGCCGTTTATTTCGGTTTCGCCGGTACAGTTATAAGTCCAGCTGTCAAGCTCCGAAAGGTTTTCTATGGCCGCCGCCGATGTGACAAGCTTGAATATGGATCCGGGAGCGTAAGTTGCCGAAAGAAATCTGTTTATGTATACTCCCGATGTATCGTCTGCGGAGACTTCCGGCGGATTTGCCGGATCGAAACCAGGCGAGCTGACCATGCACAGAATGTCTCCCGTCTCGTAGTTATAAACTCCCACGCAGCCGCTTCTTCCGGCCAGTGCCTCATATGCAGCTTTTGATACTTCCGCATCTATGGTAAGGCGTATGTCGTTTCCCCTGCCCGTCATGCTGTATGTACCGGTCAGAAGGCTGTATCCCACTATATCGTCCTTGAAGGCGCTGAGAGCAGCCGTTGATATGTTGCCGTCCATGTCTCCCACCGCGTGAAGAGTGCCCCGGCGTATGCCTTCGTCGTCGTTATACTTAACCGTGCCTCCGCCGTTTTCGGCAAGGAGCACGCCGTTTACATCGTATACGCTTCCTATGGCGAGGCGTCCGTCCTGGTACACGCTCTGATTAGCGTAGAAGGTGGCCCAGTCCCCGCCGTATCTTACGAATCTGTACGTGAACACTGCAAGTCCCAGAACCAGAACTGCTGCGAGAGCAAGACATATTATGGCGCGTTTTTCAAGCTTTTTCACTGACTGATGCCTCCCTTCGCCCTGTCTTTCAGGCTTACCGCTATGCTGGCGTTCTGCCTCGTATCGGCAGCCTTAAGGAATGCAAGCATTCCCCACGATGAAATCATGCTGGTTCCTCCGTTGGAAACGAATGGGAACGTGACTCCCGTGAGAGGAAACAGATCCACCGAGCCGAACACGTTTAGTATGGTCTGAAACAGGAACATGGACATGGCCGAGCACGCTCCTATGGTGTAGAACGTCGACCTTCCGGCCCATATGGATTTTATCGCAAAGAGTGACAGGGTGACTATGGAAATTACCGCCATTATGGCGATGATGAGTCCCCATTCCTCCGTAAGAAATCCGAATACCAGGTCCGTGGATGCAGCGGGAATTCCCTTGAGCCATCCTTCTCCTGCTCCAACGCCGACGAGACCTCCGCTGGCTGCGGCCGACATGGTTCTGGTCTGCTGGTATCCTGTGGTTTCGGCGAACTCCCACACGTGACCCCACGCCGCAAATCTTTCAGCAACGTAGGATTTGAACTTCAGAACCAGAAGTCCTCCGACGAAAGCAACTCCCACGATTACTATGAGTTTCGTGAAATCTCCCGTGCGAAGGAAGGATATTACCAGAAACGTAACGAAGAATATTATCGCCGTTCCGAAATCTCCCATAATCGCAAGGCAGCAGAAGCAGAATCCTGCAAATACCATGAATATGAGGGAGTTCTTCTTCTCAAAGAGTTCGTCGAGAGAAGCAGCTCCGACCCATATGAACGCAAGTTTCACTATTTCCGAAGGCTGAAACGACACGCCTCCTATCATTATCCAGTTTGCTGCTCCGAACTTGCTGATTCCGAATATAAGGTTCACAGCCAGCAGAAACGCCGCTCCGGCGTACATATATATCCTGAGCTTCTTTGCAGTCTGTATGTTTCTCAGTACCGTGCACATGGCGACAAAAAGTGCAACTCCTAGAACTGCCGCTATGAACTGCTTAAGCACCGAACCGGGGTACACGCTTGCCGTCACCGCAAGGCTGAGAGTGGAAAGGAAAAATGCTATGGTTTCCATCTCAAAGCCCTTTCGCCTCAGCGCCCTCATGGCAAATACGTAGACCCACATTACAGCGCACAGCCCCAGAAAGCCCACCGTTATGCCTGAAACATAGCTATCTCCAAGGGCAATTTTAAGCTGCCCCACCGTCATAAGCTGAAATATGGTTATTGCTATTAAGGATGTCCAAGGAGAGAGGAGTATGGTCTCCCTCTTTCTTATCTGTGTATTGTTTCTTTTTTCCTCAAGGCTTATTGGAAATATGGTGCAGATGGACTCTCCTATGGATATTTCATCTCCCGGATTTACGACAACGCTCTTCTTCCTCCTGATGCGCTCTCCGTTTACGAGAGATCCGTTGCTGGACCCGAGATCGCTGTAGAGCCAGTTTCCGCCTGCGTCCCTTATGAGAATTCCGTGATTTCTCGACACGCTGCCGTCATTTATGACTATGTCGCAGCTTTTGGAGCGGCCTATGACGTTTTCCCAGTGGGTTATGGGATGGCTTACGATTCCGTCCACGTTAAAGTATGCCCAGACCTCCGAAGGATTCCTGGAAAGAAGCAGTGACGCTATGGATTTTACCAATATAAACAGAGCGAGAATGATAAAAATCCATCTCGCTGCGGCAGTGTACAGCAAACCGCCGCCGTTTTCCATTTCCGTAACAGCGGATATGCCGTCTCCTATATCCTGAAAAAATCCCTGTATGCTCTCCCATATCCCCTGCAAAGTAGCCATTTTGCCTCCTGTGTAAGTCAATTGCATCAGAAAAACGAGTCGCCCCTAACATAGTTTTATTCTAACACAGAAAATCCTATATGTAAAATCCTCCGTTTACCGAAATTATCTGTCCCGTGACAAAGGATGCCGCCTCTGAGGCCAGGTAGTATGCGGTATCCGCCGCCTCCTCCGGCCTTCCTATCCTGCAAAGGGGCGTCTCTTCCGCAAGCTCTCTCATGGTCTCTTTTGAGTGTCCTTTGTTCATATCCGTATCTATTACTCCCGGGGAAACGCAATTCACCCTTATTCCTGAAGGCCCCAGCTCCTTTGCCAGGCTCTTTGTAAAGGCGATAACTGCTCCCTTTGACGCAGCGTATACGGACTCCATGGAAGCTCCCGTCTGGCCCCACACGGAGGAAACCGTCACCACGGAGCCTCTCTTTTCTCCTATCATGCCCGGAATCACGGCCCTTACGGCGTTTATGGTCCCCATGAGATTAACGTCTATGACCCGCCTTATATCCTCATCTGAAATGTCCGTTATAAGGCCGTCTCCCGTTATTCCGGCAGCACATACCAGGGCGTCGAAGGATTTTATGCCAAAATACGTACCGGCTCCTCTTACCGCGTCCGCCATAGCTTTAAAGTCCGCCACGTCGCACATAAGAGCCAGAGCCCCCGTTTCCTTTGCCACAGCTTCCGCCGCCTCTTCGTTTTTTTCATACACAAAGGCCACTTCATATCCCGCCTGTGCAAATTTTTTTACGCATGCAGCGCCTATTCCACGGGAACCTCCCGTAATAATAACCGTCCTCTTCATCTGGCCTCCCGGATTTTCCTCAAAATATAAAGAGGGGCAGCCCTTAAAGAAGGGTGCCCATGTATTTCAGCGTTCTTATCATCTGGCATGTGTAGCTCATTTCATTGTCGTACCATGCCACGACTCTCACTTCGTATATCTTCGTTCCGCATCTCTGCGCCAGCGTCTGGGTAGCGTCAAAGAGTGAACCGTAGCTCATGCCTATTATGTCGCTGGAAACCAGCTCCTCTTCGGTGTATCCGAAGGACTCGTTGGCGGCTTTCTTCATCGCTTCGTTTATTCCCTCTACGGATACGGTCTCCGTGTCGTCCTTAAGGGTCGCATCGAGGATCGTTATGGAGCCGCTCGGAACCGGAACACGCTGAGCTGAACCTATGAGCTTTCCGTCGAGCTCCGGTATTACAAGGCCTATGGCCTTTGCTGCTCCCGTGCTGTTAGGAACTATGTTTATGGCTCCGGCCCTTGCCCTTCTGAAATCGTTCTTCCTGTGAGGGCCGTCCAGTATCATCTGGTCTCCCGTATACGCGTGGATGGTGGTCATGAAGCCGGTTCTAAGCTCCCTGTACTCGTTGAGGGCCTTGGCCATTGGAGCAAGGCAGTTGGTGGTGCAGCTGGCTGCGGAAACCACGCAGTCTTCCTTCTTAAGGGTTTCATGGTTTACGCCGTACACTATGGTCGGAAGGTCGTTTCCGGCAGGAGCCGAAATGAGAACCTTCTTCGCTCCGGCCTTAAGATGTACGGAGGCCTTATCCTTTCCGGCAAACCTTCCCGTGCACTCCAGGACGATATCTATCTTAAGTTCTCCCCACGGAAGCTTCTCCGGATCCGGTTCGGCGAACACCTTCACTTCCTTTCCGTCTACGGTTATGGCGCCATCAGTCGCTTTTACATCGTGGCCGAACCTTCCCTGAACGCTGTCGTACTTCAGAAGGTGAGCCAGCATTTCAGGCTTTGCCAGGTCATTTACGGCTACGACTTCTATATCCGGGTCTGTGAAAACCCTTCTGAACGTCATTCTTCCTATTCTTCCAAAGCCGTTAATGGCAATTCTTATACTCATATCCGAAACCTCCTCATATCATATCCATACCGGGCATCCTGCCCTTTCTCTGCATTTCGTTGGATTTCAGAAAGCGGTAGTACTTCTGCTTCGTTCTGACAAAGTTCTCCCTTCCCAGTGCATAAGTAGCCCCGTTCTCAAAGAAAATCTGCTGCTCATCCATGCAGGATATCTTCTCCAGATTCACATAACAGCCTTTGAGACAGGGGTAAAACCTTTCATCGAGGACGTGAAGCACGTTGTCAAGCCTCTCATAGAATTCTATCTCCCCTTCATCCGTCATCAGCCTCAGCTTTCTCCCGTCCCTTGCCAGATACACGATATCATCCAGCATCACCTTTCTCACGCAGCCGCGCAGCGCCACTGTGATGTAGTTATCCTTCACCGTTTCTCCGTCCCTTCCTCCCAAAATGCCGCTTAAACAGCCGTTTTCGGAATAATTGTATTTTTTATACGATTGCGGCTAATATAACACGGGCGCGGGTTCTTCGGAAGACGGATTTTCTGACATTCCGGTCGAATTTCCGGCAGAATTCCTTTCTTTCAGTCAGCAGACAGATTTTACAAACCTGATAACCCAAGGGTCATGCAGACTTTCCCTTAGCTTTCTCTCTTATATGAAATTAAATCTTCTGCGATCTCTACGGCCGCAATGGATACAGGCTTATTCACCTTATAATCCCTGGCCAGAATAGGCTTTCCTTCGATTATATCGCGGGCGCGCTTTGCGGCCATGATCACGATGGTATACCTGCTGTCGGCCTTTTTTCT
>CASFAX010000005.1 GCA_949292945.1 uncultured Bacillota bacterium | reverse complement strand
TTTAATATTTTAATCATAACATTTTTGCAATTATTTGTAAAGTTAAAAAGAGTTCCGAATTTCTACGAAACGCTTTCCAACTGGCCACTATTTTCTGTTACCGCCAACATCCCGCAAGATCCTTTCGATCAGCCGGATCAGCTTTTCCGGGTCCTTTTTCCCGATATCATCCAGCACGTCCATGATCAGGCCGGCCATTTCCTGCTGCTGTTTTTTCTTCCTCCGGGCTTTCCCGGATGCGATGCCGCCTTTCCGGCCCATTTCCCTGAGTTCTTCCGGGCTTCTTTGGCTGTTCGGGATCAGGTTGCTGCTGCCAGGGTTTTTCCTCGCTTTGCCGCTCATGGTTGATCCCGGCTTTTATCCTGCTTTAGATAGATATAGGCCTTTTTATACTGCCCCTTGTGGTTCCGGGGGATTTTGTAAGATTCCAGCGCCGGGGATAACAGCCGGATCACCCGGGACAGTTCGCCATCTGTCATGTAAGATACTCGGATCTGTACGCTCATAGCCGCCTCCTTTCAGTTTTTTTCATGCAAGGGATATTATATCAGAAAATCCCTTCCCCTACATCCACTTTTTGCGCCTGAAAACGATATATTCTACGATGAGAAGCACGGCCGAAAGCCCGAGTACGGCAAGGTAGCCGTAACGCCAGTGGAGCTCCGGCATCCTGTCGAAGTTCATGCCGTACCAGCCCGTTATGAGAGTCAGCGGCATGAAGATGGTGGTGATAACCGTAAGGAACTGCATTATCCTGTTCTGCTTCAGGTTTATGCGTGACTGGTACATGTCGTAAATCTGAGACGAATACTCTCTCAGGTTAAGGGCGTCCTGAGACAGCCTGTCCAGCCTGTCGGACAGAAATCTGTACCGCCTGCCCGCCTTTTTGTCTATTATCTCGCAGGGCGATTCCGCAAGGGTTTGCGCCATATCTCCCATCTGGTCGTAGTACCTGTAGTCCTTCAGCAGCCTTCTCCTCATCCTCTGCATGTACTCCTCAAAACCGTCCGGTATTCCGCCGCCTGACTCCAGCATCCTGCTCTCCCATTCGTTCAGGGATTCCTCCATCTCGTCTATGTATTCACCCTCATCGTATATGACGCTGTCAAGAAAGGCAAAAAGCGCCTGGGCACAGGTCGAAATATCAAAGTCCCCTTCTGCCGTAATCTCACGGAGAACCTGCTCCGTCCATTCCTTTCCGCCTATGAAGAGAAGCCGCTCTCCGTCCATGTAGAACCTGGTGTACTTTTCACCCTCGTCATTTCTTTCCGGCACGCACACCGTTCCGTGGACGGTTCTTTCAAAGACGTCAGCCTTGCAGTGCCTGACCTTTTCCTCAAGGCGCAAAAGGGGCAGTCTGTGGTCAAGTTCCCCGTAGCTTTCCATGTATTCATCTTCCGTCAGGGTCTCTATATAACTTTCTCCAATGGTAAATTTCATCGAGCCGGCCTCCTTCGGTTAATTTTCGGGTATATTATACGCCTTACGGGCCGATGCCGTCAAATACCGGCGGTCAAAATGCGTTTCAAAAAGCACACACGATTATTTATACTATCAAAAAACAGAAAACCCGGAGAGCTGGTGCTCTCCGGGAAAATTAGCTTTATGACCTTATATTAGTTAGCCTTTTCTGCAGCTTCGTAAAGATCTTCAGCCTTGTCCCACTCTTCCATGATCTGCGGGATAACCTTGTAGAGGTCGCCTACGATACCGTAGTCAGCAACCTCGAAGATAGGAGCTTCAGGATCCTTGTTGATAGCTACGATGATGTCGGAAGTCTGCATTCCTGCAAGGTGCTGAATAGCTCCGGAAATACCGCAAGCGAAGTAGATTTTAGGCTTTACGGTAGTACCGGTCTGTCCAACCTGGTGGGAATGATCGATCCATCCTGCATCAACACATGCACGGGAAGAACCTACAACTCCGCCAACCTTGTCTGCAAACTTCTGAATGAGTTCAAATCCGGATGCATCGCCGAGACCTCTTCCGCCGGAGCAGATGATGTCAGCATCGGTCAGGGAAACCATTTCCTTTGCATGCTTTACGATGTCAACGATTTCAGTTCTGATGTCAGAAGCTGCAATAGCAGGCTTAACGTTTACGATTTCACCCTTTGCGCCTTCTACCTTTTCACGCTTTGACATAACGCCAGGTCTTACGGTAGACATCTGAGGTCTTGTCTTAGGGCAGATGATGGTAGCCATCAGGTTTCCGCCGAATGCAGGACGGGTCTGCTTGATTCCGGTGGAAGGATCGTTAGGATCTAATGTGGAGGTGTCCAGAGTAGTGTTCTTCTTAGCGAACTCGATGTAGCTGGAAACCTTAACGTCCAGTCTGGTGCAGTCAGCGGTAAGACCGGTGTTGCATCTTGCTGCGATTCTAGGAGCAAGGTCACGTCCGATATGAGTTGCGCCGTAGAGAACAATCTCAGGCTTGTACTCGTTGATGGCATCGGTGATAACCTTGGTGTATCCGTCTGTGGTGTAGTGCTTAAGGAGCGGATCCTGAATCAGGTATACCTTGTCAGCGCCGTATGCAAAGCACTCGTCTGCAAGGCTGTCGATTCCGTCTCCTACGAGAACTGCGCATACCTGAGTATCATCGCTGATCTCTCTTGCCAGTCTGTAGCCTTCTCCGATGAGCTCGAGGGCAACGCTCATGAGCTTTCCTTCTCTCTGCTCTGCGAATACCCAGATGTGCTTATATGCGCTGAGGTCAACTGCTTCAGCCTTAGGAGCTTCTTCAATAGCGCCGAAGTTACACTTGGAAACGCATGCGTTACAGTTGGTGCACTTTCCTTCGTCTACTACAGCTTTTCTGTCTTCCATTCTCAGTGCGTCGAAAGGACATGCCTTTACGCAGAGAGAGCAGCCTTTACATTTATCTTTAAGAATTTTAATAGCCATTGTTATCCTCCCTATTAGATTACGTGCTTAGCCTTAAGGTTTACTAAAAGCTTGTCAGCAACTTCTTTTTCAGTGTCTCCCTCAAGAATTACACCCTTGCCCTTAGGAGCCGGTGTGAAGGATCTGAAAACGTTAGTAGGGGAAGCCTCAAGACCTACAGTGTTGAGGTCAACCTCGATATCCTTAGCATTCCATGTAGTCATCTTCTTCTCGCCGAAGATACCCTTCATGCTCATGTATCTCGGAGTGTTGAGTTCCTTGATAGCGGTCAGCATGCAAGGAGTCTGAATCTTGATGATTTCATATCCGTCTTCGAGCTGTCTCTTAACGGTGATGTCCTTCATGTTGTCGTCGATGTTGAACTCTTCAACGTAAGTAACCTGTGGAAGGTGAAGTTTCTCAGCAATCTGAGGTCCTACCTGAGCGGTATCTCCGTCGATAGCCTGTCTACCTGCAAGGATGAGGTCGAACTCGCCGATCTTCTTGATTGCAGCGTCCAGAGTGTTGGAAGTAGCCCATGTATCGGATCCGCCTACTGCTCTGTCGGAGATGAGGATACCTTCGTCTGCACCCATAGCGATGCACTCGAACAGGAGGTCGTTGGCCTGTGGAGGTCCCATGGTTACAACTGTGATATGAGTATCAGGATGCTTGTCCTTTATCTTAAGTGCTTCTTCGAGAGCGTTGGCATCATCCGGGTTAAGGATGCTTGGAACGCCGTCTCTGATAAGAGTACCGGTCTTAGGGTTAATTTTGATAACGTTAGTATCCGGTACCTGCTTTGCGCATACTATGATTTTAAAAGCCATTTTCTATTCCTCCCGTAATCTTATTTCTTGAAAGTCTGACCGGCGATTACCATCTTCTGAACTTCGGAAGTTCCTTCGTAGATCTCGGTAATCTTAGCGTCTCTCATCATTCTCTCAACAGGGTAATCCTTGGTGTATCCGTATCCGCCGTGGAACTGAACGCACTTGGTGGTTACCTTCATAGCAGTTTCGGCAGCAAAGAGTTTAGCCATAGCAGCAGCTTCGCTGTACTTCATGTGCTTATCCTTCATATCTGCAGCTCTGTAAACGAGAAGTCTTGCAGCTTCGATTCTGGTCTTAAGGTCAGCCATTTCGAACTGAAGAGCCTGCATCTGGGACAGCTTCTTTCCGAACTGCTTTCTCTGCTGCATGTACTCAACGGTTACGTCGAATGCGCCCTGAGCGATTCCGAGAGCCTGGGAAGCGATTCCGATACGTCCGCCGTCCAGTGTGGACATTGCGACCTTGAATCCCTCGCCTACTGCTCCGAGAAGTCTGTCTTCAGGAATTACGCAGTTCTGGAAGATAAGCTCTGTGGTGGAAGATGCGCAGATACCCATCTTGTCTTCGGTCTTACCGATGGAGAAGCCTTCGTCACCTTTTTCAACGATGAAAGCGGAAATTCCGTGATTTCCCTTTTTCTTATCGGTCATTGCCATTACTACGAATACGTCTGCATATCCGCCGTTGGTGATGAATACCTTGGCTCCGTTAAGGATCCACTTTCCGTCAACCAGCTCGGCTCTGGTCTGCTGTCCGGATGCGTCTGTACCTGCGTTAGGCTCGGTAAGACCGAAAGCTCCAAGCTTCTTTCCGGAGAGAAGATCAGGAAGGTACTTTGCCTTCTGCTCGTCTGTACCATAATTGAAAATAGGCCAGCAGCAGAGGGAAGTGTGTGCAGAGCAGATTACGCCGGTAGATGCGCATACTCTGGACAGCTCTTCTACAGTGATAGCATAGGAGATGTGATCTCCGCCTGCTCCGCCGTATTCAGTTGGGAACGGAATACCCATAAGTCCGTATTTAGCCATCTTTTCTACGGTTTCGGTAGGAAATCTGTGTTCCTGGTCGATGTCTGCCGCTATCGGTTCAACTTCGTTAGTAGCAAACTCTCTTACCATTTTTCTTACGAATTCCTGTTCCTTCGTCAGTTGAAAGTTCATGTATATGCCTCCTTAAACTATTATAACGGTTCCCATATCTTAGCAAGCAACCTGAACCGTTTTTGACTTAATTATAGCCGCGCATGTCTTTGTTATAAAAATAACAGCATACACTTATATTAAACCACTTTTGGCTCACTTCTGCAAGCCATTTTTGCCATAAGCGGCAACTAAATTAGCACTAAATTAACGCTATTATATAAAGTGCATTTTTCTGTCAGGAAATGTCTATTATTTCCTCCGACTCCACCGCCGCTTTCACTAAGGCTTCCACGTCGAGACGGCTTTCAGACTCTTCTATCCTGGAAAGTCTCGGCTTCGTCACAGGATGAGGCGGCAGGAATACCGTGCAGCAGTCCTCGTAAGGCTGAATGGATGTTTCAAATGTTCCTATCTCTTCGGCTTTTTCCATGATGTCCACTTTATCCATGGCGATGAGAGGCCTCATGATAGGCATGGTGACCGATGCGTCTGTAACCACCAGAGACTCCGCAGTCTGGCTTGCCACCTGCCCCAGATTTTCGCCGGTTATCAGCATCATGCATCCGTTTTTCTCGGCGATTTTTTCAGCTATCTTCATCATGAATCTTCTCACCAGTATGGTGGTCTCCGCCTCCGGGCAGTTCTGGACTATCTGCTCCTGAATCGGAAGGATGTTTATGACGTGCATCTTAAACCGGCCGCAGTAGGAAGCGACGATTTTTGCAAGCTCTTCCACCTTCTCCTGTGCCCTCGGGCTGGTGTACGGATAGGAATGGAAGTGTACGGCTTCTATGAGCATTCCCCTCTTTGCCATCATCCATGCGGCCACAGGGCTGTCGATTCCTCCCGAGAGAAGAACCAGTCCCTTGCCGTTGGTCCCGAGAGGCAGTCCGCCAAAGCCTGCAATCTTCTGCTGGTAGATGAATGTCTCTTCCCTTCTCACATCCACAAACAGGTGAACGTCCGGATTGTGGACGTCCACTTTGAAAACCTTGCAGCCTTTGAGGACGGAAGCTCCTATCTGGCGGGCGATGTCGGGAGACTTCACCGGAAAAGTCTTGTCGGCACGCTTTGCTTCGACTTTGAAGGTCTTTACCCCCTTCTTTTCGATAAGCTCCATCATGTATTCCACAGCTTTTTCGCCGATTTTTTCCATGTCGCTTTCGCACTCCACCGCAGGGCTTATGGACGCCACACCGAAGACCTTTGAAATCTCCTTCACTATCGCGTCCTTGTCAAGCTCCTTTGGCGCTCTTGCGAATATGAGGCCTTCGTGGCGGCGCACGTCTATGCCGTGAAGGCCGGCAGCCTTAAGCCTTTTGCCGATACGCTCCACCAGCATCCTCTCAAAGTACGGCTTGTTCATTCCCTTAAGGGCGACTTCTCCGCACCGCACTATAAAAATGTTCTGTTCGTTCATCGTAACTCCTTATCTGAAGCTGCCCAGCCTTCTGAATCTCTTAACTGCGGCAGCAAGTTTTTCTATGAGATAGTCAGCCTCTTCCTCCGTGTTGAGGGGACTGAAGCTTATGCGCACGGCGCCTTCTATCTCCTTATCGGAAAGTCCCATGGCTCTGAGGACGTGGCTCTGACCTTTTTTGTTGGACGAGCACGCAGACCCTGTGGACACGCTGATTCCGTCCTGCTCCAGGGTATGAAGGAGGACTTCGCCTCTGGTGCCGAGGAAGGAAACGTTGAGAACGGAAGGCGCGCTTTTTTCAGGGCTGTTTATCCTGACGTCGTCGATTTCGCTCTTTATTCCTGCAAGAACCCGCTCTTTAAGCTCGGCCATCTTCGCCAGGTTCTTTTCCCTGTTTTTCTCCATTTCTTCTACGGCTTTGGCAAATCCCGCTATCCCAGGGGTATTTTCCGTTCCGGAGCGCATGCCTCTTTCCTGTCCTCCGCCCAGGACAAAAGGTGCAATCTTCGTTCCCTTCTTTATGTAAAGAGCGCCGACTCCCTTGGGGCCGTGAATCTTATGGCCGCTTACTGAAATCAAATCCGCCCTGCAGCCTGAAAGGTTCACCTTGCCGTAGCCCTGAACGGCGTCCGTATGAAACGCTATGGTTTTTCCGTACTTCTTCTCTGCGTCCTTTCGCACGGCGTCTACGGCCTTAAGGTCTGTAACTGCTCCCGTTTCGTTGTTTACCGCCATAACGGTTATGAGAACGGTGTCCTCCCTTATGGCATTTTCTATCTCCTCAGGATCTATTCTGCAGTCTTTGTCCACTCCTACGTATGTGACGTCGTATCCGTCCTCTTCAAGCCTTCTGCAGCTTTCAAGAACCGCAGGATGCTCCACCGCCGATGTGATTACGTGCTTTCCCTCTCTCCTTCTGGCTCTCGCCGTCTCCAGAATCGCCGTGTTATCCCCTTCCGTTCCTCCGGATGTGAAAACTATTTCCGAAGGGTCTGCGCCGAAGGAGTCCGCCACGGTTTTTCTCGCGGCCTTTACCATCTTTTCCGCCTCAAAGCCTGCGGTGTAAAGAGACGAAGGGTTCCCCCAGCATTCCTTCATCACCTCCACCATGGTATCCGTCACTGAATCCAGCTGTCTGGTGGTGGCGCTGTTGTCAAAATATGCTAACATAACTCCTTAACCTCATCTTCGTCTATGTCTATAACTATGTTTATCCACTTGTTGCTCCTGTACCTTGCGTATTCAGTCACTGTCTTGAAGATATTGCCAAGCGACGCCAGCGCTACGCACCATGGAAGCGGCCAGCCAAGTATTACGACTCCCGTATAAGCCATGGCGACTTCTATTCCCAGATTGCTCGTAAGCTCGATGACCATGCAGAAGAACGTGTCCCCTCCCGCTCTCAGTATTCCGCACTGAATTAGATAGGAAAACATTCTCGGTATCATCGTAAACGCAAATACGAATATGGTTGACATCATCAGCTCGGTGGTCTCCTCGCTGAAGTCGTATATTACGGCTACCGGATGTCTCAGAGCTATTATCATTACCACCATGACGGCGGTAAACACCAGTCCGAGCCTTAAAATCTTCTTTGTGTATGCGTGAGCCGTAACCTTGTCGCCTTTGCCCAGGGTCTCGCCTATGAGTATAGCTGAACCGTTTCCGAATCCGAAGAAGGCAGTTTGGCATATCTGGCAGACCACGTTGCTTACCTGAACTACGGCAAGGGCGGAAGCTCCTATCCTTCCGTAGGTCGCAAACACTATGGCAACTCCCAGGGACCATCCACCTTCGCTTATGATTACCGGAACCGCACGCCTCAGGATGCTCCTGTAAAGTCCCGGATCCCACGAGAACAGGTTCTTTATGGAGGTGTGGAAAGGGTGCTCCTTCCAGCATGCTATGTAGAGTATCTGAAATCCCAGCTCGCAGCACCTTGCTATTACCGTCGCAAGGGCGGCTCCCTTCACTCCCATCTCAGGAAACGGCCCTACTCCGTATATGAGGAGCCAGTTGAATATTACGTTTACCAGAACGGCCGAGGCGCTTATAACCGTAGGTACTTTTAAAACCTGTATGGTTCTGGAGTTGAAGTTTATGGCAAAGGTCATGGCCGTCACTATGTAGGAAAATGAAACAAGCCTTATGTAGTCCTCGCCGTACATTATGACATCGCCGTCGTCGGCAAAGAGTGCAATCAGGTTCGGAGCAAAGAGCTGTATTACACCAAGGAACACAAAAGCCGTAGCAAGTCCCAGACTCATGTCGAATCCGAGTATCTTTCTTATGCTCTTAAGGTCTCTGGCTCCCCAGAACTGAGCCACGAAAACGGAAGCACCGCTGTACATGCCGAAGCACAGTATGGAGAATATGCTGAATATCTGATTTGCCGCTCCCGAGCCTGCAAGCTCCGCTTCTCCCAGCCTTCCTATCATTATGGTGTCCGCAAGGTTAAGGCTGGTGCTGATTACATTCTGAATGATTATAGGTGTTGCAACCGTTACTATGCGCCTGTAAAATGACTGTCCGGCGTCCGCTGCCAGTTTCTCGTTCATAATCTCTCCTCAACAATAAACAGCTCCCCAAAAAAT
Source organism: uncultured Bacillota bacterium (assembly GCA_949292945.1). Taxonomy (GTDB): domain Bacteria; phylum Bacillota; class Clostridia; order Peptostreptococcales; family Anaerovoracaceae; genus Avanaerovorax. The sequence continues at coordinate 56,640 of CASFAX010000005.1, read as the reverse complement.
GGGGAGCCGAATTACTATTTCGCGTAATCTATTGCCCTGGTTTCTCTCACTACATTTACCTTTATCTGTCCCGGATATTCAAGCTCGGATTCGATTTTCTTGGATATGTCTCTCGCAAGCATAGCAATACCGTCATCGCCCACTTCATCAGGCTTGGCGATGATTCTGATCTCTCTTCCTGCCTGAATTGCAAAGGACTTGTCGACTCCCGGCGTAGTGTTGGCTATTTCCTCAAGCTTCTCAAGACGCTTTATGTATGCGTCCAGAGTCTCTCTTCTGGCTCCCGGTCTGGCTGCTGAAAGAGCGTCTGCCGCCGCAATCAGCACGGCTTCCATGCTCTTCGGCTCGTAATCGCCGTGGTGAGCCGCCATGCCGTTTATAACGGCTTCAGATTCCTTATACTTCTTCAGAACCTGGATTCCGATATCCACGTGAGTACCTTCGTATTCGTGGTCGAGAGCCTTTCCTATATCGTGAAGAAGTCCCGCTCTCTTTGCAAGCTTAACGTCAAGTCCCAGCTCTCCTGCCATAAGTCCAGCGAGATGAGCCACCTCTATGGAATGCTTGAGCACATTCTGTCCGTAGGAAGTTCTGTACTTCAGCCTTCCCAGGAGCTTTACAAGCTCAGGATGCAGGTTGTGGATTCCTACTTCGAACGTAGCCTGCTCTCCTTCGGACTTTATTATTCCGTTTACTTCCTTTGTGGCTTTCTCTACCATCTCCTCTATTCTGGCCGGATGGATTCTTCCGTCCATGATAAGCTTCTCGAGAGCCACTCTGGCTATTTCCCTTCTTACAGGGTCAAAGCCTGAAATTATAACTGCCTCCGGCGTATCGTCGATTATAAGGTCTACCCCGGTCAGGGTTTCAATAGCTCTGATATTTCTTCCCTCGCGTCCGATTATGCGTCCCTTCATCTCGTCGTTAGGAAGGGCCACAACGGATACGGTGCTTTCTGCAACGTGATCCGCTGCGCATCTCTGAATAGCGCCGGTGATTATTTCCTTTGCCTTTCTGTCAGCTTCATCCTTTGCCTTCGATTCGATATCCTTAATCATAACCGAAGCATCGTGTCTGACGTCCTTTTCAATCTCGTCGAGAAGTATGGCCTTGGCTTCCTCGGCAGTTAGTCCCGAAATCTTTTCCAGTTCTTCAATCTGTCTTTCCAGGAAGCTGTCCAGCTCCTTCTTCTTTTCCGCAATCTCCTTTTCTGTACGGGAAATTCCTTCCTCTCTCTTCTCGATGTTCTCCAGCTTTCTGTCAACGGACTCCTCCTTCTGGATGAGCCTTCTCTCGGAACGCTGGATCTCGTTTCTTCTCTCCCTCACCTCACGCTCCGCTTCGGATCTCATGCGGTGAGCTTCTTCTTTTGCTTCTAATGTTATCTCTTTCTTAATAGTCTCGGATTTAGTTTCAGCATCTAAAATAAGGTTTTTTGCTTTCTGTTCTGCACTTCCTATTGTTTTTTCGCCTACGTTCTTTCTGTATATATATCCGATAAGCAATCCCACGACAAGAGTTGCCGCAGCAATTGCAACTACAGCTATTGGAGACATTAAAGCACCTCCTTCTTGCGTTTTAAATTTTCTTATATTTCAAGGGCAAAACTCATTTTTCAATAAAACTTGCCATTTTTACGCAAGATATATTATAATGTTTAAATCAGCTTTGTGTCAAGAAGATAGAGGGAAAAGAGATGAAGTATTTTTCTACGTTAAACCGGGATACAGATAAACTGATGTGCGCATCCATACTGGTTCTGGCCATCGTAAGCGTGCTGATGATAGGCAGTACCACCGTCGACAGCACCGGCTTTTTTTCCAGAAGCGTCATCGTTCAGATTGCGGCCTACATCATGGGGCTCGTGTGCATTTTTATCATATTTAAGATAAACTATACACTTTTTGAAGGCTTTGAAAAGCAGCTCTACGTCCTTTCGCTCATACTGCTCGCCACCGTTTACATACCGGGCCTGGGCATCGAACAGTTCAGCTCCAGAGCCTGGATAGACCTGGGCTTTACCACCGTTCAGCCATCTGAGATAGTAAAGATTCTGTACATCCTCATTCTCGCAGGATATTTCAAGACCCATCAGGACGAGCTCTATAACTTCAAAGGACTGTTAAAGTCGGCTCTGGTTGCTGCGCCCATCATAGTAATAGTCCTTAAGGAGGACCTTGGAAGCGCTCTGGTATTTGCCGCCATCTGGGTCGTAATGGTGTTCTATGCCGGAATAGAAATCAAGGTCTTTGCCAAGTTCTTCGCCCTGGTTCTCGCCGTTATACCTGTGGCGTACATATTCATGGCTGACTACCAGAAAGACAGAATAGAAGCTTTCCTTCACCCTGATAACCTGGATCTTCCGGGAAACTATCAGGTGTGGCAGTCAAAAGTCGCCATCGGAAGCGGCGGTTTCTTCGGCAAAGGACTCTTTAACGGAACCCAGAAAGAGCTTGATTACATACCGGTTCAGACCAGCGATTTCATCTTCTCCGTAATCGGCGAAGAGCTGGGATTTCTGGGCGGCCTTGCCATAATCGCCATCTACACCCTGTTTCTAATCAGGCTCATGAAGGTGGTTCACAACGCCTCCGATTTTTACGGAGCCCTCATCGTCACCGGAATCCTTGGCATGTTCGCATTCCAGATTTTCGAAAACATCGCCATGACCATGGGACTCATGCCTGTAACCGGCATAACCCTGCCGTTTATGAGCTACGGCGGCTCGTCCATACTGTCCAACATGATAGCTCTCGGCTTCGCCCTGAATGTCGGCGCCGGCAGCAAGAAGATCCGGTTCTGACTAGGGCATCAGGTGAGGCCTCAGCGCAGCACTGCTGAAGTGCGTGACTCGATGTTGACTCGCATAACGGCTGATAAATCACATAATTGCTTTCCTATTTTCGTAAAAAATGCAAAAAAAGATAGCAAATCTCAACCTTCTTAGATGATATTTTCAAAATAGGTATAACAAATCTCAGATTTCGAGGGTTTGTTTATACCTATTTTCATTTTTTGCTCGAAAAAGGTTTAAATTCGTTATCCTGAAACATATTTTTTCTTCAAAAAGTAAAGCCGCAGTTGCATCGTCCTGGCTCCATGACGAAGTGCTTTCTGTTGATGTACCCTATGATTTCTCAGCGTTTCTCTTAGTCTCGCATTTACTCCACCTTCAATTTGATTATTCGTCGATGGTTTTTTCCCGATTTCGTCTATAAAAGCGTGAAAAGTACACCTCTGAGACCCGGATTTTGTTTTACCATTTCTAACACAATTGCCGCCACAAACAGGGCAAATTACATGTTTCATATATCTTCCTCCAAAAGTGCTCTTTCTTAAGAAGATATATCGCTGATACACGTTGAAATTTCAACCATTTCCAGATATTATATCAATACTTTTTGTCCACCCTGTAAGTTCTCAAAAACAGCTTAAAACCGCTGTGGCTATTGAAATTTCAATAGCCACAGCGGTTTTTATCAACACTTTTTTTCCTATAACCCTAAGTTTACGATAAATCATCAAAATCTATTTTGCTTCCTCAAACTCCTTTTCGTACTCTGCTCTCTGCTCAGGGCTGAGTTTGTCCATGAAGTCGTGGCGGCCTATTCCGAAGAATATGGTTACCATCATTACGGCAAACATTCCGTAAGTGTAGAATACGCAAGGCATTACCTCAAGACCCGTAAGAGGCGCATTGGAATCCTGCGCAAATCCCAACGTATATATCATTGCAGGAGCCCAAGGCAGCGCGTATGCCAATGTGTTGGACTGCGCGTCCATAAGGTTTGCGGTTCTGTAAGGGGAAATACCGAACTTCCTTGAAAGCGGTTTTGCAAAAGATGCTCCCACTGCCAGAATTGCCGGCGCGTTAAGTCCCATAAGTCCGGAGAGTATGATTACCATAAGCGATATAACGATTTCTGCCGAAGCAGGCGTTCTTGCTATCTTGCCGAGAGCTCTGAGAAGGAGCTGATCTCCTTGTCCTCTTCTCATTATGCTGATCGAGCCGAAAAGCAGCAACGCAAGCATTATTACCTGGATCATGCTGGACAATCCTTCGTAAATAACGCCGCCTACAGTTCTGTCAAGGCCTTCACCGTATACGGATAATACGGCAGGTACGGCCGCGTCAGGCTGGTCTATCTGAACTATATCGAAGAGGCCTGCAAGCCATGCGGTGATAATTCCGAGAATCGTACCTATGGTTGTAGCTATGATTATATCTCCAGATTTGATGGCTATGATAATCGTAAGAACTACCGGAATAAGCATAAACAGCGTCGCAGGGTCGTATTCGTATACGCTTCCCGAACCGGTTCCGGCGTGGTCGACAACGTTTCCATATATAATTATGGCTATTATGGTTATAAGTCCCGCTGCAATGGCATACTTGAGACGCGATCTTACAACGCCCGGAATGTCTACGCCCTGGGATGTGGCGGAGCATATTGTAGTATCGGATATAGGAGCAAGGTTATCGCCAAAGGCTGCGCCTGAGATGATTGCTCCTGCAAGAAGAGCAGGATTTCCACCGAGAGCAACGCCGGCAGGATAGAGAACTCCCATGCCTGCGGCTATAGTTCCGAATCCGGTTCCGGAGGCTGTAGCAAAAACAGCCGCGGCGATAAAGGTTACTACTGCAAAAGTCGTAGGTCCTACGCCCATACCTGCGGCTACCCCTGCGATGCCGTCTGCCAGTCCCGAAGAGCGGAGCACTCTTGAAAATACGCCGGCAAAAATCCAGCAGACTGCAGGTATGATAGCCTCTTTACTTGCCATACCTTCTATTACCACATCTGAAAAGTATTTCTTATCCTTGGCAAAGAAGAACGGAATCAAAATTGCGAGGAAAGCAGGTACCCAGAGGGCGCCGTCAGAAATAGATCCCCAGAAAAACGTGGTGATCAGGATCATAATCAGGAAGATTACGAACGGTAAAAGGGATACCCATTCTCCGCCGTAAAATTCAAGTTTTCTTTTTTCTAATGAATTTTCCATTACGATACCTCCATTATAAGAATAAATCGATAATTTCTTACCACTTTTTTGAATAGCAAAACCCGTGCCACATAAGCGCGCTTATGATCCGGCTGTTTTCAGCGGTTTCGGTGTGTTCTCTTCCCGATGAGAAAAAAATTGCTGTGAAGAAAACTTCTCATCGTGAAATTTTCTTCACAGCAATTAAATCAACCCCGATCACTTCATTTTAAATCCGGTTCAAGACCAAGTTCGTGTATTTTGTTGTAGAGCTGTCTCCTACTTATATTCATCATTTCCGCAGCCTTTGTAATGTTCCCTTCACATTTTGTCATTACGGACTCTATATAAGCCGTCTCAAATTCACGCTTTGCGTCCTTGTATGACGGCACGTCTTCCGCCGCGCGCGCAATTTCGTCATCAACTGGTCTGAACGCAGGCTCTGCCTTCCCCATATCGGAAGAAAGCTTAAGTACTCCATCGTTTCCCGATAAAATGGTCATTCTCTCTATGATATTTTTCAGTTCCTTTATATTTCCCGGATAATCATAATGCAGCAGGTATCTCATCGTATCCGGTTCTATGGTCAGGTTCTTTTTTCCGGTTTCTCGGGAAAATCTTCTTACAAACAGGTCTATCAGCGGCTTTATATCTTCCCTCCTATCTCTGAGCGGCGGTATTTTTATCTCGATGGTATTTATCCTGTACAGCAGATCTTCTCTGAAAGCCTTTTTAGCTATCAGCTTTTCAAGATTCTGATTTGTGGCGGATATAATTCTGACATTGGTTGATATGGTCTTGACGGAGCCGAGCCTCTCAAATTTTTTAGTTTCGAGGGCTCGGAGAAGCTTGACCTGTACTTCAAGGCTCATATCCCCGATTTCGTCGAGAAAGAGACTTCCTCCGTTTGCCTGCTCAAGTCTTCCGATGCGCCTTTCCGCAGCTCCGGTAAACGCTCCCTTTTCATATCCGAACAGCTCGGCCTCTATGAGGTTCTGAGGAAACTGCTGGCAGTTTGCTGCGACGAAAGGCATGGCCTTTCTCGAGCTGAGACGGTGTATCTCGCCTGCCGCAATTTCCTTTCCCGTTCCCGATTCACCGGTAATCAGCACGCTCGCGGACGAATCGGCCACGGATCTTATCAGATCCCACACTTTCTTCATCGCAGGGTTGTCGCTTGTTACAAGAGCTTCCGTATCGCTTTCATCATCGTACTTTCTGTTTCTCGATTCTATGACTGATATGGCCTTTTCAAGTTCATGAAGCAGCTCGTCAGGGTCGTGACCTTTGATGAAATATCCGAACGCTCCTTTTTTCATAGCTTCTACGGCCGTTTCAATGCTACCGTAACCGGTTGCAAGAATTACTTCAAGCTCATCATGGCCCTGGGCTTTGATCTGTGAAAGCAACTCCAGCCCGTCCATTCCGTCCATCATCATATCGGTGACGACTATGGAAAACTGCTCGTTTTTCAGAGTGTCAAGGGCCTCCCGTCCGGAGGATACGCACTTTGTTTCATATCCCTCATAATCAAAAAGCATCTTAAGGGTGTCCCTGAAGTCCTTTTCATCGTCAACTATGAGTATTTTGTAAATCCTTTTGTCCATGTTCGTCTCCAACAGGTATTTCAATTCTAAATGTTGTTCCGGCGCCGTACTCGCTGGAAACATCGATAGTTCCTCCGATGTTTTCAAGCTCACTGTACGTTATGAACAGTCCGAGGCCTGTTCCCTTTCCCTGAGGCTTCGTTGTGAAAAACGGATTGAAAAGACTGTCTATATCTTCTTCCTTAACGCCTATACCGTTATCCCTTATGAATATCTCCGCATTCTCCCCACTTTTTCGAAGTATTATCTCTACCGTCGGATTTTCTCTGCCTTCAACAGCATCTACGGCATTTTCGAGTATATTCATAAAAATATGCTTAATTGATTCGGAATTTGAATATATTTCAACTTCTTCGTCAGCGTTGATTATCATTTTTATTCCGAGCTTTCTTGTTCTGCTCTCGAGGAGTCCGGCTATCTTTTCAAAAGCGCCGTTTAAGTTTATCTTTTCCACGTCAGTTCCGGAAATCCTCCAAAAATCCATAACGTTGCTGATAATCTTCTCGGCCCGGCTCACGTTCTCGTCTATGTAATCAAGGGACGCAAGTCCCTCCTCCCTCACGAGTCCCTTCCTGCGCAGGATAAAGCTTTGAGTTCTTATTATTCCGAGAGGATTCCTTATCTGATGCGCCATTCCACCTGCCAGCTGTCCTACCGCTATCATCTTCGACGTTCTCAGAATCTGACTGTTCTTCACGACCTCAAGGGTAACATCCTTGACAGTAAGCATAACGCTTTCAAAGCCGCTGCTTTTTGCGTCTATGTAATAGCTGCGGCATTCATACGTCTTGCCTCCCCTACTTACCGTGGTTTCTCCGTCCCTGTGCCCCGTAAACGTCTCCTCTACAATAGCCCGAATGCTTCCGTCATCGATGCCGTTCGTCACGTATCCGTACTCCGCCTTATCCGGCTCTCTGCCTCCTCCGAGCTCCCTGGCAGCGTAGTTATAGCTGGTTACCCGTCTGTCCTTGTCTATTACTATTACGCTCTCCGGAATCTCATCGAACATACGCTCCAGCTCACTGTTGCTCTTTTCAAGTTCCGCCGTTCTTTCTCTCACCAGCTTTCGCAGGGTTTTCGTCTCTATCTTTCTGTAGAGAAAAACCGCCGCTACGATGGTAATTCCGGCAAGAAGATAGTTGACCCAACCGTGAGAAACATTTTCCGTAAGAGGAGTGGATATGCCAAACCACTTCTGCTGAATATTCTCCAGCTGCCCGCGCGACTTTATTTTGTCTATGGCGTAGTTAAGAGCGATGAGAAGATCTTCTTCGTCTTTCGGTACGGCAAGATAAACATCCTCTTCGTACACGGCCTTATCCAGTATTTTAACCTTTCCCAGGAGATTTTTATTGTTGATGTAATACGACGTGACAGGTTCATCTCCTATGACCGCATCGACCAGTCCCGCCGTAAGGTAGTCAAGAGCCTGTCCTATATCGTGAACGTAAATCAACTCCGCGTCAGGGTGATTGGTCTCCATGTACCAGTTGGCATAATCGCCTTCCTGGGTCGCCACCTTAAGGCCGTCGATATCTTCGAGACTTATGTCGCTTCCCTCGTTTACGGTGAGAACAGTTCTGATGTTATATATCGAATCGGACCACTCGAACACCTTGCTTCGCTCCGGATTGCTGAATATATCGCATATATCCGTTTCTCCCTCTGCAAGCGCGCCAAGGCCTTCACTGAACTTATACGGTTTGGTATCTATTTCTATACCGAGCTCTATTGCGATAAGGTTGATGTAGTCCACCACCACGCCTTTATAGACTCCGTCGGAATCCATAAATCTCATCGGAGGAGAACTGTCGTCAGCGCCGTAGATAAGCGGACCCTGGCTCCGATACTTCTCCACTACCTGTTTAACCCTTGCTTCTTCGCTGTCCCTATGGGCAAGGTAGCCCGTAAAAACAGTCAGAACAACAAGGCCGACTGCAAGTATGGCTCTGAAATTACGGCTGCGCTTCATTTTCTTCCTTCTCTCAAAATCTTAAACGCCTCGACGATATCAATATGAGTCACGTTTCTCGGTTCGAACTTAAGTATCCCGAAAACTATCTGCATGGTTATTCCTATACCGAATACGCTTATGACAGTACCTACTCCCGCAGGTCCCCCCAGGAGTATCCCTGCGGTGAGGACTACCGCGTAGATAATGATGTTTACCGCTCCTATGGGCATTTTTCTGAGTCTCTTTCCTATGGCTACGAGAAGAGCGTCCCTCGGTCCACAGCCGAGCCCCGCCGACATATAGATAAACTGCCCGAAGGCCATTGTAAACTGACCTGCAATCATAACGGCAATTCCCGAAAGCATACTGCTCTGTTCATCTACAATGTCCAGCGCCGTAAAACCGTCCACGTAAAGCCCGCACAGCACGGCGTCAAAAATCGTTCCTATGCCTATCTTCTCTTTCAGCGCTATGTCAACGACTACAATTATAACCGCTATGATAATAGACATATTTCCGTATGTAAGACCTGCTTTCATACTCAGGCCCATACATAGGCAGTCCCACGGCGCAAGCCCGATGCTCGCCATAATCGTAAGATACAGACCGAAGGAGAATACGCCCAGTCCTATTGCGGCTTTCGCGGAATTTTTAATTACTCCTGCTCTGTTCATAATCTCCTCCCGGGGTTCCTCCCCCCTTACATCTCCATCCACTTCTCGTACGCCTCGTCAAGCTTTGTCTTAAGCGCTCTGACCTGGGCGTCCAGCTCCGAAAGCTTTTTGTGGTCGGCCAGGGTCTCCGGCCGGCACATGAGGGCTTCCTTTTCCGAAATCTCGGCCTCTGTTTCGGAGATGAGCTTTTCCAGCTTTTCCTTTTCCCGCTGGGCTCTGCGCTCCTCGGCTTCCTTCTGCTTCTTCAAGGCGCGCTCTTCTGCGGAGGAAAGGTTTTGATTCTGCATTGGAGCTTCACCCGGTTTCGGCGGATTTCCCGCTTTTTCGCCGCAGGAGCTTTGTCCGGCGCTGCCGGCGACTGAAGCTTTGGCGCTGCCGCTTCGCTCTTCCTTTTTCTCCACATAGTAATCCCACTTTCCCAGATATTCCACCATTCCCGACGGCGTAAGCTCCAGGATTCTCGTCGGAATACGGTTGAGAAAATATCTGTCGTGGGAAACGGCGATTACGGTTCCCGGAAAATCCAAAAGGGCCTCCTCGAACACCTCCTTGGAGGCTATGTCAAGGTGGTTTGTCGGCTCGTCGAGAATCAAAGTGTTGGAGCCGCACATCATAAGCTTGAGAAGGGAAAGCCTCGCCTTCTCTCCGCCGGAAAGGTCTCCCGTCCTTATAAACACCTGATCGTCCTTAAAGAGAAATCTGCCTAAGATGCCTCTGATTTCACCGTCGGTGTAAAGGCGATAATCGTTGTGGACCTGGTCCATGACCGTAAGATCCGGGTTCAGGAGCTGCTGCCCCTGATCGTAATAGCCGAAATCCACGTTGTGGCCTATGCGAAGGTATCCCTCCGTCGGCTTCACTTCCTCCATGAGCATGCGAAGAAGAGTTGTCTTTCCCACTCCGTTGGGGCCGACTATGCAGATTCTCTCGCCCTTTTTTATATCAAAGCTGACGTTTTTGAAAAGCCGTTTCGCACCTTCGCCGAATCCGAATGTCTTTCCCAGATTTTCTCCGTAGACAACGTCCTTTCCGCTCTCGTACTTTTCGTGGAAGTTAAGGCGCATTTTGCCGGGAAGGCTGTCCGGCTTTTCCAGGCGCTCCAGATGGGCAAGGCGCTTCTCCCTTGATGCTGCACGCTTTGCCAGCTTCTCCGTGCCTCTTTCCTTATACCTTCTTATCATGTCCTCCTGACGGCGTATCTCGGCCTGCTGGTTGTTGTAGGCCTTGAGCTGAGCCGCCCGGTCCGCCCGCTTCTTCTCCGCGTAGTAGGTATAGTTACCTTCGTAGCAGGTCAGATGGTGATTTTCCACCTCAAAAATCCTCTTTGCCACCTGGTCAAGGAAGTATCTGTCGTGGGACACGATGATTACCGTGCCCTTATAAGAAGAAAGATACTGCTCCAGCCACCTCAATGTAGAGATGTCCAGGTGGTTCGTCGGCTCGTCCAGAAGGAGTATGTCCGGCTTTTCCATGAGAAGGCACGCAAGGGAAAGTCTCGTCCTCTCTCCTCCCGACAAAGTGTGCACAGGCTTGTCCATGTACTCCTGGCCGAAGCTCATGCTGGAGAGAATCCCCCGCATCTCGCTCTTGTAGCTGTAGCCTCCTGCCCTTTCGTACTCGATTCTGATGCGGTCAAAACGCTCCAAAAGCTCCGCCGCCGCGTCCCGGCCCTCCTCCGAAGCCTTTGCTATTTCATCTGACAAAGCGTGCATCTCGTCTTCCATCTGGTAAAACCGGCTGAAGATGCCGCTTACCGCCTCTATTACGGTACCGTCGGGATTGAAGTCATCCTTCTGCTTAAGGTAGCCGAGCCTTCTGTCCTTTGCCAGGAAAAAGCTTCCGGAGTCCGTATTCATCTCGCCGGTGAGAATATTGAGGAGTGTGGATTTTCCCGCGCCGTTTGCGCCCACTATTCCTATGCGGTCTCCTTCGTTTACGTGAAAGGACACTTTTTCAATTATAACGTCGGTTCCGTAAACCTTGCTTAAATCGGTCGCCGAAAGGACTACCATGAAGTCTCACCATCCCCGGAAATTTTTATCTGAGCGTCTACCGGAAGCGACGGATATGCGTCCAGATACAGCCCGTCGTCCCCCAGTGCCTGATACTTATAGTACGCCGCACATCCTATCATGGAAGCGTTGTCGGTGCATAGCCTCTTTTCAGGAAGATACAGCTTTATGTTCTTACTGTCACAAGCGGAAGAAAGCTCCTTTCTGAGCCTGTCGTTTGCGGCAACGCCCCCTGCTATTACTATGGAATCGCTGCCCGTCATCTCCGCCGCTTCCATGGCCTTGTTCACCAGAACTTCCACCACAGCCTCCTGAAAGCCTGCGGCAACGTCGGCTGCGTTTATATCCCGTCCGGCCTGTTTCTGTGAATTGACGTAGTTTAAAACTCCTGTCTTTATGCCGGAAAAGCTGAAATCGAAGCTTCCTTTTTCCAGGTACACCCTCTTAAAGTGTATGGCCTCAGGATCTCCTTCCTTTGCAAGTCTGTCAATCTTAGGGCCTCCCGGATACCCCAGGCCTATGACTCTGGCCACTTTGTCGTAGGCTTCCCCTGCTGCGTCGTCTCTGGTGGAGCCTAAAACCCTGCACGATGTGTAGCTTTCCATGTAGACCAGGTTTGTGTGGCCTCCTGAAACTATGAGGCTCAAAAACGGCGGCTCCAGCTCCTTATACTGTATGAAATTGGAGCTTACGTGGCCGTACATGTGGTTAACTCCCACCAGCGGTATGTTCTTCGCCATGGCTATGGCCTTTGCCGCAGCTATTCCTATGACGAGAGACCCCACGAGGCCCGGCCCGCAGGTCACGCCTACCAGGGATATGTCGTCAAGGGTCACGCCGGCTTTTGCGAGAGCTTCATCTATTACGGAATTCACTGCGGTAAGGTGGTGTCTCGATGCTATTTCCGGAACCACTCCGCCGTATTTTTCATGTATGTCTATCTGGGACGAAACCACGTCAGAGAGAACGTCCCTTCCTCCCGAAAGGACGGCCGCCGCCGTTTCATCACAGCTCGATTCAATTGCAAGGGTAAGAAATCTTTTATCCTTCATGGTTCCTCCACATTATAATTGCGTCTTCTCCGTCATCCTCGTAATACCCCCGCCTCACTCCGGCTTCTTCAAAGCCGAACTTCCTGTAAAGGCTTATGGCTCCTTCGTTTGACGCTCTGACTTCCAGGGTGTGGCTCGAAATTCCCCTTTCCTCAGAAACCGCTGTCATAAATTCCAGAAGCTCCGATGCTCCGTGTCTCCTTCTGTATTCGGGAAGCACCGCCACGTTGTTTATGTGCCCCTCGTCAAATATCTGCCAGAAGCTCATGTATCCTGCAACTTCACCGTCATCTGCGTCGAGGACTATGTACACGGACATGGGGTTTCCCGTCATATCTTCTCTCAGAACTTCCTCTGACCATGGGGTGTGAAAGCATCTTCTCTCTATTTCCGCCATAGCCGGAAGGTCTCTTTCTTCTGCAAATCTCGCTTTCATGTCTATCTCAGTTTGAACCTGGCAAGCTTGGCTTCCCTCATCTTCTGAAGGGTTCCGTCCTCCAGCTTCACTTCCGCTTCCGCTCTCCTCATGTAGTCGGGCATGACGTTTTCGTAGTCCGAAGTCTTTCCTTCCGCCAAAAGGTGCAGCGCTTCTTTTGCAACCATCTCAGCCGTCTGATACCTTTCGGAAACGTCTGCTACCTTCTGGCCTTCCATGGCCTCTTCATATGCGTCCGTCCCGTCCCCGAAGAAGACGACATCGTCAAAACCTTTAACCGCTTCCAGAACGTCTGTCAGCATGTAAGGCCCCGGCGCCAGTATTTCCCCTCCGTCGTTACCGAAGACCGCTCCGTAAACCTGTCCTCTTCTGGCGTTGAATATTACTGCCACCTTCCTGTCAGCTCCGGCCTTCTGCCTGAATATATCCAAAGAAGATACAGCTATGCACTTTTTGCCCGATGCCTGAGCAAAAGTCCTTGCAGACGTTACGCCTATTCTGATTCCCGTAAAGCTTCCCGGCCCTTTTGAAACAGCCACCGCATCGAGTTCTGCGGGGGAAATTCCCTCTTCATCCAGAAGCTCTTTTGCCATAGGCGTGAGCTCCTTAAGGTGATCCATCCTTCCCGTCGTAAAAAGCTGCTTCACGGTTCCATCGCTTGCCGTAAGGGCTGCCGAGCCCAGCTGTCCCGTAGTTTCAAAGCTTAAAATGCGCATCTGTAAATTCTTTCTCCTTCATTTTCGCCGTACTCCATGAACACGCAGATGGTGTCATCCGGCAGAATCTCGGCTACCATGTCCGCCCATTCGATTATGCAAACGCCTTTTCCGTCCATGTACTCCTCTATGCCGCTTTCAAAGACGTCTCCGGCATTTTCCAGGCGGTATACATCCATGTGGTAAAGGGGCAGCCTTCCCGAACGGTATTCGCAGACAACAGTAAAAGTAGGGCTTGTTATCATTTCACTGATGCCAAGCCCCTGAGCTATATATTTTGTCAGAGTGGTCTTTCCCACTCCCAGATCCCCGATGAGGGCCACCACGTCTCCCGGCTTCAGCCTTTCGGCCAGAGCGAGCCCGAAATCGCGGCAGTCCTCCTCGTTTTTTATAACCTTTTCTATCATTTATATTCCTCTGTGCAGGAAACCGGAAATCCGCTTATACACCACGAAGGTGACGATTCCGTTTATTCCGCCTTTGAGCACGTTAAAGAGAGCTATGAGAGGCAGAAGCTCTATTACAGCCTCCCTCGGCGTTCCCATGAACATAGGCGTTATGAATATGTTTGCAACGCACATGACTAAAACCATGACGACAAGGCCCGAAAGGAGAGCCATGACAGCTTCCTTCTTTGTCTTTTTGTGCTTGTACATGAAGCCTGCAACTATGGCAAACACCGCCGTAGCCAGAACGTGCATGAGAAACCCGTAAACTCCGTCGCCGCCCAGCACGAAAGCCTGAATAAAGCTTACCACCAGGGTGAGTATGACTCCGGCTCCCGGTCCCATGGCAAAAGTCGTTATATAGATAGGTATGTCAGCCGGATCGTAAACCAGAAACGGCAGCGGCGTAAACGGTATCCTTATGAGCAGAACCAGTACGCATGAAACCGCCGCCATCATGGCCATCTTAGCCATTCTGGCAGTTGAACTGTTCTTCATATCCGGCTACTCCCTTCCCGGAACGGGAAAATCCTTCTGCGCCAGCTTATATATGGCGTCTGCATAGATTTTCGTCGCGTCCTTCAGTCTCTTCAGGGAAAGTCTCTCGTCCTTCTGGTGCATCCTGTCCTCGTCTCCCGGGAAAAGGGCGCCAAAGGCGATGATATTGTCCGCGCACCTTGCGTACGTTCCGCCGCCTATGACCTTCGGACTGCTTTCGTAATCTCCTGAATTCTCCGCGTAGATTTCTCTCAGCGTCGTTATCATCGGGCTGTCAGGCTCCATATAAATCGGCGCCTGCTCCTTTTCCTTGACGATTCCCATGTTGTACTTTTCCACCAGATGAGCAAAGCCTTCGTATACCTGCTCGGCCGTGTACGTTACCGGGTACCTGACGTTTATGGTAAGGCTCATGGATTTTCTGTCAAATTCTGCAATGCCCACGTTAAGGGTCAGCTTTCCCGACTTGTCATCCTCAAAAGCGCAGCCGAACCTTTCCCCGTGAACGTCAAATCCGATGTAATCGTTGTAGAATGCGACGTAGTCGTTTACCTCCTCGTCGGAAAAGTTAAGCTTTCCCAGAAAGTCCATGATTATGGAGATGGCGTTAAGGCCGGCATCCGGCGTAGCTCCGTGAGCGGAAATTCCCTTTGCCGTAATCTCAAGGCTCTTTCCCATCCGCTTTACGCTAAGGTTTCTCTTCGTCTCGCTTCTGTACGTTTCAGCCAGAGCCTTTATGTCGTCGTATGCCTTCTCATCGCCAGACATAACCACCGCTCTCGCGCCTTCTGCAACCATGTTGGATGCGCTGCCCCCCGAAAGGCTCCTCAGCGAAAGGCCGTTAAGCTTCTTTTCCGCGAACTTCTTCACAAGGGTAAAGCTCATTATGCCCTTCTCTCCATTAAGTCCAGGAAAGTCCGCGTCGGGAGTGAATCCGAAATCGGGAGCTCCGGCTTTGTCCAGGTAATAGTACATTCCCTTCCACGCCGTCTCCTCGTCCAGGCCCAATATGAGTCTTATCTTTCTTTCAGGCTCAAAGCCTGCATCCTTTAAGGCCTTCATGGCAAAGAGAGCTACAATTACAGGGCCCTTGTCATCCTGGGTTCCCCGTCCGTAGATGTAGCCGTCTGAAACGGCTGCGCTGTACGGATCGAAGCTCCAGCCCGTGCCTTCCGGCACCACGTCAAGGTGGCCCAGTATTCCAAGTACCTCGTCTCCTTCGCCGAACTCTATGTGTCCGCCGTAATTATCGGCGTTATATGGCGTGAATCCAAGCTCTTCTCCCAGCTTCAGGATTTCCTCAAAGCACTTCTGAACGCCTTCGCCGAAAGGATATACCTCGCTTTCAGAAGTCACCTCAGGCTCTCCCACGCTGCGTATGGAAACTATCCTTTGAAGGGCTTCCACCTCAACGTCGAAATTTTTCTCAATTAAATCCTTATATTCCATTTCGTCCCTCGAAAAAACGTCCGTTATGTGATTTACTGAACTGCCTCTACAGCTTTGACTTCAGGGAAGTTCTCCTTGAGAATCTTTTCGATAACGGCTTTGAGAGTCATGGTGGCTCCCGGGCAGCCTGCGCAGTGTCCCTGCAGTCTTACCCTTACAACGTTATCCTCCGTCATCTCTACGAATTCCAGGTCTCCTCCGTCTCTCTGAAGAATCGGTCTGATCTGATCAAGCGCTTCTCTTATTTTCTGTTCCATGATTTTTTCTCCTTTAAAATACATTGTATATATTATCCCGGCTCCTTAAAAGCCGCAATATTCCCTGTTTAACCTTTCGAAGCCGCATCCCCTGCCGCGGCAGCGATAGGGTCCTCCACTATCTCTCCTGCTGCAGCTGCCGACTTGAACACGGTCATGAGCCGTCCTCCGCTGTATTTGTCTATGCTTACAGGCTTTGACGCCTCGCCTCTCTCGTTAAATGTTACCGTCCCCGACACGCCGTCGTAGTCCCTGGTCGCCGCTATTTCGTCTCTCAAGTATTCTCCCGACAGTCCTCCGCTTCTTTCAAGGGCTTCCACCGCTATCATGTACGCATCGTATGCCCTGGCGGCTTCCTCTGTCGGATCCTTTCCGTACTTCTCCCTGTAGGCCGTAACAAAATCGTCCTGATCCGAGGACGCTGAAGCAGCCTCGCTGTAATCGGTCACGACGCTTATGGAAAGCTTCGGATACTTCTCGTGAAGCTTCTGAAGCTCCTCACCGTGCCATGACAGAGGGCCTATGAACTCCAAGTCGTACATACCCAGCTTTTCGGCACTTTGAAACATCTTTTCAGCATCCGTAAGGGATATCGGCGCAAATACGACTTTGGCTCCGCACTCTCCTATGGCTTCCAGATACTCGTCGTAGTTCTTCCTGTCCATTGCGGCGCTTACTGTTATCACGCTGTCTTCGCTTCCCGTAAGACTGGCAAACGTGTCCCTGAACTGGCGGATTATCTCGTTATATATCTCGTCTCCGTCCACCCTGAGAAGAACTGCGCTGCTCTGCCCCAGAGCGCCTTTTACGTACTGGGCTACAGCGTCTCCCTGGAGGGAATCGGTAAAGCTCATTCTGAAATAGTAGTCGCTGTTCTGGGTAATCAGCGGATTGGTAGCCGATATGGTTATGGCAGGAATCATCTCTTCTTCAAGGATTTTGCTTGCCGTAAGGGTGGCCGCATCGCCGTAGGCTCCCAGGACCACGTCCGGATTCTTGCTTACCATGTCGGTGACAACGCTTTCCGTAACGTAAACGCTGCTCTGTGTGTCCCCGTATATGAGCTCGATTTCCTTTCCTCCGATTTCTCCCTTTATGTCGTGGGCAAGCTCTATTCCTTCGATTTCGGCTTTCCCCTTGTCGCTGTATTCTCCGGACTGAGGCTCTAAAACTCCTATTATCACCTTGTCCCCGGACGAACTGTCCGCAAAGAAGGCGTTCTTAAAATTATCAAAAGTAGTGCAGCCTGTAACGGTCAGAGCCAGAATCAGCAAAGCCGCTGCTAGAGCTGTCTTTTTAATCTTGCAAATCATAAATTCCCCTATATCTCAAAAAACGGTGACTGTTATCCAATCACCGCAGTACTTGTTAATTATACTACATTTTAATCCTACATTTCAAGTCTGTAATCGCCGTCCTTTATCTTTCCGGCTTTCCTGAGCCCTCTGTCAAATACGAGGGAAAGAACTCCCGGAAGCAGGAACTGGACAGCTGCAACCTTCAGGGCCACATCCGCGGAAAATCCCATGTCCGTAAAGGTTCCTATCTGGCCCACAAGTCCCGACGTTCCCATGCCTGCTCCCATGGCGTTATTGGTCATGGTAAGAACCACCGTCGCTATGGGCCCCGTAACAGCAGCGGCAAGGGTAGGCGGAAGGAGTATCCATGGATTTTTAAATATGTTGGAAATCTGAAGCATGGAGGTTCCGATTCCTATGGCAAAGGATCCACCCAGTCCGTTGTCCTTATAGCTGGTTACTGCAAAGCCTATCATCTGGGCGCAGCAGCCGGCGGTTGCTGCGCCTGCTGCAAGTCCTGAAAGATCCAGCATTATGCAGAGAGCCGCGCTGGATATGGGAGCCGTCAGCACCAGCCCCACTATTACTGAGATAACTATTCCAAAAGCAAAAGGCTGCCACTCCGTTGCAGTCATTATGACGCTTCCCAGTCCCGTCATCAGCTTTCCTATGGCAGGCCCGGCAAGAGCTGCCGCCGCTCCTCCTGCCGCCATGGTGGTAATAGGCGTAACTATTATGTCTATCTTCGTTTCCTTTGAAACGGCCTTTCCCAGCTCCGCGCCTATGGCAACGGCTATGAAAGCACCTCCCGGCCCTCCCAGATCCGCTCCCAGCATTCCGGTAACGGCACTTGTAAACATGACAAGAGGGGGAGACTTTAAACCCCATGCCACTGCCACTCCCACAGCAGCTCCCATGTAGTCCATAGCCTTCTGCCCGGTGGAAACGAGTAAATCGGTAAGACTGCTTTCTCCTGCAAAGACCGCGGCCTGCTCTCCAATGGTTTTAATAATGAGTCCTGTGAGAAGGGACGCAAACAGTCCCAGAGCCATTGCAGAAAGCGCGTCCTGAAGGTAGCGCTTTGCCGAAAATTCTATATCCTTACGGGCAAGGAATGCTCTGAAGCCTTTACCTGTTTCAAGCTGTACATCCATATTTTCTTCCTCCGTTTTCCTTATCGGATTTTTCCCTTAATCTGATACGCCGAACGAATTGTATGTTACCATATGTCTTGACATATGTCAATGATATTGTCAATTACCGCATCGTGTGATATAATCCGCTGGTAGGAAAGTCGGAGGTAAATATGGATACCAGAGAGCGGAGAGAGCAGATTTTGTCCCTGCTTGCAGAAAGCACCATACCTGTCAGCGCATCAAAGCTGGCCTCAGAATTTAAAGTAAGCAGACAGATAATAGTAGGAGATATCGGCGTCCTCAGGGCCGCCGGACAAAAGATAGAAGCGACGGCGCGGGGATACCTTCTGGGCGCTGAGAAAAAAGCCTTTCCTTTCACCGCCGTCATCGCCTGTCGCCACGGATGCGACAGACTTGAGGAGGAACTTAACACCATAGTGGACTTCGGAGGCACCGTCATCGACGTCAGCGTAGACCACGGCATATACGGCCAGCTTACAGGCCATCTGGGCATTTCGTCCCGGTATGAGGTGAAGCTTTTCATGGAAAAGGTAAGCGACGCAGACAAGCCTTTAAGTGTCCTTTCCGGAGGCCTTCACTTTCACAAAATAGGCTGCCCGGACGAGGAGATATTTCACCTTATATGCGACTCCTTAAGAGAAAAAGGAATTTTGGCAGAAGAGTAAATTACTTCTGTTTCTCATCACCCTAATGTGGTATATTATCTATAGTGCGTGATTCGTTCACCGCTTGTAATTGTTGAAATCGAAAAATGTTTTTTAAATTTAAAGGAGGTAATTATTATGAAATGGGTTTGCACAGTTTGTGGATACGTACATGAAGGAGATCAGCCGCCTGAAGCATGTCCTGTATGCAAGGCTCCAGCTGAGAAGTTCAAGGCACAGGAAGGCGAGAGAGAATGGGCCGCAGAGCACGTTGTAGGTGTTGCTCAGGGCGCCAGCGAAGACATCATGGCTGACCTGAGAGCCAACTTCGAAGGCGAGTGCACAGAAGTAGGAATGTACCTTGCAATGGCAAGAGTTGCTCACAGAGAAGGATATCCTGAAATCGGACTTTACTGGGAAAAGGCAGCTTACGAAGAAGCAGAGCATGCATCAAAGTTTGCTGAACTCCTCGGCGAAGTATTAACCGACAGCACCAAGAAGAACCTGGAGATGAGAATCGATGCTGAGAACGGCGCTACCGCAGGCAAGTTCGACCTTGCAAAGAGAGCTAAGGCAGCTAACCTGGACGCTATCCACGACACCGTTCATGAAATGGCAAGAGACGAAGCAAGACACGGAAAGGCATTCGAAGGCCTTCTGAAGAGATACTTCGGCTAAAAATATCTTATAAAAGAATTAAGAGTCCAGAGGGGCCGCAGCATTAACCGTTATTTCGTTAATGCCGCGGCCCTGTTTACATTTCAGTTTTCAGCTCAACCCTCACATTTTCACTTCAGCTTTTCCCCTCAAACCCCATATTTACAGCCTTCAGGCTCCACCTTTTGCTTCCAGTTTTTTCCCTTCATCGCAATTTCCCCTGTGCGAAATATTCTTCTATAACCGTTTCATCGTATAAACTTCGATATCGATTTTTTTACGATAACGAACATCCCATTTTGACATGTTAAAGCGAAAGCACTTATAGCAAGATTTCCATTTCTTCAGATTTTGCGCTGAAATCGTTAGCGTAAAATCGGCTAAACCGGATTTACTACGATAACACCCCCTCTTTAAGGGCAATGGAGGGGGCCTTGCAGCCAGGCACTCCTTTCCATGAAACACTGCAACACTCACTATTTAAAGTGAATTTCCACCATCAGGTCGATAACGCGGGTATCTATGTTCCCGTTCATGTCTTCATATGTGAAGAAAACGTCCCACAGTGTTCCAGAAGCTTTGTCCGTCCCTCACTTTTTACGTAAACGGTAAAATCAGGACTGGCCAGCTTACCGCTTCGAAGCTGGAGCTGCTCTTCATACCTGTACGGGATGCCTTTTTCATACAGCATATTCGCTATAGTTACCTCTGATTTTGAGCGTACCTTTTCTCCCTTCACGGTATAGTGCTCCGGCATGTCGTACTCGCAATTTCCCTTTTTCAGGTACTCCTCACGCTCCCATATATCTGCACGTATCAATCCGGCCTCGGGGCAGTCCTGCGAAGCTTTAAGCCGGTAGGTCTTAGGAATGACGCTCATAACATATTCCCTATCCGTAGGTTCATAGCCATCTTTCAGCGCACCCAGAAGAGCAATTTTCTTTTCCGAAATGTCAAAGCCTGCTTCCGCCAGCCTTTTCCAAAAACGAAAAAACGACCGTCGAGCAAAAGCTGGCAACGGACGTCCTTTACAAGTGGTGCCCAGACTCGGAATTGAACCAAGGACACGGGGATTTTCAGTCCCCTGCTCTACCTACTGAGCTATCTGGGCAAAAGGTATTAAATTAAATGGTGGGCCATCGGGGACTTGAACCCAGGACCTGCCGGTTATGAGCCGGACGCTCTGACCAACTGAGCTAATGGCCCCTATTAATGTTAATGGTCGGGGTGGCAGGATTTGAACCCGCGGCCCACTGGTCCCAAACCAGTTGCGCTACCAAACTGCGCTACACCCCGATATAATATTTTAGTAAAATTGGCAGGGGCAGTAGGATTCGAACCCACGGCACGTGGTTTTGGAGACCACTGCTCTACCAACTGAGCTATACCCCTAGATAAAATGGCGGAGAAGATGGGATTCGAACCCATGCGGCCCTAATAACGAACCCTAACGGTTTAGCAAACCGTCCTCTTCAGCCACTTGAGTACTTCTCCAAGGCTTGCGGTATGCGATATGAGTGAGAGTATCCTGGCGGAGAGGGTGGGATTCGAACCCACGGTCCCTTTCGGAATCACTGGTTTTCAAGACCAGCTCCTTAAACCACTCGGACACCTCTCCCCGATGGTTAATTTATGTAAATGGTGACCCATCGGAGATTCGAACTCCGGACACCTTGATTAAAAGTCAAGTGCTCTGCCGACTGAGCTAATGGGTCAAATAAACTCCTCTGGCTGGGGTAGCAGGACTCGAACCTACGAATGACGGAGTCAAAGTCCGTTGCCTTACCACTTGGCGATACCCCACTGTCATCAAGTAAAATTGGTGAGCCCACAGGGATTCGAACCCCGGACACACGGCTTAGAAGGCCGTTGCTCTATCCAGCTGAGCTATGAGCCCACACTAAATTTGAAAAAATGGAGCGGATGATGAGAATCGAACTCACGCCATCAGCTTGGAAGGCTGAGGTTCTACCATTGAACTACATCCGCATAATTGGAGCGGAAGACGAGATTCGAACTCGCGACCCTCGCCTTGGCAAGGCGATGCTCTACCCCTGAGCCACTTCCGCACATGATTTAGAAAATTGGTCGAGGGAGATGGATTCGAACCATCGAAAGCTCAGCTAACGGATTTACAGTCCGCCCCCTTTGGCCACTCGGGAATCCCTCGAAGTAGTTTTTCCAAATCTAGTCCTGTTATTTTACCTGATGCCGGGTACGCACCGGCAGGCATTATTTTATTATTTCTGGAGCTGGCGGAGGGAATCGAACCCCCAACCTGCTGATTACAAATCAGCTGCTCTACCGTTGAGCCACGCCAGCATGCGCTTTATTGAAATTGGCGACCTGGAACGGGCTCGAACCGTCGACCTCCAGCGTGACAGGCTGGCATTCTAACCAACTGAACTACCAGGCCGCATAATGGGTGAAAAAAATGGTGGGCGTTATAGGGCTCGAACCTATGACCCTCTGCTTGTAAGGCAGATGCTCTCCCAGCTGAGCTAAACGCCCAAAAATGGTAGCGGCGAGTGGAGTCGAACCACCGACCTTCCGGGTATGAACCGGACGCTCTAGCCAACTAAGCTACACCGCCATGTTACCAGATTTTAATCACCGCAAGAAATATATTACCAAAACACTGCCCGTAAGTCAACAACTTTTTTATTAAATTCCGTGTCAATATTTACCATTGGCGGGCGCTTGCCCGATAGCATTAGTATCTCTATAAGTAGCGGCTCTATAATATTTTACGATAAGTACCCTGTGGTAGGATTCCGCTGTTTTTTCATGACTTACGAGCACGAAAGTGCTACTATTTTGGCAAAAATGCTGCTGTCAGTACCACTGAATGCCTTCTTTAGCTTGTATCGATGGTACTATTTTATATCGTAGATGCTGATTCCGAGTCTTTCCGTACTCGTATTTTCTTCTCTGGGTATAAAATCCGAGTACGATGGCTTGAAACCAGCTGGAAACCAACGGCAAAACTTAATTCTGTCACCATCTACATTCACCATATACACATAAAACAAATCGGACCACCCGGCTGCGCAAAGACATGCTGTGATGATCCGATACTGCATTTCATGGTATATAGCGATTTCGCAAAAAGGAAACCAACGGCTTCTCTTTAGCCCGGTGGCCAGGTGAGCTTTCTCTTTCCGAGAATGTGGAAATGCAGATGCTTTACAGTCTGAAAAGCATCCTCACCGTTGTTGCTCACTACTCTGTAACCGTTCTCAAGTCCCAGATCGGCTGCAATTTCATGGATTTTGAACATGATGTAGCCTAAGAGTTCCCTGTCCTCCTCTGTCACATCGTCTAGGGATGCGATGTGTTTTTTAGGAATTACGAGAACGTGAACGGGAGCCTGAGGATCCAGATCGTGAAATGCGATAATCTTATCGTCTTCGTAGGCGATGTTTGAAGGAATTTCATGTCCTGCGATACCGCAAAATACGCAATCACTCATATGCTATCTCTCCTTTCATTCCATCTCTATATTCATGCAAAAGTCTTACGCCGGCAAAGCCGTTTAACAGCTCATCGCCGCCTTCCGCATAAACTCTGACGTAGTTATCCGAATAGCCGGTAAGCAGTCCTTCTTCTGTTCTTTCTTCGAACAAAACCTGCCTTACGCTGCCGCTGCACTTTTCATAAAACGCAGATGCCGCTTCACCTGCCTTCCTTGCAAGCCTTTCCAGTCTTTCGTTTTTAACATTTCCCGGTATCTGGCCATCCATCTCAGCGGCTTTCGTCCCGCTCCTCTTCGAGTAGCGGAAGCAGTGGACGCGGCAGAAACCTGCCGCGTCCACTGCGGCGAGGGTCTCGCCGAAAGCCGCCTCGGTTTCTCCCGGAAAACCTGCTATAATATCGGTAGTTATACCATAGAGCGGATCAAAGTCCTTGAGCACATTTACTATGTCCATGTACTCCTCTACCGTATAGTGTCTGTTCATCTTTTTAAGCACATCATCTGACCCGCTCTGGATGGAAAGGTGCAGGTGGTGGCATAGCTTTTCATATTTCAGAAGTCCTTTTACGTATTCCGCGTTTATGACCGTAGGCTCCAGCGAACTGAGCCTGATTCTGAAATCACCCGGAATGTCGTTAAGAGCTTTAATCAGGGGCTCTATGTCGGAGCATGGCACGCTACTTGCGGTCTCGTTGAAAGGCACGGAGCCTGCGCCCTCATCGAGAAATACAGAGCTTACGTCTCCGCCTAAGTCTGGCACGGTGCTTGCGTCACCCTCAAAAAGCACACTCTCCGCAGTCTCACCTTTCGCAGCTCCATCCGCTCCGTAAAGAGCTGTATTTATGCCGGTCAGAATCAGTTCCTTGAAGCCCTTATCTATGAGAGTTTTCGCCTCGCAGATTATTTCCTCCGGATTGCGGCTTCTTACGGGGCCTCGCGCATACGGTATCATGCAGTAGGAGCAGAACCTGTTGCACCCTTCTTCTATCTTTATGTAGGCGCGGGTTCTTGATTCCATGGAAGTGATGATGCCTGACGATTTATATTCGGTGAGCTCCTTATACGGCGTCACCTCGCATGTCTTATGCCTGTTAGTCTGATTACTGCATGTTAATGGACTTCCGGCAGAGCATACCTTTTCTTCACCTTCGTTTTTGCCGATGAAATCTTCTATATATTTTCTGAGCTGATTCTTTTCTCCGTTTCCCAGGACTATGTCTACGCCTTCGATGGATGACACTTCATCAGGCTTTGTCTGAGCGTAGCAGCCTGTTACGGCGATAACTGCCGCAGGAGAGCGCCGCTTCATCCGCCTTATGTACTGGCGGGACTTGCGGTCAGCCAGGTTCGTTACGGTGCAGGTGTTTATGATGTATATGTCTGCGGCATCGTCTTCGCCTGCGACTTCATATCCGGCCCGGCTGAATTCTTCTTTCAGCGCTTCGGTCTCATACTGGTTTACCTTGCAGCCGAGAGTATAAAAAGCTACTTTCAAATTCTCTTTTCCCTTCTAAAGTTCAAGTTCGTACATTATCATCGCAAGAGCAGCAGGCCCTGCCGTCTCAGTCCTCAGTATGGTCTTCCCCAGGGAAACGCAGTCTGCCCCTACAGCCTTTAGTGCATCGGCTTCCGAGTCCGAAAATCCTCCTTCGGGACCGATGATAACGGCTATCCTTTCAGGCTTTGCAGCCTTTGTCTGAGCTTCCCGCAAAGCGTCTTTAATTGTTCTTCCCGTCTCGTTTTCGTATGGAAAGAGCACCAGGTCGAAATCCTTTAGGCAGGGCATCATCTCTTTAAACGACAGTCTATCTCCCACTTCAGGTACTTTTCCCCGCCTGCACTGTTTGACCGATTCTGCGGCTATTTTCTGCCATCTGGCGATTTTCTTATGGAATCCGTCCTTTTCCACCACCACGGTTCTGTCCATGAAAACAGGATAAATGGCAGACACGCCCAGCTCCGTACACTTCTGAACTATTTCGTCCATCTTTGAAGCCTTTGGAACACCCTGAAAGAGGGTTACGTGAACCGACGGCTCCCTGGCAAAGGCCTGCTTATCCACTATGCGTAAAAGGGCGGAATCCTCGCCTATATCCTCTATAACGGCTCTGTACTCCCACTTTGCGGAATCGGAAACTTCCACCTCCTCTCCCGCTTTGAGACGCAGAACCTTTTTCATATGCTTAAGGTCGCCGGAGTCCGTTATGACGATTTCAGAATCCCCTATATCCGTTTCCTTTACAAAGAATCTGCTCATATCCATCCTCCGAATATCCTGTTAAAAGCGTCAAAATATATGAGAGCAAATGAGAAGATTATCACGAAAGGAAGACCCATAAGCCTTCTGTCTTTTCCCCTTGCGAGGACGAGATATAAGGCCGCAGCCAGTATGAGCTCCAGTATAAGCGCGTAAGACCTGCTGTAAAGGGCCGGATACCCTTCCGCTATCATCAGAGACGGCGCTATGGCCGCGCATATTCCCCCGACCCATTCCTTTTGGCGGGCGTTATGGGAAGCCGCGCCAAGTATTGCTCCTATGGCGCACAGTATGAGTCTGTAGACGAAAAGTCTAAGGCTGCCGTCTCCTCCCGCAAGGTATATGTATGCGGTGTATGCCAGCACTCCTCCGAAGTAACAGGCAAATGGCGATAATGCCCCCTTAGGGGTGTCTCCTGCGTAAAAAGCGAGAAGCGACCCTGCAAAGAGCCATATACCGTAATGGATGAGGACGTTTCCGATGAGTCCCCTTCCCCCTATATCTCCTGTCACCCACGCCATGAACATGCCCAGCACCAGGGCAAACAGCATGTATATTACGTCGTATCTTCTGCTGCTTCTTCCTCTGTTATATGCCAAAATTCTCTCCTGTTAAATATTCCCCGTCGCCTTAATTGGCGCTATCCTTCTTCTAAAGGCTCCTGCACCTTCCCACGGCCTTGTGCCAGCCCTTTATGAGCTTTTCCTGCTTCTCTTCGTCCATGGAAGGCTCAAAGACCTCGGCAGGGCCCACGTTGTCCTTCAAATCCTCCGTATTCTTCCAGTATCCCGAAGCAAGACCCGCGAGGTACGCTGCTCCGAGGGACGTGGTCTCTATTATTTCCGGCCTGTATACGGCGGTATTTAAAATGTCAGCCTGAAACTGCATGAGGAAACCGTTGGCGCACGCTCCTCCGTCCACCCTGAGACCGGTGAGATTTCTTCCAAGATCCGATTCCATGGCCTTAAGCAGGTCGTAGCACTGGTACGCCATGGACTCGAGGGCCGCTCTCACGATGTGGTTTCTGCTGCTTCCTCTTGTAAGTCCCGTCAGGATTCCCCTTGCGCCCGGGTCCCAGTACGGCGCGCCAAGCCCCGCAAAGGCCGGAACCAGATAAACTCCGCCGTTATCACTTACTGCTTCTGCAAGGCTTTCGCTTTCCGCCGCAGACGATATTATTCCAAGCTCGTCTCTCAGCCACTGGATGACAGCTCCGCACACGAAAACGGAGCCCTCCAGGGCATAGCTCACTTTGCCGTCAAGACCCCATGCCACTGTGGTAAGAAGTCCGTTTTTAGACGTTACAGGCTTTTCCCCCGTGTTCATGAGAAGAAAGCAGCCCGTCCCGTAAGTGCTCTTTGCCATTCCCTCGTCGAAGCACATCTGGCCGAAGAGAGCAGCCTGCTGATCTCCCGCGGCGCCTGCGATGGGAATTGAACCTGCAAACAGATCGCTTTCCGTCTCGCCGTAAAAACCGCTGGAAGGCTTTACCTCCGGCAACATGGATTTTGGAATTCCGTATATATCCAGAAGCTCATCATCCCACTTGAGCTCGTGGATGTTGAACATCATGGTTCTCGACGCGTTGGAGTAGTCGGTGGCGTGAACTCTTCCCTTTGTCATCTTCCATATGAGCCACGTCTCCACCGTTCCGAAGAGAAGCTCTCCTCTCTCCGCTCTTTCCCTTGCCCCTTCCACGTTTTCCAGTATCCAGCGGATTTTGGTGGCGCTGAAGTAAGGGTCTATGAGAAGCCCTGTCTTTTCCTTTATCTTGTCCGCAAGGCCTGCCTCTTCAAGGCTCCTGCAGTAATCTGCCGTCCTCCTGCACTGCCACACTATGGCGTTATACACAGGTTCTCCCGTATTTCTGTCCCAGACTATGGTAGTCTCTCTCTGGTTGGTGATTCCTATAGCCTCGATATTATGCCAGGTGGCCGCAGCCTTTATGAGAGCCTCGTAGCAAACGCTTACCTGAGAACTCCATATCTCCTCCGGGTCGTGTTCCACCCATCCCTCTTTCGGGAATATCTGGGTGAACTCCTTCTGAGCCGAGCTTACCTGCCTTCCTGCCCTGTCGTATATTATGCACCGGGAACTGCTGGTGCCCTGGTCAAGTGCCATTATGTACTTTTTCATGGTTTCTCCCTCTCCTCCACGGTTAAACGAAAATCGCCATGATCTTATTGGATATATCAAAACCTTTTTCGGTTATCTTAAGTCTCCCGCCTTCGATTAGGACATCTTTCTCTCTGACAAAGGGCGCAAGCTCTCTTTTTCCTTCGGGAAACGCCTCAAAGAGGCCGCAGCCGAACCTTTTTCTAAAATCATCCAAACCTATTCCGGCGTTCATCCTTAGGCCTGTAAACACGTACTCGATCATATCGTCAGCCGCAGTGTTTTCGTGATATTCGTAAAACGGCGGGTTTGTTATGCGTTTTCCGTCTATGTACGAGCTTGCAGAATCCCCTATTCCTATGTACTCCGCCAGGGTCCAGTATTTTATGTTATGTCTGCACTGAAAACCTTCCCTTGCCGCACTTGAAATTTCGTACTGGGAATATCCTGCGTCCTTCAGCATGGAAATGGCCTCGTGGTACATGGCTCTGTCAGCTTCGTCAGGGGTTTCGTCAAAATCGCCTCTCTTATACCTGTCGTAAAATACGGTGCCCTCCTCTATCTGAAGGCTGTAAAAGGATATGTGCTCGGGAGCCATCTCCGTAAGTTCTCTCACTGTATTTCGCCAGGTTTCCATGGTGCAGCCGGGAACGGAAAACATGAGATCACAGCTGATGTTTTTAAATCCCGCTTCCCTGGCGAGGCTAAAGGTTTCCCTAAACTGAGCAGCCGTATGGATTCGCCCCAGATTCTTAAGCACTTTGTCGTCAAGGGACTGGCACCCTATGGAAAGCCTGTTTACTCCCGCTCTCCTGTAGGTCCTCAGCTTTTCCCATGTCACAGTGCCCGGGTTTACCTCCATGGAAATTTCCGCATCCGAAGCAACCGAAAAGCTTTTCCGTGCGGTTTCAAGGATTTCTCCGATGAGTTCCGGTTCAAGAATTGACGGAGTTCCCCCTCCTATGTAAACGGTGTCGACGGCTCTTCCTTCGCCATATTTTTCTCCTGCTGCCTTTATATCGGCTATTATTCTTCTTACATAATTACGCCTTATCTCAGCCGTCTTTTCTGCGTGCTCACCGGCTGCCGGAGCCTTTGAGTAAAACCCGCAGTACGGGCATTTTGCGGCGCAGAAAGGTATGTGAATATAAAGCCCCAGAGGTTTTTTCATAAAGCCGCCTCTATTTATTATCGTCGTAGCGCAGCACTGCCGTAAAGGCCTCCTGAGGAACCTCCACCTTGCCGAACTGGCGCATACGCTTCTTTCCTTCCTTCTGCTTTTCCAGAAGCTTTTTCTTTCTTGATATGTCGCCGCCGTAGCACTTGGCTATTACGTCCTTCCTGTAGGCTCTCACCGTCTCCCTTGCGATGACTTTCTGTCCGATAGCCGCCTGAATAGGGACCTCGAACTGGTGCATAGGAATAATCTCCTTAAGCTTTTCGCAGACGAAACGTCCCCTTGCATAGGCCTTTGATTCGTGGACTATCATGGAGAAGGCGTCTATGAGCTCTTTGTTTAATAGAACGTCAAGCTTAACCAGATTTGACTTTTCATACCTGTCAAACTCGTAATCGAGAGAGCCGTAGCCTCTGGTCTTGGATTTAAGGGCATCGAAGAAGTCGTATATTACCTCGTTTAAAGGCATATCGTAGTGAAGCTGAACCCGGTTTTCCGTTATGTACTCCATGTGAAGCATTCTGCCTCTTCTCTCCTGGCAGAGTTCCATTACGGAACCTACGTATTCTTTCGGAATCATTATGTCAGCCTTTACCATAGGCTCTTCTATCCTTGAAATCTCCGCAGCAGGGGGCAGATTGGTAGGATTCTGTATCATCTCCACTGTGCCGTCCGTCTTTACAACTCTGTAGACTACGCTTGGAGAGGTTGTGACCACGGCAAGGTCAAACTCCCTTTCAAGCCTTTCAACTATTATTTCCATGTGAAGAAGCCCAAGGAATCCGCACCTGAATCCAAAGCCCAGGGCCGTAGACGTTTCCGGCTCGAATATGAAAGCCGCGTCGTTTACCTGAAGCTTTTCCAGAGCATCCTTTACGCTTTCGTACTTCTCTCCTTCCGCAGGATAAATTCCGCAGTACACCATGGACTGAACCTTCTTATATCCCGGAAGACTCTCCTCGGCAGGATCGTTATCCAGAGTAATGGTATCCCCCACCCTGGCGTCCTTTACCTGCTTTATGCTGGCGCAGATGTAACCTACCTCTCCTGCTCTCAGAAACTTTGTCGGTACGTGGTTCGGAGCCATGACTCCCACCTCCGTAACCTCGTACTTCTTCTTCGTGTTCATCAGCCTGATGGTGTCTCCCACCTTCACCTGGCCGTCGAAGATCCGCGCAAAGATTACCACTCCCTTATAGTTGTCATAGACCGAATCGAATATGAGAGCCTTAAGCTTTCCGTCTGCATCTCCCTTGGGAGCCGGAATCTTCTCCACGATAGCTTCCAGAAGGTCGTCTATTCCTATGCCTTCCTTTGCGGAAACCAGCGGAGCATCCGACGCGTCGATTCCTATCATCTCCTCGATTTCTTCCTTTGTCTCATCGGGACGTGAGCTTGCAAGATCTATCTTGTTAAGGCACGGCAGGATCTCAAGATCCTCCTCCAGCGCAAGGTAGACGTTTGCCATGGTCTGAGCCTCCACTCCCTGGGTTGAATCCACTACCAGCACCGCTCCCTCGCAGGCTGCAAGGCTTCTGGATACCTCGTAGTTAAAGTCCACGTGACCCGGCGTGTCGATAAGGTTGAAGATGTATTCGTTTCCGTCCTTGGCCTTATATACCAGTCTGGTGGTCTGAAGCTTTATGGTTATGCCTCTCTCCCTTTCCAGATCCATGTTGTCGAGAAATTGCTCCTTCATATCCCTGTGAGCTACCAGCCCGGTGTTCTCTATGATTCTGTCGGCCAGCGTTGACTTTCCGTGGTCTATATGTGCTATGATGCTGAAATTTCTTATGTAATCCTGATAATTCATCTTTACCTCGTTTAAACAAAATCTGCGCGAGGGGCTTTTTCCCTCATCATTATATTTTATCTTAATCGGCCTCTGTTAGCAATAAAAAAACGATGGGAGACACGCGCCATCGTTTTTTCTTAATTTGGTTGTGTATTTAACTTATACACCTGTGGGGACGGGTGAGATTATTTTGCTGCCTTAGCTGCGTTTAATCTTTTTGCCAGTCTGGAAACCTTTCTGGAAGCTGCATACTTATTTATGGTGCCCTTAGCGGCAGCCTGCATAAGCTTCTTCTCTGCAAGTCTGAAAGTCTCGTCAGCCTTGGCGAAATCCTCTGCTGTGATAGCTGCGTCAAAATCCTTAAGAACGGACTTAACGTGGCCCTTTACTCTTCTGTTTCTTGCAGTCTTACGGTTAATCACACTGATTCTTTTCTTTGCGGATTTAATATTTGCCATTATTTTTACCCCACTTTTCTTCAAAATTCAGCAATAACTGTTGTAAATTCGCGACTAATAGTATACACCGGATTTCCTTCCATTGCAAGATGTGATTTTCATTTTCTTTCTTCCTGAAGCCGTCCCGGACTCCTTATATCGCTTACTGCCGGGATAAGTACGGCCGTAAATATTATCACGCAGCTTAAGGTCTTTAAAGGAGTTATGCTCTCCCCCAGTATGACCATTCCTCCTATGACGCTGGAGACAGGTTCGAACATGCTGTATATGGAGGCGTTTCCTGCTCCTATGTACTTCACTCCCTTTATGAGTATGACGTGGGCTATGCAGGAATTCAGGACGGCAAATATTACCGTATAAAGCATTGCCTTTGCAGGCAGTATGAAGGCTATATCCCTTGCAAACACGTCGCATACCAGAGTGAAAATGCTGGAGAATATGCAGATATAAAGCATTGCCTTCATGTTATCCATTTTACCTATGGAAGTCTTTTCAAGAGCCAGCAGATACCCTGCATAGGTAAGCCCCGATGCTGCGGCTATGGCAACGCCGGTTATGTTGAATCCCGAACTTCCCGTTGCCATGACCATTCCCGCCGTAGCCATTATGAGAGACAGTATCTTCACCTTTCCCAGCCTGTCGCGAAAAAGCAGGTACCCCAGTATGATGGTAAATACCGGATACAGAAAGTGAAGGGTCGTTCCCATTCCCACGCCAATGTAGGCGTAGGAGCTGAAGAGCAGCATGGAAGTCGCGATGTTGAATATGGACGTAAGGGCCAGCTCTCCTGCCTCCCTTATGGAAATTCCAACAGGAACCTTTCGCACTTTCAGTATTACCAGTATTATGGGAAAAGCTATGAAGCTTCTGTAAAATGTCATGGTCATAGGGCTTCCGCCCATGTCATAGGTCGCCGTATTCATCATGGGAGTCAGTCCGAATATGAGAGCTGATGTTATGGTGAGAAGGGTTCCCGTTACGACCTTTCCCCTTCCTCCGCCGTCTGACATTCCGCTCATAGGCCGAATACCTCACGGGCCCGGTCTGCCGATTCCTTTGCATCTTTTACGTAGTAATCGGCGCCTATCTTCATGGCGTAATCTTCGGTGAGGACAGCACCCCCTGCCATGATCCTGCATTCAGGGCTGGTTTCCCTTACTACCTTTATGGTTTCCTCCATGGACGGAAGAGTGGTGGTCATGAGAGCTGAAAGACCGAGGAGCTTTGCGCCGCTATCAGCTACAGCCTTTGAAATAACGTCCGGGGCCACATCCTTTCCCAGGTCCACTATGTCGTAGCCGTAGTTTTCAAGGATAACTTTCACGATATTCTTTCCTATATCGTGAATATCGCCTTTAACTGTAGCTATTACGATGGTTCCCGACGCTTTTTCCCCGGTTCCTGTCGCTTCTATGGCTTTCTTCACCACATCGAAAGCTTCCTGAGCAGTAGTTGCGGCCAGCATAAGCTGAGGGATGAATATCTTTCCCTTCTCGAATCTGTCTCCCGTCCTGTCGAGAACGGGGATAAGTATGGAGTTTATTACATCTGACGGCTCCATAGCCTTAAGAAACTCCGCCGTAAGCTTTCGCGCTTCGCCTTTAAGTCCGTTTGTGATAGCGTATTCGATGGACTGTTCATCAGTTGAAGTCTTTTTTTCCGCGGCGGAAGGCGCAGGCTGACTCTCCTCTTCGGCGTATTTTCTTATGTATTCCGCCGCGCCTTTATCCAGGTTATATATGACACGGTAAACGTCTACCGCCTCCATCATCTCCTTTGAAGAAGGATTCATGATGGGAAGATCCAGACCCGATGCCAGGGCCATCTGGAGGAAGTTGTGGTTTATGAGAGGACGTCTCGGAAGCCCGAAGGAAATGTTGGACACGCCGAGAACCGTTTTAAGGCCCATCTCCTCCTTTACGTACCGCAGCGCCTTAAGGGTATTAGCCGCATTTTCCTGCTCTGCCGCCGCCGTAAGGGTAAGACAGTCGATGTATATATCCCTTTCCGGTATTCCTTCCATGACGGCTCTGTCCCTTATCCTCTTCGCAATCTCTATGCGCTTTTCCGCCGTCTTCGGTATTCCGTCCTCATCCAAAGTAAGACCCACAACAGCCGCTCCGTACTTCTTTACTATGGGAAGGATGGAGCTCAGAGAGCTTTCTTTGCCGTTTACGGAATTCACTATGGCCTTGCCGCTGTAGACTCTCAGGGCGGCTTCTATGGTTTCCGGATCTCCCGAGTCTATCTGAAGAGGCGCATCGGTAACCCCCTGCAAAGCCTTTACGGTCTGAACCATTACGGATTTTTCATCAGCCCCGGGAACACCGGTGTTAACGTCCAGAATCTCCGCTCCGTCGTCCGTCTGAGACACAGCCTGGGAGAGGACGTAATCCATGTCGCCATTGAGATATGCTTCCTTAAGCTTCTTTTTTCCCGTAGGGTTGATCCTCTCTCCTATGACTCTCGGCCCGTCTATGATTACGGTTTTTTCAGGGGTGCATACCGCCGCCGGAATTTCCGGCCTCTGTGGCATGTACTTTCTTCCTGAGAACGCTTCCTTCAAAGCCTTTATAAATTCCGGATTCGTACCGCAGCAGCCTCCTATAAGCTTTACGCCGCAAGGAACCAGCTCTGCGGCAGCCTCTGCAAACTCTGCCGGAGTAATGGCATACTCTCCGGTCAGAGGATCCGGCAGTCCTGCATTGGCCTTTGATACTATAGGCAGAGTCGTCCACTTTGACAACTCCTCCATTAGAGGCTTAAACTCCGCCGGGCCCAGAGAGCAGTTTATCCCTATGGCGTCTGCCCCCAGCGCTTCCAGGGTCAGAGCCATTGACGAAATACACGTTCCCGTAAACGTTCTCTTATTTTCCTCGAAGGTCATGGTGCAGATGACAGGAAGATCTGAATTTTCCTTTGCCGCCAGAAGCGCCGCCTTCATCTCGTAAAGGTCGGTCATAGTCTCGATGACTATGAGGTCTGCTCCCTTGCCATACGTCACCTGTCCCTTAAAGAGCTGGTATGCCTCTTCAAAGGGAAGATTTCCGTTAGGCTCCAGCATCCTGCCGCAGGGCCCTATGTCCAGGGCGACTTTGACATCCGTCCCCTTTGCGGCTTCTCTGGCATTTTCTATGGCCGCTTTTATGATTTCCTCCGCCGTAAACGCTGAATCCTTTGTCTTATAGTCATTGACGCCAAAAGTTGCCGTGTAGATTACGTCTGACCCTGCGTCGATATACGCCTTATGTATTTTCCGTATAACCTCCGGATGGGTTATGTTGAGCTCTTCAGGCAGCTTCTCCGATGTGAAGCCTGCATTCTGAATCATCGTGCCCAGTCCTCCGTCCAGAAATATGAATTCTCTGTCTCCAAAAAGTGAACTGATTCTGTTCAAAACTCCATCTCCTCTTAAAACGCGACTCTCCCCGGAATTTTTAAAACAGGGATCTTACGCTGTCGTTTATTCTCCTTGCCACCTCAGGGTTGTTCATGGTGTAAAGATGTATACCGTCAACTCCCTGTGAAACCAGGTCCACTATCTGCTCCGCCGCATATGCGATTCCCGCATCCTTAAGAGCCTCCGGCCTGGTCTCGTATCTGGACATGGTCTTCGCAAATTTAGGCGGAAGGCTGGCTCCGCACATGGAAACCATTCTCTCTATCTGCTTTTTGTTGGTTACAGGCATTATTCCCGCTTCAATAGGAACTTCTATTCCGGCGATTCTGGCCTTCTCGAGAAAGTCGTAGAACATGCTGTTATCGAAGAAAAGCTGGGATACAAGGTGCTGTGCTCCTGCGTCCACCTTCTTCTTCAGGTTCACTATGTCGTCTATCTGGCTTTCGCTGTCAGGATGTCCTTCCGGATAACATGCTCCCGAAATCCCAAAGTCATAGCCCAGGGACTTTATGTACTCTATGAGCTCGCTGGCATGATGAAATTCTTCCTTCGGCGGAACGTCCGGTGAAATATCCCCTCTCAGAGCCAGAATGTTTTCGACTCCCGCGGCTTTAAGCCTTTCCAAAACCACTTTCACCTCTTCTCTGGTGGAGTTTACGCACGTAAGGTGAGCTGCCGATTCCATTCCGTACTTATGCTTTATGGCGGAAGCTATCTCGCATGTGGAATTATCCGCAAGGCTTCCCGAAGCGCCGTAGGTGACGCTGATGAAGTCCGGCTTAAGGTCCTTAAGCGCCTCCAGAGTTGAGTATATGGTATCTATGGGTTTATCGCGCTTTGGAGGAAATACCTCAAAGGAAAATACCGGTCTGCCCTGTTTAAAAAGCTCTGCTAATTTCATTATCTGCACGTCCTTTCATTTTATATATATTATGCTCCGAAATACATGTTCAGATCCACGTTTCCCTCTATTCCGTCTACTTTTCCCTCGGAGGAATACTGCCACATGACGAACTTATACGGATAGTCCGTAGCCCACGTGTAGTGAGCAAGCCATATACTGTGATCCGACAGATAGGAAAGATTAAGGTGATTGCTTATCCAGCTTGGATTTCCATATATCATGGACGGGTAACCGAAGCTCTCTATGGCTCTGCAGAAGGCGTCGGCTATTTCAGTCTTGTCCTCTGCGGTGAGCACCTCTATGCGGTCGCCCTCGCCTACGGGCTCCATGTCAAAGGCCACAGGCCCCGTTATATCGTATCCTCTCAGGTTCTTTGCCACGAACTCCGCTTCCTTTACGGCCTCCTCAGTGTTTACGGCCTGGGAAAAGAAATACACTCCTGTCTTAATGCCTGCATCCGCAGCTCCTTTTATGTTCTCCTCATACCTGGCATCAAGGTGAAGGGAACCGTCGGAAGCGCTGCTGTAGCCCAGGCGTATTATGGCAAACTCCGCTCCTGCTTCTCTGACCCTTTCCCAGTCTATGGATTTCTGGTATTCGGAAACGTCTATACCGGGGATTCCCCTCACTTTTCCGTCGTCGTAAACCCTGAATCCGTCGTCGTTTCTGTAGACACAATTCATGTCAAGCTCGCTCAACGGATAGTCTTCCGGGTCCTCAAGTCCGGTATATTCGTAACCTCTTCCCAGTATGAGCCAGGCGATGAGAATCAGGAAAACCGAAATTCCCGCAAGGATAAGGTTTCTCTTCTTTGCCCTGTCGCTTATCCTGTATCGTCTGCGCTTTTTTGGCTTTTTCGATAATTTTTTCGGATCTGGCTGGTGTTTTTGCATAAAGCCATTGTAACATTATTCACCGGCATAATCAAAGATAAATTGACTGAGAACCTTTTATACTCTAATATATATGTAAACGGATAAACCTTTTGGATTTAAGAGGAGATTCACAGGATGAATGGCGGATTAACACCGGAGCCTGCCATGGATTTTCAGGCTCTTTCCGAAAAAGTCATAGGCTACCGCCGGGATCTTCACAGGATACCGGAGCTTGGATTTCTCGTATATAAGACCAGCGCATACGTGAGAGAAAAGCTTCAGCCTTTGTGCTGCGACATAAGCGAAATCGTAAAGACAGGGGTCCTGGCATTTTTCGATTTCGGCTGCGAGAGCACCGTAATCTTCCGGGCGGACATGGACGCTCTTCCCATAGAGGAAGCCACCGGCCTTCCCTTCGCTTCCACAAACCCGGGATGTATGCACGCCTGCGGTCACGACGGCCACATGGCGGGACTTCTGGGCTTTGCCGAAGTTCTCGATAAATATAAAAGAGAGGGATACCCTGCAAAGTACAACGCTCTCCTTCTCTTTCAGCCTGCTGAAGAGACCATAGACGGCGCTCTCAGAATATGCGGAACCCACATTTTCGACAAGTATAACGTGAGGGCTATATTCGGCCTTCACCTATGGCCCATGATGGCAAAGGGCGAGATAGCTTCAAGACCCGGCCCCATGATGGCCCGTTCCACCGCCGTAAACGTCGACTTTGAAGGGGTAAGCGCCCACTGCGGCGAGCCTCAGAAAGGACGGGACGCCCTTGCCGCCGCATGCAGATTTGTCAGCGACATATACGCCTATAAGGAACATCACGTAAGAGAGCGGTCTGTGCTGAAGTTCGGACGGATGGAAAGCGGCAACGTGAGAAACGCCATTTCTCCTTTTGCAAGGCTCGAGGGAACCATGCGCACCTTTTACGATAACACATGGGAACACCTGGTGTTCGCCATGAAAAAACTGGCATCGGAAATAGAGGACGCTTTCGGCGTCAAAGTCTTAATAGACGTCAGCAAAAGCCATCCCGCCGTCGTAAACGATGAAAACCTCTACAGTGAGATAAAACCCGCTCTCATGGATTTAAACTATGTGGAGCTGCGCCGTCCCGTTCTCATCGCTGAGGACTTTTCCTTCTTCGAACAGCAGCTTCCGGGAGTGTTCTTCTTCGTCGGAACGGGAAGCGGCATACCCCTTCACAGCGACGACTACGACTTCGACGATTCCGTCATCATAGAAGGCGTAAAGCTGTTTGACGCAATATTTACGGGAATCCCGACTCTGAAATAAAATAGCCTCCGGCACGGCCTAAAA
The DNA here is from genome assembly GCA_949292945.1 of uncultured Bacillota bacterium. Classification (GTDB taxonomy): domain Bacteria; phylum Bacillota; class Clostridia; order Peptostreptococcales; family Anaerovoracaceae; genus Avanaerovorax. Next base: position 19,021 of record CASFAX010000005.1, on the reverse strand, counting down.
ACGCCGGCAGAAGGCTGTTCCATGCCCAAAGGGCTCATGCACTATCTGAACGTGCATGAGCCCTTTTCAGGATCCATCGATTCAACTATGGCAAGGGATTCCAGGCGGTATCCCATATCTCTTATCATCTTTCCGCCCTGCTGAAATCCCTTTTCTATGGCAATTCCGATGCCGGACACCGTCGCCCCGGCTTCCTCCGTTATCTGAATGAGACCTCTCAGTGCGCAGCCGTTGGCAAGAAAATCGTCTATTATGAGGACTTTGTCCTCCGGGCCCAGAAAACGCTTTGACACTATGACCCTGTTTACGGTCTTATGGGTGAAGGATTCCACCTCGGCCATGTAGACATCTCCTTCAATATTTATGCTCTTCGACTTCTTCGCAAAGACCACCGGAACGTGAAAGTATTCCGCCGCTATACACGCAATACCTATTCCCGAAGCCTCTATGGTGAGAATCTTGTTGACTTCAACGCCCTCAAATCGTCTCTTCCATTCCTCTCCCATCTTCTTAAGGAGCTCTATGTCCACCTGGTGATTCAGAAATCTGTCCACCTTAAGCACGTTTCCCGGCAGAACGCTGCCGTCCTTTAAAATGCGTTCCTCTAAAAAATTCATTTCCTGCCTCTTTCCAGCGCTGTCGCTGTCCTTTCCGTTATCAATCGTATTTTTTCGTGATGAACAGTACCTCAGGCGGAGCTTTTCTGCTCTTCCTTCCGCCGTTTACCATTACAGCATGAATGGCGTGATACTTATCGGCCGGAAGCCTTTTTGCCGCTTCCAGCAGAGCCTGCTTCTCCCTCTTGCCTTCGTCGTGACCGGGATACATGGTAACGGTGACTATTCCATCAGGCCTTATGAGCTCAAGGGCATCGGCCACGCCCTTCATGGTGGCCTTTACCGTCGTCGTTATCCGCCTGTCGCTGTACGGCAGGTATCCCAGGTTAAACACCACGGCTGCCGGTCTCTTTCCCGTAAAGTTTCCGATTACCTCTCCCATGTTCTCAAAGGAGTCCTTTACCAGAACGACGTTCTTTCTGTCGTCCCTTTCCATGAGAGCCTTGGTATTGTCGATAGCCTTCTGCTGAATGTCGAAAGCTATGACCATGCCGCTTTCACCTACAGCCTCGGAAAGGGCCGCAGTGTCGTATCCGTTGCCGCACGTAGCGTCGATTACAACATCGCCCTCGTTAACATAGGCCAGTGTAACGTACATGGCCGTATCCGTATTCTTCGTTATTAAGTTCATCTACCTCACCCTCTCGCTTTGTCTCCAATTCTCTAAGAATAATTTATCATTTTTTCCTTCTATTATCAATATGCCCTTTACAATTTAGGTAAAAGGTGTTAAATTTATATATGTAATTAGCACTCGTATACAAAGAGTGCTGACAAATTGGGAGGCGAATTGATAAATGGCTAAAAAACAGTTTAAAGCAGAATCCAAGAAGCTTTTGGATCTGATGATTAATTCCATCTATACCCATAAGGAGATATTCTTAAGGGAAATAATAAGCAACGCAAGCGACGCCTGCGATAAGCTCTACTACCAGAGCCTTACGTCAGGCGACACCGGAGTGAAGAAAAACGATTTTGTCATAACCGTAACCCCCGACAGGGATGCCAGAACCATCACGGTTACCGATAACGGCATAGGTATGACCAAGGAAGAACTGGAATCAAACCTTGGAACCATCGCCAGAAGCGGAAGCCAGACCTTTAAGTCGGAGCATTCAGGAGATACCAAAGAGGACAGGGCCGTCGATATAATCGGCCAGTTCGGCGTAGGTTTCTACTCCGCGTTCATGGTAGCCGACAAGGTAACGGTTCTTTCAAAGGCTTTTGGAAGCGACGAGGCGTGGAAATGGGAATCCTCCGGCGCAGACGGATACACGGTTACGGAATGCGATAAGGAGGGTAACGGAACCGAGATAATCCTTCATATTAAGGAGGACTCTGAGGGAGAAGACTACTCCCACTTCCTGGAAGACTACACCATCAAGAACCTGGTAAAGAGATATTCGGACTACATCCGCTACCCGATTAAGATGGCAGATGAAACCCTCAACACCATGGAGCCTATATGGAAGAGGCAGAAATCCAAGGTTAAACAGGAGGATTACAACGAATACTATAAGAGCAAATTCGGCGACTGGGAAGACCCTGCCAGGGTTATAAGGACGGCCGTTGAAGGCGTATCCAGCTATACAGCCCTTCTGTTCATTCCATCCCATGCACCTTTTGACTACTACAGTCGGGATTACGAAAAGGGACTGCAGCTCTACTCTTCAGGCGTTATGATAATGGAAAAATGTCAGGAACTCCTTCCGGACTACTTCAACTTCGTCAAAGGCCTCGTGGATTCTCAGGACCTTTCCCTGAACATTTCAAGGGAGACCCTGCAGCACGACAGACAGCTGAGAAACATAGCCAGAAACCTGGAAAAGAAGATAAAGCGTGAACTGGAAACCTTCCTCAGCGAAGACAGGGAAGGTTACGAGAAGTTCTACAGCGCCTTCGGACGCCAGCTCAAGTACGGCGTATACGACGATTTTGGAGCCCACAAGGACGTCCTTAAGGATCTGCTCCTCTTCTATTCGAATACCGAAAAGAAGAACGTCACCCTGGCCGAGTACGTTTCCAGGATGAAGGACGACCAGAAGTTCATCTACTACGCCGCAGGGGAATCCAACGAGAAGATAGACATCCTGCCTCAGACCGAATACATAAAGGCGAAAGGTTACGAAATCCTCTATCTTACCGACGAAATCGACGAGTTCGCCCTTCAGATGATGCAGGACTATAACGATAAGCTGTTTAAGTCCGTAGCTTCCGAAGATATGACCACAGAAGAGACCGATGCGGAAAAGGAAGCCATGAAGAAGGCCGAAGAGGAAAATAAGGAGCTTCTGGAATACATGAAGGAAGTCCTTGGAGACCGGGTTACAGAGGTAAAGCTTTCGTCAAGGCTTAAATCCTCCGCTGCCTGTCTTACGGCAAAAGGCGGGCTGTCCCTTGAAATGGAAAAGGTTTTAAACTCCATGCCTATAGACCAGCAGATTAAAGCCGAAAGAGTCTTCGAGCTCAATCCGGACCACGATGTTGTAAAGGTAATGAGAGAGGCGATGACCGAAGGCGATTCAGGAAAAGAGAAAGTTAAACTCTACACCCAGCTCCTCTACGATCAGGCCCTCCTCATGAACGGAATGACCGTAGACGACCCGGCCCAGTTCAGCGAAAACATAAACAGAATAATTACGGGAAAATAACCCTGAGAAACTAAAGCGCCTGTAGTGAAAAGCCTGTTATCTTTCACCGCAGGCGCTTTTTAGCAGAATAAACAGGGATACAGACACCTGTCAGCAAGCCGTCTATATCCCTTTACTTTACCGTATTTAAAGGAAAAACATGTTTTCCTTTCTTCCTGTGAAATTTTCCGTGAGCATCTGCCTGTGGGACAGGAAATCCTCGTCGTCAAAGTACTTTGCACCGCTGTGGCAGTGCTTCACGCAAGCCTGACACTTTATGCAGATGCCTTCGACTTCTGAAAAGTTCGTCCTGCTTATGGAGCCCATAGGGCAGACTTCGGCGCAGACGCCACATTTGTTGCACAGCTCCTGGTCGGTTTTCGGCTTTGCCTTTAGGAACTGGGCAGGCTTTCCGTCAGCTCTCATCGGCTGATAGTATGCCCCTGCCGGGCTGCTTCCCGGAAGGAAGAGAACGTTGTAGTAACAGCTTATATCGCCCTTTCTGCATCCAGCTTTTACAGAAGCGCTCATCCGTTCGTCATCTGCCTCTATCAGCTTATCGGCAGCCTGGGATGCAAAATCCCTGACAGCTTCCATATCCTCTTCGTCAGGTCTTCCCGTTGCAAGCTCTGGGGCAAAAGCGTGTTCGCTTACCACCGCAGCCGCAGCCACGGGAATGAAATTGTTTTCTATGGAAAGGTCCCGGAGTTCCGTAAGGGCGTCTCCGAAGCTTCTGTTTCCGTAGCAGCACACCGGGATTATCTTCGTGTTGTTTCCCTTTATGTATTCGCATACAAAAGGCCTGATTTTGTTGGGAATCCTTCCGGCATACACGGGAAGTCCCAAAACTATGAGGTCTCCCGCGCCGTAATCCTTAAGCACGCCCCGGCCATTTGGAAGGGTGAAATCAAAGGAACTGTATTCCGCACCCATCCTGCCTGCTATTTCACGTCCGACAGCCTCGCAGACCTTTTTCACGTTTCCCGTAGGGCTGAAATACAGCGCCTCCACACGTTCAATTATCATCATAATCTCCTTTAACTATACTGTTGATATACCCGATAACCCTCTTTGTCCTGAAATAATCGCCGTGGCGGACTCCCGTGAATATCCTCACGTCGCAGGACGGAAAAAACTCCGACAGCTTCATCTGAACCGAGCTTTTAAGCTGCCTGTCCGAATCGGAGCCGATTATATACGCTGGACACATGCACCTTCTGGCGTAACCTGCCGTATCGATGTTCTGAGATATTAGAAGTTTAGCAGGACCGTAGAAAACCGGCGTAAAGATATTGTATAAATCTGCTGAACTCCTGTAGCCCGAAACGAGAATCAATCTGCCGACTTTTCTCCGGGATGCAAGGTATGCAGCCATGCCGCACCCGTAGCTGTATCCCAGCACCGTAACCTTTTCCGGCGGAAACTTCGCCAAAACCGCATCGCCCATGTCTTCCGCCGCCATCTTCATAGTGGCAAGCCTCATTTTTCCGCCGCTTTCTCCGCAGCCGTAATAATCAAAGGCGAACACCCGGGCATCATCAAAAAGCTTTCCGTACTTTATCACGGCGTTACGGGCCATGTCAAAAGAACCGCCGAATATGAGCACGGCATTTTCTCCGTCCATTCTGCCGCCTGAAAATCCCGAAAGGCTTCCCCACTTTACCGGCTCCGGCTCAGGGCTTTCGCCTTTTCCTCTTACAGAAGGGGCTATTTTAAAGCTCAGATAGTTCAGCTCTCTCGATGCGGTTTCTATTACCTTTATGCCGGCTGCAGCCGCCGTTAAAGCGCACCCGATAGCCGCCGTCTTTCTCAGCTTTCCGCTCTTTTTATCGCTTTTACGAAACATCTTCTCTCATCTTCTGGTGGACGTACTTTTCAACATCGTCCCTGCTTTTATTAAGAGCGATGGCAAACTCGCCGTAGAGCAGGTCTTCCGCTCTCTTCATGAACCTCTTATCTATCTGACCAAGCTTTTTATTATGGCTTAAAGCGTCCAGCATCTTAAGATAGATGGATTTAGCCATCTGAAGCATGTCGATACAGCTGTGGGTATCCAGAACGTCCTGATAGCGCTGAGAAAGCTGCTGCATGCTTCCGCCTCTGTATGACTTTACCGCTATGCCCGGTATTTCCTCTATCAAAGCCTGAACCTCTTCGGCCGAAAGTACCGGTCTCATAAAAACGCTGTCGTTATCCATGGGGGCATATATGATTCCGCTCTGGTATACGGGATCAAGGAAATAGTAAAGACGATCTTCATCGGGCACAAAATCCGGATGACCTATGTCGGCCACCCTGCAAACCCCGGTTCCGCCATACATGACCAGCTCGTCTATATGATACATTGATAATCTCGGCTCCTTTCTTTAATATTATGGCTCAGACTCTTCCTGACGTCAGACCTGTTATTTTTCTCTTGCTTTATGAGAACTTAACTGATATAATAAAAAATTTACTGTATCTATTATAACACAAAATCAGGCTTCGGTGAAACCCTAAAAATCAAAAAACCTGAAGATTACATCAATCCTCAGGTTCTCACATCATTATAGACATTTAATTTTCTACCAGCACGGCGAAATACAGCTGGAGCACAGGTAGAGGGTACAGCACGTGGAGCAGGTGTCGTTAGACTGGTTATATCCTCCCGCAGAAGATCTGTTCCTGTACATGGCTCCCGCTCCGGTCATCTGCTGGTAAACCTGGCGGTACTCCATGTTGTTCGGATCCATGTCTATGGCCTGGCGGACGTTGCTCATGGCGTCGTCTATCCAGCCCTTCTTATAGGAGACTATGCCGCTTAAGAAATACCACTCCGCATTTCTGTTCGACGAGTTTATGAGCATCTGCTCCGCCCCCATTATGTCTCCCCTGTCTATGGCCTGTCTCACGGCATAATACCCCGTGGTTCCGCCTCCCGAAGAGCTGCTCCCGCCATAGGAGTATGAACTGCTTCCTCCGCCGTAGGAATATCCGGAGGAGCCTCCTGACTGCATGCTCTTCATTATCTGGTCATAAGCTTCGTTTATCTCCTGAAGCTTTTCCTCTGCAAGATCCGCAAGAGGATTGTTCTGGTATTTATCGGGATGATATTTCTTCACCAGAGCCTTATACGCGGCCTTTACTTCCGCTTCACTGGCGCCGGGCTTTATTCCCAGCACTTCATATGGATTGCTCATTTATGGAAAGGTTCCTTTCTTCAAGCACCTTGTCGGTTCTCCGTCTGAGACCTAAAAGGACTATGTTCTCGATTATTCCGCGGTTTCTCCTGATATCCAGAAGGTCGACGGCGTTCACCGCATCCGCCAGATAATTATACAATATATCTCCGGCTCCTGCAATGGAGTTCTTGCGATAAATAAATGGATTGTATGTGTTCGAGGATTTGTCCTTTTCGTAGTCGTCGAGAGCATCTATGACGTAGATCCACCGTCCCAGAGCCCGGGAAAGCTCCGACAGCACCCTTTTGTTCAAAGGGTCTGTATCGTATCCCGTAAAAATAAGCTCCATAATGTCGGCAAAAGCGCCGGCCGTCTCGTCCAGGCTTCCCGAATGCCTGCTCTCCGCTTCCCCCAGCCTTTTCAGAGCCTCATGGACGCCGTCGCACATCTGCCGGTAGTTCTTCCTGAGCTTTCTGTAGGCAGAGGAAAGGGCCGCGCACCCCGCATATCCTGAAAACTTTTTCTCGTCTCTCCTGTCGTCGTCGAATTTGTGGTAGGCGAGAATGAGCATTACGTCGGCTGCGTAGTCTATGGCCGCACTGCCGTGAATGGCAGGCTTTTTCATCAAAGGGTGAGCTATGCAGTGCTCCGGCGCCATACTTTCCTTTTCCCCGGACTCCAGAGAAGCAAGGACTATGGCGAGAAACGCCGCGTCGTAACTCAGGGAAAACCGGGGTACCTGCCCGTACCGCTTTCCTATGGATTTGCAGATGCCGCAGTAATACCCCTGGTACACGTCCAGCTCCCTTACCTTAAGCTCACCCCGCTCTATGGTAACGTAACCGAGCATTTTTATTCTGCCTTGAATTCCTTCCAGTACTGACTGTACATGTCGTCAGCCTCAGCGCCGAGGCTCTTTAAAACCTCGCATCTTGCCAGAATCTCATCGGAAGGGAACAGATACTGGAGCTTTTCCTCATCCCCTTTCAGCATGTCCATAACTCCTACGTTAGGGATGGAGTAGGTCAGATACTCGTAGTTTGTTACGGCGTTATCCTTATCCAGCATGAAGTTTATCCAGGCTTCTGCGTTTTCCTTGTTCTTTGCAGTTTCAGGAACAGCCCACATGTCGAGGAACTCCTCGCTTCCCTCTTCAGGAATCACGAAATCCAGATCAGGGTTTAAATCCTGGCTGTAGAGAATCTCTCCGTTCCATACTACGGCTATGTTGGCAGAGCCGCCTATTACCATATCCCTTGCGGAATCGTTGGCATATTTGTATACGAGAGGTTTCTGCTCCTTCAGGTACTCTATGGCCTCGGAAAGCTGGTTTTCATCCACGGTGTTTAAGGAATATCCTTTCGCCTTAAGGGCTACGGCGATGGTGTCTCTAAGGCTGTCAGGCATTACTATCTGATCTTTGTACTTCTCGTCCCAGAGGTCGTTCCAGGAGGTTATGGAGCCCTTTTCAATCTCCGCGGTGTTGTACATGATTCCCATGGTTCCCCAGGTGTGAGGTACGCTGTACTTGTTCCCCGGGTCAAAATCCGCAGCTATCTCCATGTATTTGGAATCGATATTGGAAAGGTTGGATAAGTTGTCCTTGTTCAGCTCCGCAAGGAGTCCCTCTCCTATCATCTTCTCAATCATGTAGTCGGACGCGCAGATTACGTCGTAGTCTACGGAGTTCTTGGAGATTACGGGATACATTTCCTCGTTGGTGTCAAAGGTGTCAAGGACTACGGAAATTCCTGTTTCCTCCTCAAAATCGTCGATGAGCGTGCTGTCGATATAATCTCCGAAGCAGTAAACCCTTACCTCACCGTTTTCGCCGCCTTTATCCCCGCAGGACGAAAGACCCGCCGCAGCGGTAAGGCACATGAGAGCCGCAAGAGCGGCAGCAATCTTTTTCTTCAATTTCTAACTCCTTTCCTGTTCTGTATCACGTTGGATATGACGAGAACCACCAGAACTATAACGAATATAACTGTAGACAGGGCGAACAGAGTCGGTCTGATTCCAACCTTTACCTGACTGTATATGAGGGTGGATATAGTGTTGATTCCTGCGCCCCTCGTAAAGTGGGTTACGACAAAATCGTCAACGGACATGGTAAACGCCAGCAGGAATCCAGACGTTATTCCCGGCATCAGATCGGGAAGAATGACCTTTCTGAAGGCATAGGCAGGCGTCGCTCCAAGATCCAGTGCCGCCTCGTACATATTCGGAGACAGCTGCTTTATCTTCGGCATAACCGACAGGATAACGTACGGTATGCAGAAGGTTATATGGGACAGAAGAACCGTTCCCCAGCTGAGTGAAATTCCGAAAACCAGAAATGTCATCATAAGGGATATACCCGTAACTATGTCCGCGTTGAGAAGCGGTATATTGTTAAAGGCCATTATCACGTTCTGGCTTCTCGTCTTCATCCTGGTTATACCGAGGCACGCCAGAACCCCTATGACAGTCGCCGCAGCAGCAGCGCATATGGCTATGGTAAATGTGTTCCACACCGCATCCAGTATCATCTCATTGGCGAACATCTCCTCGTACCATCTGGTGGAAAAGCCCGTCCATATGGACATGGACTTACTCTCATTAAAGGAAAGCACCATGAGCACCCCTATGGGAAGGTACAGAAACAGCAGTATTACGCCTATGTAAAGTCCTTTCAGGAATTTTTTCATATGAGACTCGCCTCCCCGTTCTTATCGAGCCTGGAGAGAAGAGCCATGCTCAGCACTATGAATATCATCATGACCAGTGAAAGTCCCGAACCCAGGTTCCAGTTGGAGCTGGTGGTAAACTCCTGCTCGATGATGTTTCCTATAAGGTTTATCTTTCCGCCGCCCAACATGTTGGATATTACGAAGGTGGTCAGGGCAGGAACGAACACCATGGTGATTCCGCTGGCGATTCCCGGAACGGAAAGAGGCAGAATGACGCTTCTCAGCACCTTGCCCTTCGTCGCTCCTAAATCATAGGCAGCTTCTATAAGGCTGTTATCGATTTTCATAATCGTATTATATATAGGAAGAACCATGAACGGCAGGAAGTCGTATACCATGCCGAGAACTATGGCCGCCGGCGTATTTATTATGTCAAGGGCCGGAAGTCCCAGTCCGGTCAGGATTCCGTTTATTATTCCGCCCCGCTCCAAAATCACCTGCCAGGCCATCGTCCTGAGAAGGAAGTTCATCCACATTGGAAGGACGAATATGAATATCATAAAACCCTTCGTCCCCAGCCTGCTGTCTTTGAGAATGAGAGCAAGGGGGAAGGCCAGTACAAAGCATATGGCCGTGCTCACGAGAGCCAGAACCAGAGCCAGCCACAGGGCCTGAGCGTGTTCCGCCCCCATGATAGCCACCACGTTGTCCACGGTAAAGGCTCCCGACCTGTCCGTAAAGCCGTAATATGCGATCATGAGCAGGGGAATCACCGTACCTGCGGCAATCCATACTATGAAAGGCGCTGCAAAATATCTTCTAGACATCTGTTTCTATGGCCTCCTCATCCTTCCTCTGAGGCTTGTGCATTATCTGAATGTTTTCAGGAGTTACGGCCAGGCTGACCTCAGTTCCCACCGGGTAGCTGGTGGTGTTCTGGGCAAGCCAGGTGAATCCTCCCGCCTCTATCTCCATTTCATAGTGCACGCCGATGAAGACGTTGTGGCTTACGACTCCGTCAAGCTGTCCTTCTCCAGGCTTTCCTATGATGAGATCCTCAGGTCTTATGACTACATCCACAGGGTTGTTTCTACCAAAGCCTGTATCGATGCAAGGGAATATCCTGTCGCAGATCTTAACCACCTTATCCTCCACCATGACTGCATCGATGATGTTGCTGTCTCCGATAAAGTCGGCGACAAATGCGTTTTCAGGCTCGTTGTATATCTGCTCCGGAGTTCCCATCTGCTGAATGATTCCGTTGTTCATTACCACTACCTTGTCGCTCATGGTAAGAGCCTCCTCCTGGTCGTGGGTAACGTATATGAAGGTGATTCCCAGCTCGTTCTTGAGCCTGATGAGCTCGTACTCCATGTCCTGTCTCAGCTTAAGGTCCAAAGCTCCCAGAGGCTCGTCAAGGAGGAGCACCTTAGGTTCGTTCACTATGGCCCTTGCCATGGCGATTCTCTGCTGCTGTCCTCCGGAAAGCTGGGTTATCTTTCTCTTTTCGTATCCCTTGAGGTTTACAAGGTTTAAGGCATATGCCACCTTATCCTTTATATACTGGTCTGTCTTACCGCTTATCTTAAGTCCAAAGGCTATGTTCTGCTCCACGTTCATGTGGGGAAACAGAGCGTACTTCTGAAACACCGTGTTAATATGCCTCTTATTAGGCGGAACGTCTGTTATATCCTTTCCTTCAAAATATACGCTGCCTTTGTCAGGGGTTTCAAAACCTCCCACTATCCTTAAGGTAGTTGTTTTTCCGCAGCCTGAAGGCCCCAGAAGGGTTATGAATTCGTTTTCGTTTACCGTCAGGTTGAAATCCTCCAAGACCACAGTATCCTCAAAGGATTTATATATATTCCTAAGCTCTATGAGCGATTCTGCCATCTGCCTTCTCCTTCCTAAAAACTCGGCGGCGTGCTGACCCAGATAACTTCAGCGCCGTTCTCAGAGGAAATGTAGTGCTGTCCGCCGGACTGATAGTAAAAGGACTCCCCGGCCTTCGCCTGGTACGTCTTCTTTCCTACGTGAAGGGTTATCTCCCCTTTAAGTACAAAGCCGAACTCCTCGCCCTCGTGAGGCGTGTCCGGATAGGTGGAACCGCCCTTTTCCAGGGTAAGCCTTATAGGCTCCATCATGTTCTTCTGCGCGTTGGGGATTATCCATTCCACCTTATTCTTAAGGTCTGCATCCTCTTTCTCAAAATAGTCGTCCTCTCCGAACACCAGCTGTTCGTCTCTTCCTTCCGCAAAAAACTCAGCTATGGTGACGCCGAGGCACTGCAAAATGTCCTCTAACGTAGAAATTGACGGAGAAGTGAGGTCCCTTTCCAGCTGTGAAATGAATCCCTTGGAAAGCTCCGTTCTGTCCGCCAGTTCTTCCTGAGTGAGGCCGTTAGCGACCCTCAGATCCTTAATTCTGCTTCCTATGTCAATGCCCATTCTCTCACCCTCTCCCGCTGTTCGAGTATGACATATTATCTAAACAATCGGTTTAGTATTTCTAAACCTTCGCATGAACCATTATATACGCTTTTTCAGGAAAGTCAACAGTAAAGTAACACAAATACTAAATTTTCCGGTCAGAAATACTAACCCGAAATCCAGGCTTATTTGCCGCAAAATGCGCAGGCTGCGCAATGGTCACGTGGCCTTGTGGCGGCGTGCTCGTAACGACGGAGTGTACAAAATAGCGGCATGCTCGGATACTTACGCTTTTCAGTAATTCACGAGTACGAAAAAACTCGGATTTCAAGGCTCTTATAGCAAATAGTACCACCTGTAGAGGGAAGACCTCGGTTCAGGTGGTACTATTTTGTCGATTTGCTGCCTGTTAGTAGCATATTCGTGCTCGTCCTTTCGGATATTTTATGAATTTCCGAGTACGGCCCACTTTGATGACGTGAAATAGGTACGGCTCATCCCCTGCCCTTCTATTCAAACTCTCTTAGCCGCTCAACAGGAGATTTTTCCTTTACCATTTTATCGTGGATGAGAACGGGCACGGCAGCGCAGATTACCAGCACCAGAAGGGTCGCGACCAGTAGCCGCATAACCGGCAGGCTGAACGGCGCTCCCATGTAGTTCATAGCCTGAAAGCAACCATATGTTACCATCGTACCTAAAGTTGCCGTAATCAGAACAGCGCCTGCACCGTAGAGCAGTCCTTCCCCCATGAGAAGCTTTCTCGTCTGCTTTCCGGACATGCCCAGGCTTTCCATGATGGCTATGGTGAGCCTTCTGCTTTGTATATTGCAGGTCATGGTGTTTACGTAATTCAGGATGCCCACCAGCAGAAGAAGAAGGGAAATAGCTATTCCCACCTGCATCATATCTTCCTGGGAGGCCTGAACCTGTTTCATGTTTTCCAGCTTTGAGTCCATGTAGAAATCATCGTAATATGGGCTGTCCGAAAGGATCGTCATGATTTTCTCTTCCGTTTCTTTTTCAAAACCTTCAGCATAGCGGATATTCATTCCCAGGATTACAGGATCCTGTGAGATTTCCTGCAAAATGCTCCTGCTTACTATCAGCGTCGGCCCCAGGTTCCTGGTGCCGCCGTAATAAGGCTCGTAGGTGACAGCGCTTACAGTCATATCCAAGGTCTTTCCTTCTGCTTCTATCTCTACCTGCTCATTTTGCCAGTCCTCTTCCGGAAGATTAAACCCCGGATAGAGCATTACTGCCGTTTTACCTGTCAGGAAGTCCTCGGAATTTACCTTATCACCGAGAGTGGAATTAAGGTAGGAAAACTCATCCTCATCGATTCCTTTCAGCATACCGTACCAGGTCTGCGGCTCAGCTTCATACTTTTCACGCTCTTCTTCGTACGAGGTGTATGGAACGTAGTCCGTATAGCCTCTTATATATTTTTTCATAAACGGCTCCGAAAGAACGGTCACCGGCACGCCTTCCATAACGTGCACTTCTTTAACCCCTTCCAGACCGCTGATTTCCCGTACGGTTTTCCTCGTAAGCGCCGGTTTCAGAGAATCAATTTCCTCCGTGGTCGTATCGTTTCTGACCGTCAAGTCGCTATCCAGATAATTGTCCGCCACCGTTCTCTCTCCCTGACTTTGAATAATCGTGGTCATGCAGTAAAACACCGATAAGCTGAGAGCCAGAGAAAGGAAGACAACAGCTGAACGTTTTTTGTTTTTGCGAATCTGCATCCATGCCATAGAAAAGTAAAAGCTTTTTCTATGTGACTTTATACCCTTTGTCCTTCTCCTTGCGGGTCTTTCCTTACCTGATGCAACCTCTTTCTCCGGCCGGTAGCCGCAGGCCTCCTGAGGTGTAATGCGGCAGGCCATTAAAAGGGGCGTTCTCATTCCGCACAGTACAGCCCCTATGGAGGCGAATACTGTAATGAGAAAAACGGCAGGAGAAAAGCTAAACCGTATATTTTCCACCGCGATTCCAAGGGCTGAAAGTACGTGCGGAAGTATAAGCCATATACCTGCTGCGCCAATGAGGATTCCTGCCCCCGTGCCGGCTATGGCAATCCACTTCATCTGCCGGCTGACATAGGCCTTAAGCTGCTTTTTCGTCATGCCGAGGGCCTGCAGAAGGCCGTAGTACCTGACTCTTCCTGCTACTGAAATGTAGAGGATATTGTAGATAAGAAGGTATGCGCTCAAAACTATAATAAGGCATAGGCCTATGATGCCTAAAAGCACCTTCCACGAATTTTCTATATATCCCATAGGCTGAAAGGACTGCCTGTCCGACAGGCTAAGTCCGGCTTCGATTTTGTCTATAGTCCGGGGCAGAACGAAGTTGCTGCTGAGTTTGATGCAAAGGGACCCTTGCGCAGACAGGTCATAGCCCGCCTTTTCAAAGAACTCCCTGGAAACATATACGGGGGATGTGTCCCCAAATCCATCCCAGATTCCGCTGATGACAAAGTTCCCGCTGTGCACGCCGCGGTTGTCCTCGTACGTCATAGTAAAGGAGTCTCCGACGTCGTGTCCTTTGAGACCGCACTTTTCAAGGGCGTCCTCCGTCACCAGAAGTTCGTCGTACTTTTGTGGGTAATGTCCTCTAAAATCGGTTCTTGCGGGAAGCTGCTGCTTTTCCCAGAAAGTTTCGTCACACCACAGAAGTCCCGTATCCGCCGTCTCGTCGAGTTCCGTGCCGCGTATATATCCGGCATAAGTCTGTATTCCCACGGATTCCACTTTGTCGTTTTCCAGAAGAAACTCACGCTGCTCCTTTGTAAATCCGTTTGCCAGCACTATATCATACTCCGCACCGTAAAGCCGGGTGTTCTGAAGGCGGCTCAGTTTCAGCCATGTCTCTCCGGCAGTAAATACGCTGAATAGGAGAAATGAAGCCAGTATGACGGAGAAGAGCAGAACGGCAAATTTTCCTTTTTCACGTCTGATGCCGTTTTCCGCAAGTTTTCCGATGATCGCCTGATTGTTATTTTGCAGCATGGAAATCACTTCCTCTCAGCACCTTGCCGTCGCCCATCTGTATGATACGGTCACCAAGCTGGGCGATGTCCTGATCGTGGGTGACGAGAATGACCGTCTGCTGATACCTTGCCGCAAGAACCTTGATAAGACCGATTACATCGTGACTTGCCGCCGTGTCAAGGTTTCCCGTCGGTTCATCGGCCAGAATGATGGCAGGCTTCATTGCAAGAGCTCTTGCAATGGCTACCCTCTGCTGCTGACCGCCTGAAAGCATGGACGGCAGCATGGCCTTCTTTTCCTCTATGCCGAGAACTTTCAGCAGATCGTCTATCAGGTCTCTGTCTATAACCGCACCGTCAAGCTCCTGGGGAAGGGTGATATTGTCGTAGACACTCAGATCCGGAATCAGATTATACTGCTGAAAGATAAAGCCGGCTTTTCGCCTGCGAAAAACGGCGAGCTGCTCATCGTTCATCTTTGAAAGATCTTCCCCGTCCACGATAACCCGGCCTTCCGTCGGAACATCAAGGCCGCCCAGCATGTGAAGAAGCGTACTTTTGCCGCTGCCTGACTTTCCGATTACGGAAACGAATTCCCGCTCCCGGATTTCCAAGTTTACACCGTCGAGGGCTTTTACTACCGTGCCGCAGGCCGGATAATACTTCTTTAATCCTTCTGTCCTTACGATTGTCTTTTCCATGGTCTTACCTCCTGACAGTTATATCGTAAGCTAGAAAAGTCACAGACCTGTCACAAAAAGAAAAAATCACAAAACTGTGACTTTCTCTATTCTGCCGGCAGATTTATGGTAAAGGCGCTGCCCTTTCCTGCCTCCGACTGAAGCTCCATATATCCGCCCTGAAGCTGTATGATTTTTCTCGCCAGGTAAAGGCCTATGCCGATGCCTTCCTCATCGTGCACCTCCGGCTCCCGGTAGAATCTTTCAAAGACCGCACCCTGCCTTTCAACGGCAATGCCTTTGCCGGTATCGCTGACGGTAATCTGAACAAAGGTAACTCCCTTCTTTACCGTAATCCTTATGCTGCCCCCTTCCGGCGTATATTTCACAGCGTTATCAAGAAGGTTATAAACGGCTTCAGCTGTCCATTTCCTGTCATGGCAGACCTTCAGCCTATCGTCGTAATCCACGGAAATATCAATCTGCTTTTTCTCAGCTTTCGGTATAACTGCGCTGATGGCATCTGCCAGAGTCTCGGATACCGGTGCATCCGCCTTCTGTATCCTGATGGTGCCTGTCTCCAGCCTGGACATCTTTATCATGCTCTGAAAGAGAAAGTCCAGCTTATCGACCTGTCCGTCCATCTTCTGCAAAACGTCCATCCTCTGCCCGTCTTCACATTCCTCTTCCAGCTTTTCTATGTACAGGCGGATATTGGTCATCGGCGTTCTGGCCTGATGGGATATATCAGAAACAAGCTCCTTCAGCCGTTCCTTTTCTTCACTGATTTCCAGGTTCTCATGGCCGTACATATCGGAAAGCCGCTTCAGCCTGCTCTGAATCTTCCCCAGAAGATCGTCCCCTGTTGTCTCTGCGGGAACCGGTTTTTCCTTCAGCATATCGTCCAGCAGCTGCTCCAGCCTGTCCGTGTATTCATATATGTCTTTTTTGAGCCGCCTCTGCCGCAAAAGCAACCAGATGATAGCAGCTGCAAGGGCAAGCACTACGACCCAAAGCCACATATTCATTTCCATAGGTATCCCATCCCGTAAACGTTGGTGATATACGTATGTTCTTCGTCTTCCAGTTTCCTGCGCAGCCTGCCGATGTTAACCGCCAGCCCATGCTTATCAAGGAGCTGAGCTCCTTCGTCCCAGAGGGCATCCAGCATGGACTGGTAAGTCAGAAGCCGTCCCCGGTTTTCGATGAATTTTTTAACTATCCGCTGCTCGGTAGGCGTAAGCTGAAAGCTCTGGCCGTTTCTTTCTGCCGTGCCCCTATCCATATCGATGCGAAGGTATCCGTCGTCGTAGATGGCTTTTTCCTTGCCCTCTCTCACGAGAATAAGTGAAATCTTTTTCCGGAGGACTTTCATGGAAAAAGGCTTTGTCACGTAGTCTTCCGCTCCCGCTTCATACCCTGCCAGCTGATCTTCTTCTAAATCCCTAGCCGACAAAAACAGCACCGGTGCGCCAGACTTCTGACGCAGCCATCGGCAAAAGTCAAATCCATCTCCGTCCGGCAGATTGACATCTAAAACAGCCAGGTCAAAGGTGTTTTTTTCTGCAATATCTTTGCCCTCCTGGACGGAAGACGCAGCAAAAACCCGGTAGCTCGCCTCCTCCAGCGCCTGCCTTATGCTCTCCCTCAGTTCCCTGTCGTCTTCAAGAATGAAAATAGTATGCATCCTCACCAACCTCTTCATTTTCTCCCGTCATTATATCAAAATGCTTTGGGAAAGTACAGAATGGATAAACCTCGCGGCACGCGATATTTGTTATCACACCCCCTTTAGAGGAAGCGTTCGATGTCATGTCCATGTTTTGGCGCTTAGGTCGAACGTTTCTTCGACCTCAAAACCCGAAAACGCTTCCGGAATCGAACAAATCAATGGTTAAACCCTTGCCCGCACCCGAAATTGTTCGATGTAAAGCATCAAACCCGCCTCCAAGTCGAAAAAACGTTCTACCTGCCAGCTAAGTTTTGCCTTCCATATCGAACATACTCGAATCTGCCGCAGTGTATAATCTATTCATCATCTCACTTTTTTCAAAACCGTATGACTCTGTACCGACATTTATACCCTCTATGACCTTTCCTTTTCAATAACGTATGACTGTAAACTTCTTTTGCAGCCGTTCTTTTCGTAAAACTTTTCTATCCCCGGCTGCGCTCCAAAATACAGCATAGTAGGCGTATTATCTTTTGCAAGTTTTAAAAATCTGCTGCCCACACCCCGTCTTTGACAGTGCATCTTGCGTTTTCTCAACATTGTAGCTGCCCTGCCATATCTGATTGGCGAAAGCAATAAAAGTTGCTGCGTCCAGGTTTTTGTCATCCACTATATATTTCATTTTTCTGCCTCCGTATAGATTTGCGCATTTCTTCAAGATTTTTTCAGGCCAAAATGTGCATTTCTTCAATATTTTATAATCGCTAATTTTCTACCCAGAATTCCTGCAAAAACCGAACTAGCTCATTGGGATTATCCTTGTTCACTTCGTGTCCGGAATCCTCCACTATGGCCAACCTGCTGTTTCTCATTGCTTCGTGATACTGTTTCGCGCTCTCCATATTCGCCTTATCCTTAGCGCCGCAGAGAATGAGAGACGGGCAATCGAGGACTGCCGCCGACTCCATAAAATCGAGACTTGCCATGGATTTGCTCAGGCGGGTAAAATCTTTTTTGCTTACGCCCATATTACGAAATGCCGCCTTTGGCATAAGCCCGAATACGATGTTCTGGAACTTAAGCAATCCCTTCGGTATCTGAAACGGCGTTCCTATTAAAACGAGAGAGTTGATTTTCTCCGAACGCTGTATAGCATAATCGAGTGCCAGCAAACCGCCGAGGGAAAGACCGCAAAGATTCAGTCCTTCTTCACAGGACTCGCATACCTCGCTGAACGCCTGATATACTGAGGCATAGTCTAACTCCCTGCCTTTCGCAAGGTCAAACAAATCCGGAGCGGCAGCGGAAATCCCCCTAGCTTCCAGTCCGTCTTTAACGGTATCCCAGTCTCTGCTGTTTTGTCCCAGGCCGTGGATTAAAATGTTTTTCATAGGCGTACACTCCTGTTTATTTCTCTAATTCCATTGACATTTTCTTCAAAGTATCTGCTTCTAAAGTTGAAAAAATGTTGCAGTCAACCCATCATTTTTCGAAATTTATGAAATCCTCCTGACGCAGTTCGTAATAAATAGATGACTGTAACTCCCCTATTTGATTCTTCCACGAATTCACGCGAACCTGCAACTTTCTAAAGCCAAGTTCTTCATAAACTCGTTGTGCCCGTCTGTTATTGAGATTTGTATCAACAAGAATCCGTTTATATCCTAAATCAGAAAATAGGGTCGATATAAGCATACTGAGCAATACTTTCCCCAATCCTTTGTCATGCAGCGAAAATTCGCAAATCTTTATCCCTATCTCTGCTGTAGCGTTTCCCTTGTTACAATAATTCATTTCGCCCACAGGAATTTTATCGACCTCAATAATTAAGCGCCTGTGAAGCCTATCGCTATCATTTTTCAGGTTGCTAGCAATTTCCATCTCTGTTTGACCCGTACCATTGGGAAAACCGGCATGAGCCATAACCGCACCATCATTCCACCATTTGGCTAATTGTTTAGCATCGCTAACTGCTGCATTTCTAATTGCTAAATTCTTGAATTTTAGTAACATATGTGGCTCTGGAGTAGTATCATTTAAATGCAGTCGTTAAATCCACCAAAAGATGATAATATATCATTAAGGAAGGTGGAGACATGCAATACGATAAGGAATTCAAACTACAGGCTCTTGAACTGTCCGATGAAATTGGCGTCAAGGCAGCT
>CASFAX010000004.1 GCA_949292945.1 uncultured Bacillota bacterium | reverse complement strand
ACATTGTGGAGAATTTGGTATCAGACTCCTCAGCTCCAGTCTATGAGGCGCTTCTGCGGGATGCCTCTCTGGGGCGCTTTGATTTGCTGCTGGTCAAAAGTTTCGAGCAAATAGCACCATGTGATGAAAGAAGACTCCCGCGGCTCCTTGTCTTTTCGCTGGAAGATCAGGAGATGCGGGAGATAGGGACCTTAGACCAGCCTTTGGCAGCGGCAGAAAATGATACCCCCGATGTCAAACAGGCCATTATCTACTACGGGCGGGGACAGAGGGAAGAAACTTTAGAGTCCCCTGCGATTGAAACACAATGTATGTGACTACATGCCCGCCAAGGCTGTCCAAGGCCGCTGGCGGGTATTTTTAGGAGGCAACGATATGAACGAAGTCCTTAGAATCGGTAAAGCAGCATCCGAAATGCACATCACTGTGCAAGGCTATAAAGTAACCCTTTGCTTTGCGGACAAGGCGAACCCTGAAGTTGCCGCTTTTGTAAAGCAGGCGCTCTTGGGAGCCTATTCAATGTCCACAAAATAGATAGGAAAGCAGTTTGGCGGCCCCCATAAATAGAAAAGATTATTTCCCGAGGATTATCAATTTCCCTGGCTATTCTGGCCGTAGTGTGAGATAATGGGTATGGCGAAAGCCGGGAACCTTGATAATCGAATATGGTGAATTGGGTGTTCGCCCTCTCACACTAAAATAATGAGAGGACGGATACCAAAATGGCTGAAAGAGTTTATTGTTTATACAGAGTTTCCACCAATAAACAGGTCGACCACGATGAGAACAACCAGGCAGACATCCCCATGCAGAGGAAAGCATGCCATGAGTTCGCCGCAAAAATGGGCTGGATCATCGTGGGTGAGGAGCAGGAGACCGGCGTCTCCGGCTATAAGGTCAGCGCTGATGACCGGGACAAGTTGCAGCTCATCAAGAAGTATGCGGAGCAGGGCAAGTTTGACATCCTGCTGGTATTCATGTTCGACCGTCTGGGACGCAAGTCTGATGAGACCCCCTTCGTGGTGGAGTGGTTCGCAAAGAAAGGCATCCGTGTCTGGAGCGTGAAGGAAGGGGAACAGCGGTTTGAGTCCCATACGGATCGCCTGACCAACTACATCCGTTTCTGGCAGGCTGACGGTGAAAGCCAGAAGACCTCCATGCGTACCAAGACGGCTCTTGGCCAGATGGTAGAGGATGGGCGGTTCCGTGGAGGAAACGCGCCATACGGGTATCGGCTGGAAAAGAGCGGTATCTTCAACAAGCGCAAGCATGAGGTTTATATGCTGGTCATCGACGAAGATGAGGCCAGAGTTGTCAGGATGATGTTTGATCTCTGTGTTTCATCTGGCTACGGTAGATGGCGCCTTGCTAACTTCCTCAACGACCACGGTATCAAGAATCGGAAGGGGCAAAATTGGCATGACGCCAGTGTGGGCGGAATCCTGCACAATCCACTTTACAAAGGCATCCTGCGGAGCGGAGAAACCTATGCCGGACCCTTTGAAGCCCTTCAAATCATCGCCCCGGACCATTTTGATCTGGCACAGAAGCTGATGCTGGAGCGCTCCAACGAGAGAAAAGAGCATCGCACGGTGCCGCTGAACACCACGGGCCAGTCACTGCTTTCTGGAAATGTTTTCTGCGGCCACTGCGGAGGCCGGTTGGTGCTGACCACCAACGGGACAACCGTCCGCCTTGCGGATGGGACGCCGGTTCATAAAAAACGCATTCGTTATGTGTGTTACAACAAGACCAGGCGCCGTCAGGAATGTTCCGGACAGACTGGTTACACGATGCACATACTGGATGGAATTGTTGCTGAGGTGCTCCATCAGGTTTTCGATAAAATGCAGGGTGCATCAACCGAGATGATTGCGGGAAGTGCGGTTCAAAAACAGATGGCCATGATACGCTCTGAGCTGCAGCGGGCCAGAAATGAAAACACCAAGGCTAATAAAGAATATGAATCCCTCAAGGCCGAGGTGCTGAAGGCGATCCAAGGGAAAAGCGCCCTGCCGCAGGATGTGCTGTCTGAGATGCTGGAGGATACCCGCCAGAAAGTATTGGACACCAGTGAACGTATCACAAAACTGACTGCTGAACTGAACGACGGAAACTCTAAAATTGAGGAAATGAAGGCCGAGTTCAATCGGATCGTGTCCTGGTCCAAGATCTTTGATGAAAGCCCGATGGAGGTCAAGAAAATGATCTGTGGCTACATCATCAAAAAGGTCTCGGTCTGCCAGGACTACAAGGTCAAGATTGAATTCAACATTAATGTGGAGCAGTTCCTGAATGGCATTGACAGCGTCGATGACTGTGAAGATTATGAACTCCCCATAGCGCAATAAGCTCTCACCCTTGCTGCATCAGCGGCAGGGGATACATATCGCATGGATATGGCCAGTTGACAACTTAAATCCCCATATGTTATGCTGTGAATCACAGCAGACCTTTTAAAGTGGTGTGACCAAGCGCTATCCGAAACTATCAGAGGGTGCATACCTGATGGCTTGGGAGAGCGCTTGAATGGCATTCAAGAGGTCATGGGTTCGAGCCCCACTATCTCCACCATTACAGAAAATCCGAACTCGGAAACGAGTTCGGATTTTTACTTTATATTGCAGTCAGTTTACCGGATTCAAATTGCCCGTTCATCGCAAAAGCGCTGCTTCGCCAGGTTTTGCTATAACGATTTCATAGATTAAGCGCCGGGAACTGGAGGTTTTTGCAATGAGCATATTCTTCATGTAACGTGAGGGTTATCGCAAAGACTGCTTTCCCCGTGCGTTTTACGATGAAACCGATATTGCAAAATTTCATGAATCAAAGAATTTGCGATACAGCATCGAATCGTAAATAAGCAATGGGGGCAATTTAAAGCCCATGAGAGCCTACTTTCCCTTGCCCCGCACTGCGGACATGAACACTCCGAGGATGCAAAGGACGATGAACACCATAAAGGATATTCTCATGGTTCGCACCAGGTCTGCTGCCGGAGATTCTTCCAGCGACATGGCTCCCAGGGTAATTCCCATAACTACGCTTACCGTTCCCATGCTGGCGGACTGGCCGTAGGTTCTCATCGTCGCGACGATTGAGTTTGCGACGCTGTAGTCCTGAGGGCTTACGCAGTCCATTATGGCATTGGTATTAGGCGATGCGAACATGGAGAATCCGAATCCGGCCATCAGAAGCGATGCTATCACGTACCACAGGCCGGTTCCCTCATCCAGCCTGGAAAACATGCAGAGGGCCAGAACGCAGAAAATCATGCCGCATGTGGCAAGCTTGTACGGCTTTATCCGGTCTGAAAGGGCTCCCATTGCAGGCGAGAACAAAGCCTGCATCAGCGGCATCACGATGAGGATAAGTCCTGCCGTCTGTGAGGTGAAATCCATTACAACCTGCAGATAGATGCTGACCAGATAGCTTATGGCGTAAGTGGCGCCGTAGTTTAAGAGAGCCGCCAGGCTGGAAAGTGTGAAAGGAGCGCTCTCCGTGAACATCGATATCTTCATCACCGGATTTGTCTTTTTTCTCTCTATCAGTACGAAAACAACTCCCAGGGCTATTCCCGCCGCAAAGATAAACGGTCCCGTCTTCATGGCCGTCAGATTTCCGAGTCCGTACAGGCTCACTGCGATGGCCCCTACGTAGAACAGGTTCCCCGCAACGTCGGGCCCTGCCGCAGGCGCATTTTTCGTATCCTTCGGAATGCTTCTGTATCCCTCAAAAAACGCAACGGCTGCCGCTATTGCTGCGGCTCCGAACACCGCATGCCAGCTCATATAGTGATTCAGGAAGCCTCCGATTACAGGCCCCGCCGAAAGCCCCACGTAGGTGGCGGCTGTGGACAGGCCCAGAACCCTGCCCCTCTCGCTGTCGGGATACGCGCTGATTAAAATTGCGTTATTTGTCGAAAAGATCATGGCCGCTGCAGCGCCCTGAAGCGCGCGCAAAAAAAGCAGAACCCAGATGTTCCAGGCAAACACGCACAGCACGGATATGGTTAAAAATCCGCCTACGCCTGCCAGAAACACCCGTCTTCTGCCTGATATGTCCGCAACGCTCCCGAAAGGCACGCTGAGAGCAGCTACGGATATGGTGTACGCCGTCACTATCCATCCGGCCATGGCTCCTCCAACGTTGAAGTCTCCTTCCATAGCCGGAATGGACAGATTAAGGGCGCTGCCCATAAACGTGGTTATGAACGCCGTTATCATTGCCGCCTTGAGGACGGCTTTTCTGCTCTTCTCTTCGCCTTCCATTTTCCTTTTTAATCGGCTAATCTACATAGAGCTGTCCGTGACGGCCGCTCTCCATTCCGGTAATCTGCCCGAAACCGCCGACCTCTATGTTGTACCATGTATCGCCGCTCTGAATGACGAATTCGTACTCGTTCCAGAGGCCCTCGTTTTCGTAGGTGGCCTGAATCACCTCTCCGCCTCCTGCCGCATCAAGGGCTATGGCTCTTGCGTGATTTCCGTCCACCCTGAATGTAAAGATCAGCGCCAGCGCGATGACCGCCACCGCGGCAACGGCTCCTGCGATTATACCGATTATTCCTCCCGTCGATAACTTTTTCTTCTTTTTAACCGGCTCTTCTGCCGTGTTTTCTTCTCTTATCTCCGTTACAGCCGTAACATTGGTTCTTTCTTCTGTATTCATAATAATGCCTCCTCCGTTAAGTATGGCCCTATGATACACGAGAAACATTAAAACTACATTAAGAAACCGGAATTAAATTCTGCTGAAGCGGATTTTTCCGCCGACTATGGTCATTGCGGCCTTTATGTCCTTTATATGCGCAGGCTCCGCCTCGAAAAGGTTTTCTTCGAGGACGGTTATGTCCGCGTCAAAGCCTTCAGCTATCATTCCGCGATGGCTTTCTGCGTTGCACGCAAAGGCTGAAGTCTTTGTGTAATCCTCCACCGACTCTTCTGCGGTCAGGCCCTCTTCAGGATACCATCCGCCTTCAGGGAACCCGTCGTAGTCCTTTCTCGTCACAGCCGTGTAGATATTAGACATCGGATTAAAACTCTCCACCGGGCAGTCCGTGCCGAAAGGCGTCCTTATGCCCATTTCCTTAAGAGTCTTCCAGTTGTAGCTTGTCTTCATTCTCTCTTTTCCGATTCTGCTTTCAGCCATGTGAAGGTCGTACTCTATGAATACAGGCTGAATATAGGCGATTATTCCGCCCTTTTTCATCCTGTCCATTATATCTTCGTTGAGTATCTGGGCGTGGACGATTCCGTCTCTGGTCGAAATATCCGGATACTCTGCTCTCGCCTCTTCAATAGCCGTCACAGCCTGCTCTGCAGCTGCATCTCCTATGCAGTGAATTGCCACGGCCATGCCTTCCTTATGGGCTTTCTTTATGTCGTGGGCAAGATCTTCAGCAGTTGCATATATTCCTATTCCGCGATTTCCCGGATCATCCGAATAATCCTCTTTGAGCCATGCCGTCCTTGCTCCCAGGGATCCGTCGGCAAACAGCTTTCTCGGTCCGAAGGTGAAGTTTCCAAAGGACATTCCCGTCCTGTATCCCATGGCCTTGAACTCATCAAAAGTCTTATCGCCACCAAGGGAACACTGCTCGTATACTCTGATAGGAAGCCTATCCTCCTCGCAGAGCTCCTTAAACGCCTGAATTACCGCCTTGAAGTTTTTGCCCGGAAGCGTAGTAAAATCGTCGCTCTGCACCTGGGTAAGTCCTGCTTCCGCTGCAGCCTGTGCCGCAGAGACTATCATTTCCTTTATCTCTTCTACAGGCGGTTCAGGAAGCTTCTCGAAAATGGCTCCGAACATCTCCTGCATTACTCCCGTCGGCTCGCCGCTTTCGTCGACCTTGAAGGCTCCCGACTCAGGCTGAGGGCTTCCCTTGCCTATTCCTATCTTCTCAAGAGCCGCAGAGTTAAGCGAAGCCACGTGACAGCATATTCTGAGGGCGATTACCGGGTGCTTCTCCGACGCCTTGTCCAGGTCGTACCTGTCTATGTGTCTTTTGTCCTCCCAGTTATCGTCGTTCCAGCCGTAGCACATAACCCAGCTTCCCTCGGGAATCTGCTTATCGTCTATATACGATTTTATAGCCTCTACAGCTTCGTCTATATTCTTCGTCCCGGAGAGATCCAGCTGAGACATATTGTATCCCACGTTGAGAAGGTGCATGTGGCTGTCGTTAAATCCGGGAACCGCAAGCCTTCCGCCCAGGTCTACCCTTTCGGCATCGTCAGGCGCAAAGGCTGCAACCTCGCTGTTCGAGCCGACTTTTTTTATTACACCGTCCTCAATGTACACGGCCTGTTCAAATCCGCCTTTTCCCGTATATACCTTTCCGTCTGTAAGAAGTAATCCTTTCATATTTTCATCTGCCTTTCTTCTGCAACACATGAAGTATTTTTTGTCACATAAAAAGGGTATCACAACGATACCCTTTTTTCAAGTTTCACATTTTGTCCGGTAAGCTCAGCGTCCCGGCTGCCTGCACATTTTGTCAGGGGACCTGGCCCGTTACGCCTCGCACTGCCAGATTCCTTCGGTTTCAATATCCCCGGCTTCGGCGGCTGCACGAACCTTTTCCTCTTCGGAAAGAGGTGAAGCCCACGCCATGCCGCAGCCTGCGGACAGAACCCTTGGAACGGGAATGAGGCGGCCCGCTATGCCAAGCTCTTTGCAGCGCTTTTCAAAGGCGATAGCGTCTGCCGTAACGTGAAATGTAACTACTGTTTTAATTTCTTTTCTTCTCATCTGATGATTACCTCAAAGCCATCTTCTATCTCATTAGAAGTATAGCTGAGGCCTTTGCTTTTTGCAAGCTTTTCCACGTTCATTCTCTGATGAGGTTCTGTTACGAGAACCTTCACCTGCTCGTTCGACTCCTTTAAAGCCTGATCTGTAAGCATGATAGGTTCCGGGCAGGAGAGTCCTCTTGCGTCTACTGTTTTCATTCTTTGTCCCTCCTTATTTTCCTTCGCTTCTCTTATTGCCGAACGCGATTATGAAGCATGCGATTATGCAGATGATAACGGCAACCTTTCCGTAGAAAGGAACTGCTCCGGCAACGATTTCGCCAGTTTCTGCATTGGCAGCGGTACCGCTTGCCGCAAGCCCGAAGTTATGAGCAAGAGCTGCGCCGATGAACATTCCGGCTACGGTAAATGCGGAGTCGGAAGATCCCTGACCTGCCAGGATGAGCTGCCTCAGCGGGCATCCGCCTGCCAGAACCGCGGCAAATCCTACGGTGTACATTCCCAGGATGTTCCACAGATGCTCGGAGTGAGCGATAATCCCCGGGGTGTCAAAGGCAAGTTTGAAGTTACCCATGGCGATGTTGTAGATGAGCATTACTACGAACAGCCCTCCGATAACGCAGAGAAGGTCGAAGTTCTTCATCAGGAATACGTCTCTTAAGCTTCCTGCAAAGCACATTCTGGACTTCTGGGCAAAGGCTCCGAAGAGAAGTCCTCCGACGAGGGAAAGGGCCAGTGGAGCGTGCATGCTTCCCGGGCCGGTTTCGCTGAACTTGAGGATTGTCGGTACGAAGATGAGCAGCGCCAGGATTCCCAGCATGAGTACAGGGAGCACTCCTCCTGCCATTCTGTTGGTAACGTGAGCGCGGCCCAGGGTGAATCCCTTCTTAAGAGCTACAACGCCTGTTGCAACGCCGCCTGCAAATCCGATGAGAGCAACCCATGCGTTAAGGTCGCCTGCGGACATTCTTATAACCATTCTCAGCGGGCATCCCAAAAATACCAGAGATCCTATAACGATGATGATTCCCAGCACAAATCTGATTGCAGGGGAAGATCCGGCCGTTGAACGATACTCCTTTGTCGCTACGGAAATAGCGAACGCACCGAGCACCAGGCCTATGATTTCAGGTCTTGCGTACTGTACAGTAGCCGTGGTCTGTAGTCCCAGAGCCCCTGCCGTATCTCTAATGAAGCAGGCGATACAGAACGCCATGTTGGCAGGGTTACCGAAGTATGCCAGCGCTGCGGCGATGAGTCCACAGAGAACTCCCGCCAGAGCAAGCCACTTCTTTGATGATGACATGTTCATATGAAAAAGTTCCTCCTTAATGAATATTGAATATATAAATTCCGGCACGCCTACTGACAGAACTCGTCAGCAAGGTCTTTTACCGCATTTATCGCTTCATCTATTTCCTCCTCGGTATTGAAGCACGACATGCTGAACCTTACGGCTCCCTGAGAGACCGTTCCCAGGCTCTCGTGCATCTTAGGGGCGCAGTGAGCTCCCGGCCGCGTAGCTATATCGTAGTCTACGCTGAGTATATCGCTTATTTCCGATGAATCCGCATCCCCAATATTCAGAGCTATGACGGGACAGCGCACTTCAGCCTCCGGGTCTCCGTACACCCTGACGCCCTCGATGTTCTTCACCCCGTCGTAAAAACGCCTCATAAGGCCTAGCTCCCTCTCCCTTATGACGTCCATTCCGGTTTTTTCTATGTAATCTATGGCTGCGGAAAGCCCTGCTATTCCGTGGCCGTTTATGGTTCCCGCCTCAAGAGCCGTAGGCATTTCAGACGGATGGCACCTGTTATATGTGTCCACTCCGCTTCCCCCTCTCTTAAGAGGCTCTATCTCAAGTCCCTCTCTCACGCACATTCCTCCCGTACCCTGAGGCCCCAGAAGGCTCTTGTGTCCCGTGAAGCAGAGAACGTCTATATTCATTCTCTCAACGTCTACAGGAAGGACTCCAGCCGTCTGCGACGCATCCACTATGAAGAGCAGGCCGTGTTTCTTCGCTATCCTCCCGACGCTCTCTATATCGTTTACGTTTCCCGTAAGATTGGAACCGTGGGTCAGCACGATGGCTCTGGTGTTGTCTCTGATGTTTTTTTCTATGTCGCCGGTAAGGAGCCTTCCCTTCTCGTCGCACTCTATCAAAGTCAGCTCGGCTCCCGCCTCTTCTCTCTCATACAAAGGCCGCAGCACCGAATTGTGCTCCATTACGCTGGAAATCACGTGATCGCCCGGCTTTATGAGTCCGTGTATGGCGATATTAAGGCTCTCCGTGGAATTGGAGGTAAATACCACCTGTTTCGGATTCTTTACACCGAAAAAACCGGCTATCTTCTCCCGGGCTCCGTATATGGTTCTGGCCGCATCAAGGGCGGCTTCCGTCGTTCCTCTTCCCGCATTTCCGAGAGAAGTCATGGCAAAAACCACAGCGTCTATAACCTCCTGCGGTTTCCTTCTGCTCGTAGCGGCATTATCCAAGTAAATCATTGAAATTTCCCCGTTTCTTTACCTTGTAATTATATCATTTCAAGGGTTTTGCGGTCTAATTGATATTGCATATGAACGCCGTCTGAAGCATTGAAAAAATCTATAAAAAAACGCTTCAGTATCACCATTTACAGGTTTACTGAAGCGTTCGGTACTATTTCAGATATATCAGCTTTTCACCCTTTGGCAAGGCGCGTCCTGCAATGCACGCTCCGCCGTCAGGCTCTGCGGCTCTAAGTTCTTCGAGAAAGCTTACCGCCTCTTCTTCCGGCACTGCAAACAGAAGGCCTCCCGACGTCTGCGGATCGTAGAGCAGATCCTCGTAGACGTTTTCCACATCGCCTTTGTCCACCTGCTCCTGCCTGTGCCCCATGTTGCTGTAGGCCCCGGCCGGAACCAGCCCCATGGAGGCATACTCTACAGCGCCTTCTATGTATTCTATGGATTTCGTATCGATTTCAAGGGATATGCCGCTTGCTTCCGCCATCTCGCAGCAGTGGCCTATTACGCCAAAGCCTGTAATGTCGGTGCAGGCGTGTACGGTGTACTTTTCAGAAACTCGTTTTGCAGTCTTATTCAGACGGCTCATCACCTCCACTGCGGCAGCCTCCGATTCGGCGCTTGCCATGCCGCCTTTGACGGCAGTGTTTATTACGCCGCTTCCTATTTTCTTCGTCAAGATAAGAGCATCACCGGGTTTTGCGCCGTGATTTTTATACACCTTGTCCGGATGAACAAAGCCTGAAACGCAGAGGCCGTACTTAGGCTCATCGTCCTGAACTGAATGGCCACCCACCAGCACCGCGCCGGTCTCCTTCACCTTATCTGCTCCTCCACGAAGGATTTCCCCCAGAATCTCCACATCCAGGCAGTTAGGAAAGCAAACTATGTTAAGGGCCACCTTAGGTTCCCCGCCCATGGCGTATACGTCGCTTAAGGCGTTGGCTGCGGCTATCTGTCCGAAGGTGTACGGGTCATCCACCACCGGTGTGAAAAAGTCCACGGTCTGAATCATAGCCGTCTCATCGTTTATTCTGTATATGGCTGCATCGTCAGATGTCTCTATTCCCACGAGAAGATTTTCGTCGTGGAATTTCGGTAGCTTGCCCAGAACCTGCGCAAGGGTCTCAGGACCTATCTTTGCCGCTCAGCCGCTGGTCTTTGACATCTGAGTCAGCTTAATCTTTTCAGCCATGGGAGCACCTTCTTTCTTCGTTAAATATCTATGTTAAATATGCCGCAAATGCCGGTGTTATATGTGCCGGCGCTGTAAATGCCGGTGTTATTTGTACCGCGTTCGACCCGAAGCCTCTTTTTTCACAAAAACATCGAACGGTTTTTCGATGTCGAAGCGCAAATTAGGATTTTAGGTCGAACAAACCTGGCGTTTTTGCGGCGAAACTGACTGTTTTGTTCGACCCCAAAGCCACGTATCTCCCTCCAGGTCGAAAAAGCGTTCGACCTGAACGGCGAAAAACCCGTTCTTCATCGAACCGGACTGTTTCCATTGAAGCAAATCGGTTTCAGCAAACCGCAATACAATATAAGCAACCTAAAAAGACCCGGACGTCTATCGGGACGGCGCCGAGTCTTTTACATTTCTAGTAAAAAGCGATTATGACGCTTTTTAATTTTAACCTATGAAGTCCTTTTCGGCAAGTATCTGTCTCGCTTTTTCTTCATTGGCGTCGCTTATGAGGATTACAGGACCTGTGCAGCCCATTCCCGTTTCAGCGTAGATGCCTTCCGCCCAGAGAGCCTTTGCGGCATCGTCAAGGTCGATAACTTCGATTCCATGAATCTCGGCTGTTACGACTTCCTTAGGCGGGCATTTAACCTCAGCGGTCTCCGCTTCGCCGCCCTTCTTTTCCTTAACTCCTTCTAAGATGGCGTTAAGGCCTGCAGCTTCGGCGGCAGCAAACTCAGCCTTTGATACCTCATATATCTTTCCTGCCAGAAGCTGGGAAGCGTATTCGATGGCGCCTGCTATTACAGGAGCGCCGGAAGCGCGGGATACGATCATGATTACCTTGTCGTAGTCCTTGCCGATTCCAGGGCCGTAGCCGTAGCCTAGTGACTCGTAGCTTCCGCCGGTGGTGTAGGCGGAGAATATCTTCATCATGAGATTTCCGGTGAGGGAATCCATAACCATTACGTCAGCCGTTCCTTCGAGAAGGTCGTTGCCTCTCATTACGATTCCGCCGTCTGCTCTGGAAGAGGTTGCGAACTTAATGTCGTATCCGCCTTCCTGAAGCTTCAGGAGAGCCTTTTCAGTCTGACGTGCGCCGTCAACGTTGGCGATACCTACGGTAGGGTTCTCCACTCCGGAGGCCTTTGCGGCTATGATGCCGTAAATGGCGTTTTTAACCATTCCTTCCACTCTGTCTGTGGAAGAAGTGCCGGTAGTTGCGGCAATGTACATTTCCTTGCCCATTCCCGGCGTGATTACTCTTCCGATGGTGGATACGCCGATAGGGAACGGATAGTGCATGGTAACGGCACCGTCTATTTCTCCCGCGTCGAGCATTGCCTCCATCTTCTTATGAGCGTCTTCACCTTCGATTACAACAGCCTTGCAGCCTTTTTTCTCTGCAAGTCTGACGCCGGCGTAGATGTTGTCCATTCCGTGCTCAGTGCCGGAAACGGCAACGCCTATAACAGGCTGCTTCCCGAATGAGCCCGTCTCGATAGCGTCGGCAATTTCCACGAAGGTCTTCGCTATCATTTCTTTTATCTGCTTTTCTGCCATGTTGCGTCCTCCCGTCCTATTCCGACAAAAGGGACTCAGCAAAATTTCTCATAGCCTCTCCGATGAGGGACTTAACCTGCTCTTCGGAAACGCCTGCAGTCTCGCCTGTCTTACCGTCGTTAGCCTCTACTACGAAGGAAACTCCGTCAAAGAGGTTTGTCATTCTTCCGAGGAAGAGGCTTCCCTTACCGATGATCATGGCTCTCTTAATGTCGCCTGCCAGAATCTGATCTCTAGCAAATGCCAGGTAAGGAACTCCGGAAGGAATGTGTCCCTGAGTTGGAGCCCAGCCTGTCATTCCGTGATCCTTTACGAAGTTTGCAAGATCCTTTCTCTCGATGTCGCCTCTCTTAACGCCGAGGGCTGCGATCATCTTATAGTTTGCCTCAGGAACATCTCCTGCGCCTGCTGGCTTTGTGATGTCAGGGTTCTGAAGCTCAGGGGAATACTTGTCCACGTCGGTTATCTTAAGGCCGGCCTTGTCCAGCGGATCCGTAACCAGAGATCCGATTACGTTCTGCGGTGCGGAGCCTGTTCCTACGGTGTGTCTTCCCACGATGTCGTTTCTGATAACAGGGCTTACACCGTCGTTGGCGCTGATTAAAACTGCAAATCCGCCAAGGCAGTCCTCAAGGATAGGCATACCCTTCTTAACGTGGTCTTTTCCGTTCATTCCAAGCTTTGCGGTGCATCCGCCGGCAGTTACGACTACGTTCTTAAACGTTCCTGCCTTAACCAGGGATGCTGCATCGAGAAGTGCGTGGGAAGGTCCTGCGCAGAAGCCTCTCACGTCGGAACCTGAAGCGTTAACAAAGCCTGCAACTTCTGCAGCAGCCTTTGCAAAGTTTCCGCCGCCTCTCTGGTTCATGTCTCCGCATGCCTCTTCGCAGCAGTCAACCATGTACTCTACCTCAGCAGGATCGATTCCCGTAACCTTGATGAGGTTCAGAAGGGCAAGTACGCTGGAAGCCTTAGAAACGATGTTTTCAAGCATTACGTGAGCGGAAAGGTTAACGTCAACGTCGTGAGCTCTCTTAACTGCGCCCACCAGCTTTCCGTTGTTGTAAAGACCTTCGGAGTGCTCCTCCTCTACCAGTCTCTTTATTTCAGCCTCGTCGTCCTCGTTCTTGTCGAGGATTGCAACCTGCTCGTCCTTGAGAAGGTGATGAGCAGCGAGCTTTGCCTTAACGTCAGCAGCAAAGCCCTTTTCCAGCTTTACCAGGTCGAATACGTCGCAGATCTGCATCAGTCCCAGGAACTCGTCCTGAGCCATGATCTCGCCGTACTTTCCTTCCTTCTTTCCCTCTACCTTCTTATCGTACCAAGGGAACTCCATAGCGCCCAGCTCGTCGCTGGTCATGTTTCCGATGTATACCTGGTTAGGAGCGTAGTTTACAACGTCCTCGAAGCTTCTGATGTGGTTCGGAAGCTCTTTCAGGTACTCGGAATCAGGGTTTACCACCATCTCGGTAGTCTGAGTGGTTCCGTTATGTAAAACCATATCAGGAGTGTGAACCAGAATATAGCTCGCACCCTTTAATACTGCGTAATTACTCATTCCTGTCTGTCTCCTTATATCGAAAGCCCGTATATCCTATACGTACTTCTGAACCATAGCCTCTACAGCTTCCTTTGTAGCATCGTCCTTAACCAGCTCTTCTACCTTCTCGCCGTCCTTGTAGATAGCGATTACAGGAAGACCCATAACCTTCTGTCCGATAGCAACTCTTCTTGCCTTGGTGGTGTTGAGAGCGGTGAACTTGATCTTGTCGCCGTATTTTTCAGCGAGGGCGTGTACATGAGGCATGAGAGCCTGGCAAGGAACGCATCCGTCACCGTAAAAATCTACTAAAACATATCCTTCAGCCTTAAGCACTTCCGGCTCAAATGTGGTCTTATCCAGTTCTAACATTTCTGAAATCCTCCTTTTAAATTACTCTTCTTCTGAATTATTCGTGTTCTTCAATATATTTACCTGCCTGAACTGCGGCGATAGCTCCGTCGGCAGCGGCAGTTACTACCTGTCTCAGGCTCTTTGCTCTGATGTCTCCGGCTGCAAATACTCCCGGAATGTTTGTCTTCATGTCGGCGTCAGTGAGGATGTAGCCTCTTTCCATGTCAACCTTTCCTTCAAAGAGTGCAGACTGCGGCTTGTAGCCGATGAATACGAAGATACCGAAAGTTCCGTCCTCTTCGTCTGCTTTAACCTCTGTAAGCTCGCCGGTCTTTACGTTCTTTACGACCATGGACTCAACGATTCCGTCGCCCTTTATCTCCTCAACTACGGAATTCCACATGAAGTCGATCTTGTCGTTGGCGAATGCCTTCTCCTGAATGGACTTTGCTGCTCTCAGCTCGTCTCTTCTGTGGATGATGGTTACCTTTCTTGCAAACTTTGTGAGGTAGATAGCTTCCTCAACGGCGGAATCTCCGCCGCCTACTACGTAGACTTCAAAGTCTTCGAAGAAACCTGCATCGCAGGTAGCGCAGTAGGATACGCCTTTTCCTGTAAGCTCCTTCTCGCCAGGGCATCCTATAGGCATAGGGTTAGCGCCTGCTGCAATGATAACGGTCTTAGCTCTATATTCATCGTTGATGCCCTTGAGCACCTTAACGTCGCCTTCAAGTTCTACTTCCTGAATGGTGTCGAACACCTTTTCGCATCCGAAATGCTCGGTCTGCTTAACCATTCTCTCGATAAGTGACGGACCGGTTTCTCCTTCGGTTCCGCCCGGATAATTTTCAATTTCAGATGTGATTACGATCTGTCCGCCGTACTTCTGCTTTTCGATAATCAGTGTGTCAAGCTTTGCTCTTCCTGCATAGAGACCTGCGGAAAGTCCTGCCGGACCTGCACCGATTACGATTACGTCATAAACTTTCATTTTAAGCATCTCTCCTTACAATCATTTTCTTTTGGCAAACAAAGAGGCGAAGGTCGGGAGACCCCGCCCCTTTATTTTGACTTATTAAAGCTGTTCTCTGATTGCATTCATTTCGCTGCAGATGTCGTCTACGTCCAGCACCATTTCCATCATGCTGATCTGCTCGTCATATACAGCTTCATCGATCTCTGCTTTAACTTCAGGTTCACAGATGTGATATACTGCGAGTTTCAACGAAACTCCTGCCAGTGGCCCTGCAAACGTTGGATCGCCGAGAGTTACTGTCTCAGCAGCAAGTCCTGCTGCTTCTCCCTCTGCAGCACCGAGAAGAACTACTACGTTCTCTGCTCCGTACTCCTCGGAGAGTTCCTTTACTCTCTTCTGGTTCTCCAAGTCCATTGCCCCGGCGGCTGTTCAGACGAAGCACTCAGTAGAAGAAAATACTACTTCTGCGCCTGCTGATTCTGCACACGCGGCAATTGCTGGACCAGGTATACCGTCTCTGTCACCTATGATGATAGCTTTCTTACCCTTAAGAATTGCCATATCTGTGTCCTCCTTTCTCATTAATAAGTCTCATTGCCAGTCGACAATTTATAGTATAAGCAATTTTCATGCCACATACTAACTACTTTACATCCTCTCCGCAGCCGCAGTTTCAAACCTCGCAGGTTCCAATCCGGCATCCTCCTGCGGGAGAATCAAAGCATGGACAGAAATTATGCGCAAAGCCGGGCTTTACGACAAATTTCTGTCGTCCGCTTCCGTTACAAATTAGTCTTCGAAGATGGTCTGATCTTCAACTTCGGTAGTGAGAGCTCTGAGAGCCTTCTCTACCAGCTTTCTTCTCAGCTTCTTCTCTTCCTCGTGGTTGAGAGCCGGGTTGCCCAGCGGATGAGGAATAGCGATAGCCGGAACGATTCTGTTAGCTCCTACGGTCATGGAAATAGGAGTTACAGTACAGATGTGGACAACAGGAAGTCCTGCTCTCTCAATCTCTTTAACCATCGTTGCACCGCAACGAGTACAGGTTCCTCATGTGCTGGTGAGAATTACAGCGTCTACTCCGTCAGCTATAAGTCTCTTTGCGATTTCTGCAGCATATGCCTTTGCGGATGCTACTGCAGTTCCGTTACCTACTGTAGCGTAGTATTTATTGTGAAGCTTGCCGATAACGCCTTCCTTCTCCAGGTCTCTCATTACGTCAACCGGAAGAACTCTGTCAGCGTCTGCGTTAGCGTATACAGGGTCGTATCCGCCGTGAGCTGTCTCATATGTGTCAGCTGTAAGGTCCGTAACGCCTGTGATGTCGTACTCACCGAACTTGGAAGCACTGGAGCTTTCAATGTGGTCAGGATTTCCCTTAGGTACGATACCGCCGGAAGTTACGAGAGCGATGGTAGCCTTGGACAGATCCTTGATCGGAGGGTTAGGTGCAACTCTGTCAAATGCAGGCATAGGATATTCTGTGGTGTATTCCTTTCCTGCAAGCTTTTTGAGGAGCATCTCAACTGCACGCTTTGATCCTCTTTCCTTTTCGAAGAAGTTTACTCTAACGCCGTTAGGAATGTATCCTTCTTCACAGGAAGCGCCGATTGGCTCGCCCTTTGCAAGCTTAAGAGCGAGAGGAGCCATCTTCTTAACGGCATCTCTCATGCCTGCTGCGCTGTTCTTAGTGGAAACCATGTAAACCTTGGATGCGAACATGTCAACGCCAGGGTTTTCAATGTACATACCGGTCAGGGAAGGGATTCCAAGCTTCTCTTGAACAGCGGAAGCGATAGTTCCGCAGGCAACGCCGTAACGTCCTGCGTTAAATGCAGGTCCTGCGATGAACAGATCCGGCTGCATTTCCTTTACCATTTCCAGAATGTCTGCAGTAGCCTTGTCTACGTTCTCGTTGAAGTAGGTGTCTCCGCAGACGATAGTTCCGATTATCTCAGCTTCATCACCGAAGGCTGCATTGAAGGCCATACCAGGTCCTACAACCTCTCCCGGTCTCTTTTCGGCAGGATAATCGGCTTTTTCCTCTCCGCCTATGTTGGCGAAGAACTGATTTATATAATGTACAACTTTGATTTTGGACATTTTCCGAACTCCTCCTTCTATCTGGCGCTTAACGTAGTGAATCCAACTTCGTTGGTAGCACCTGTAATAACCTGAATCTCAACCTCGAGGCTGCCGTCCTCTCTGAGAGTGTTCTCGCTGGCGCCTGCAATCTTGGTGATGTAGTCCAGAGTTCCTATAACCTTGTCGAGCTTAGGAAGAACTACTACCTGGTTTGCGTTTCCTGCAGTTACAACAGCATCAGCTGCAGCGTCTGCGTCTGCCAGTGACTGGGATTTTCCGTCGCGTCCTGCATATTCGTCAGTGATGATAACGGTCTTGATTCCCTCTGCCTCGATCTTCTTGCAGTTCATGATCAGGTCGGTGTCAGGGTTTCCGAAGCCTTCCTGAGATACGATTACACCGTCAAGGTCGAGCATCTTGCAGAGTTTTGCAGTCCAGTCGGAAGATCTCTGCTTATCAGCCAGATATACGTTCTCGTTGGTTACGATGTGGCATACGAAGTTGATGGTCTTTCCGTGCTCTTCCAGAAGGTCGTGAACTACAGGGTTGTTCTGATGAACGTAGGTCGGGTTCTTATCGCATGCGGATACG
The DNA here is from genome assembly GCA_949292945.1 of uncultured Bacillota bacterium. Classification (GTDB taxonomy): domain Bacteria; phylum Bacillota; class Clostridia; order Peptostreptococcales; family Anaerovoracaceae; genus Avanaerovorax. Next base: position 57,538 of record CASFAX010000004.1, on the reverse strand, counting down.
CAGTTTCCGGAAACGATAGCGCCGTCCATGCACTCTGTAGGGTTAAGCATGGTAGGAAGAATCTGCTTTGCATCTACGCCGTATACGTAAGTGTCGTGCAGAAGTCCCTGGCTCTGAAGCATGTGAACGTATGCAACTCTAGGAAGATCAGGGTACTTAGCCATTCCTTCCTTGATAGTTTCAGTCTCGTAAACCTTAGTCTCGTCAGGAGTCAGGCTCTTAGCCAGCTCTCCGATGTAAGCAGCAGCCTTGAATCCTGCGATTCTTACAGCCTTCTCGTATTCATGAGGCTCGATCTCGTCAACAGGCTCGCATACCATTACCAGGTTTATCAGCTTGGAGAACGGTGTATAGTCAGCTCCCGGACCGGTCATGTCGATAACTCCCTCCTGGAAGCCTACGATCTTTCCGGCGGTTACTACTGCCATTCCCTTAAGAGCATAGGTCTTGCCGCTTCCTACGGTGTCGACCTTGGATATGATTCCCGGGAATACGCCACCCTTTCCTTCTACCTTTACTCTAGGCTCGATGACATCCTTAACCGGTGTGATTCTTACGCTCTCTCCCGGTCTTGCAATGTCAAAGGAAACATCCTTAAGCTTCTCGTCCTCCAGGACAAGAGCTTTCAGAGCGTCTGTCGATACATACAGCTTTCCGTTTTCAATCTTGGATTCGGATGAAAACTCAATATCGCTGATATGAATGTATCCCATTTCCAATTTCAAAATAACTACCTCCTCACTTTATTAAAATGAATCTGCTGATTCCAGCGCACTTTTTATAAGGGTCCAGTCGATTATCCTGAAGTCTCTCATGGCTCTCTCGTCGTACTCGTCCCTTTTAAAGCTGAACTTTCCGCACGCCTCTATGGCGCTCTGAATGAGCTCCACCGACATCAGGTCGAAAGGTTCCTTTCCCCGGGTCATGAGCACCGACTTATACGGCGTCTCTCCCGGTTTAACACTTCCTGAAAGAGGATGGGTCAAAAGGCGCTGTCCGCTGTGCACCCTGTCTCTGATGAGCCTGAGAATCTCCTCTATTCCCACGTCGTAAAGCTCTACCGTATGGGTTTTCCCTTCTCTTTCTTCCACCAGAGGGTTATTGGTGACGATTACGTAATCTTCCAGTCTCACCACCTCCTTCACAACAATAAAAGGACGACAGCCGAATAAGCTATCCGGCATAATCGTCCTTTCTGTCCTTCGCTCAAAGCCCGGCGTCACATAGATTAGTCATTTAGCCGGAACAAAATTCAGAATCCAGTACACTTCCCAGTCCTTCTGCCTGAAAGTTTCACCGCCTTAGCTGAAAATGCGGCTTGCCTCTTCGGCGGCCGGTATGCCCGGCTCTCTCCCGGAAAGTCTCATCCTGCATATTAAATTATCGATAAAAATTTTCTATAGACAAAGGCGTTTCCCACCCTCGCGTCTATACCTATAATAAAATAAAAAGGCCGCAAATGCAAGCAAAAAAACTCCCATTTCGGCCTTTTTGTTCAAAATTTATCAATTGACTTCCGCGGCTTTATTTCAACCTGTGCGAGGACTACGGCGACGGCTATTAAAATCGCTCCTCCTATTTCCCTTGCCGACATGGTCTCGTGGAGAAACAGTACGCCTGCAGCCGCGCCGAAAACGGATTCCAGGCTCATGAGAAGGGCAGCCACCGTAGGGTCCGTCCTCTTCTGGGCCGTAACCTGAAGGGCGTAGCACACTCCGACTCCCAGCACTCCGGCAAAGGCCAGGCTGCCCCAGCAGGAGATAAGCCCCGAGACAGACGGCTCCTCAAAGATGAGAGCGAAAACCCAGCAGTAAATCGAAGCGAAGAAGAACTCCAGACACGCCAGATGAACGCCGTTCACCTCGTGCACGAACTTCGATATGAGCTGAATGTGAAGGGCAAAGAACAGGGTCGCTACGACTATTATGGCATCGGCCGGAGTCAGTATCACGCTTCCGCTGGCGCAGAGCAGATAAAGTCCCACAGTGGATATGGCAACGCCTATCCACGCCTTCAGCTTCGTCTTTATCCTGAAGAAGATAAGCCCTATTACGGGAACGAAAACTATGTACAGGGCGTTTATGAAGCTGGCCTTGGCAACGTCGGTGTACATGAGCCCGAACTGTACCATTACGGATCCGCTTACCGTAACTCCGCCGCACAGGGCGGACACAGCTATGAGCTTTTTAAGACCGGCAGCGCTGCTGCCGGTCTTTACTATGTCTGTCCGTTCTGCCTCATCCAGATATTTCTTTCCCATCCTTTCGGCGGCCTTACGATTTTCCTTCTTCTCGCGGGCGCTTATAACGGCTATGATTAAAAGCAGCGTCACAGCACCTATCAGGCATCTTGCCGCCATGAAAGTGAAAGGTTCGACATACTGACCTGCGATCTTCTGGAAGAAGAAGTTGCATCCCCAGATTGCCGCAGCAATTATCAGCATAACGTTAGCCATTAAATCAGAACTCCTTTACAATGTCGTCAGGAGAAGTGAACGGAATGTCGTGCTTCTCCGCCGTCTCTAACAGAGTAAGCTTTCCGTCGTAAGTTGTCAATCCTCTTCTCAGGTGTTTGTCGTCTTTGAGAGCTTTCTTTACGCCTTTGTCGGCTATGGCAAGTACGAAAGGCAGCGTTGCGTTGCAGAGAGTCGTGGATGCAGTGCGCGCAAAGGCTGAAGGAATGTTGTCCACGCAGTAGTGGAGAACTCCCTCCTCGTAATATACCGGATCCTTGTGAGTGGTGGAGCGGCATGTTTCCACTGCTCCCTCGTCATCGCAGGCAACGTCTATGATCATGGCACCCTTCTTCATAAGCTTCAGATCTTCTCTGTAGATAAGATGATCCTTTCTGGTCTTAGGCCAGAGGATGCAGTTTATAACTACGTCCGAAACCTTGAGGCATTCGAGAAGGTTCGTCCTGTTGGAGAACAGGAAGCTTACGTTGTCTCCGAATCTCTCCTTTGCCTTCAGCATGGCATCGTAATTTACGTCCAGCATGTTTACCCTGTTGCCGAATCCCGAAGCCAGTTCGCATGCGCCGATTCCGGAGTGTCCGCAGCCTATGATGGTAACTACAGGAGTTGCGACTCCGCATACGTTTGCGAGAAGCTGTCCTGTTCCGCCGTTTATGGTCTGGGAGAAGTGGAGAGCTGCAAGGAATCCTCCCTTTCCTGCCAGTTCGCTCATAGGCGAAAGAAGCGGCCACTGACCCCTGTCGTCGGAGATGTCCTCGTAGGCTATGCTGGTGCATCTGCTCTTCATCAGAGCTTCCGTCTGATCCTTATGGGCATTGGAGTGAATGTAGGTCATGACGATCATATCGTCTCTGAGATACTTGTACTCCTCCGGGAAAATCTCCTTTACCTTGTAGATGAGATCCGATGACGTCCATAGCTCTTCGGCAGTCATCTTTATTTCTGCCCCGGCCTCTGCGTAATCCTCGTCGGAGTAACCGCTGCCGATTCCCGCATCGTGCTCTACGTAAACGGTATGGCCGTGCCTTACCAGTTCTGCTACTGCGGAAGGAACTGCAGCGACTCTGTATTCGCTTTCCTTTATCTCCTTGATAACTCCGATTTTCATTTTTAACCTCCTCGTAAGCTTTTGATTTTTTAGCTATATAAAAACCGGGAATACGGCTGATGTCGTATTCCCGGAATCACAGCCGCAAATGACCGTCTAATTCTTTACTCGAGAACGAATCCCACAATGAGGAATCCGATACATGAAATGATAGCGCATGCTACCGCGTAAACCATCTGAGTCTTCGTATGGTCTATGTGGTCGGATCCTGCAGCGAGAGAGGAAAGTATAGTGGTATCCGAAAGCGGCGAGCAGTGGTCACCGAAGCAGCCTCCGCCCATAACTGCGGCTACTGTAGCGTAGATAACGGCATTGATTTCTCCGCCTGTTACGTTGAATGCAAGAGGTACAGCTATCGGAGTCATGATAGCGTATATACCCCAGGAAGTTCCCGTAAAGAAGGAGATAAATGCGCAGATGAGGAAGGTAAGGGTTACCAGCAGAGCAGGAGTCATCCAGCTTTCGGTTACGCTGATTACGAAGTTTGCCGTGCCCAGCTCAGTGCTGATGGCGTTGATGCAGTATGCAAGAGCAAGGATGAGCATAGCGTTCATAACGCTCTTTATACCTTCTACAGCAGTATCTACCATTTCCTTAATGGTTGCCATTCTCTGGATGAGCATTACGACGAACTGGTATGCAACAGCTACTACGAACGCTTCCAGTGTAAGAGCGGAGCCTGTAACGATATATGTTCCCACGGTTATTCCGATTATGATGAGAGCAGGCATGAAGAAGTTCCAGAGCAGGCTAGGCTTTACCCCTTCGTTAGGCTTGATGTTGTCGAGCTCCTGGCTGAGAAGCGGGGTAGCTCCGTCAGCAATTACCTTGCCTTCTTCGTAAGCTCTCTTCTCAGCCTTTCTCATAGGTCCAAAGTCAGGTATTACTCTGAAGGATACGAGTCCGCTGAGTAAAAGTGCGAATATGCAGTAGAAGTTGAAAGGTACTGCGTGGATTATTACGCCCTGTGCCGTAGCGGTGTCTGCAATAGGACCAAGTCCTACCAGAAGACCTGCAACGTATACGCCCCAGGAAGTAAACGGAATAAGGCAGCAGATAGGAGCTGACGTGGAGTCGCAGATGTATGCCAGCTTTTCTCTGGAAACTCTCGCTTTATCCGTTATAGGTCTCATGATGTTACCAACGTACAGAGGTGAGAAGTAGTCGGAGAACCAGATGAACATTCCGAGAGCCCATGCAAGACCTGCAGCTCCTCTTCTCTTCAGATCGTATTTTCCCACAACATTGGCGAACGCTTTAATAGCACCGGATTTCTGGAAGTATGCTACCATGATACCGATGAATACCTCGATAGCGATTACCCAGATGAAGTCTGCATTGCCCAGAGCAGACTGAACGATACCGGTAAATCCCGTAACCACGTTCTGTCCTGTGATGATTACACCGACAACAACGCCGATAAGAATTGAAATAAGTGCGTCTCTGGTCACGAAGGCCAGTATTAAAGCTATACCGGCAGGAGCCAGGGATAAGATTCCAAAACTATCCATAAACAATTCCATCCTTTCACAATTAATTAGTTTCTTCGGGGGAGCTACCCCCTCTGTCAACCGGCTACGCTAATAATTTAGCAATAAATGTGCCAATGATATAGATGGAATCAATATTGGATGTTCCCTTTGAAATTCCAATGATTTTTCCGGTTTTATCGCGCCCGCGGCTTCACGGCCGGGCCTATTCGCCTGACAAAAAACTAACAACGGCGAAAATTCGCCGTTGTAAATCGCCAAATATTTGTCAAATGTCCGAATTTGAGGGTGGAGATTTAACCATCTGCCCGGCATATGCACATCGCCGGTCCGTCGCCTTTACCACTCGTTAGTCTTAATCGGCTTCAGGCAGTTCGGAAGATGATCCTGATGCGCCCGGTGGATGGCCACGCACTCTTTGCACATGCCGTGCCACCTGCACGGTTCTTCACAGCTGCAGTGGGCTCCTCCGCTGGGATAAGCCTCCCTGAACTGCTTCACAAATTCCGCTTCCGTAGCTCTTGCCTCTTCCAGTTTTCCCTCCTCAAAGAGCTTCAGCGCCTCGATTTCAATAGGGTTATTCTCTATTTTCATTTTCCTTCCTCCATTCTACTCGGAACCTGACGAAACTATATGCTTAAGCCTCCGGTCTATTATAGGCTGCATACACGCCGGCAGCTGTCTCATGTGCCCCCTGTGATAAGCTATACATTCCCTGCATCTGTTTCTGAAAGGAGATTCGCTGCTAAGAGGGCAATATCCGTCGCCCTCTTCCGGCGTACCGTAATTATCGTTAAACTCGTCCAGAAATTCCTCCTGAAGCTTCAGCGCTTCCCTTCTGTCTCCTTTGCGGAAGGCTTCAAAAGCGGAAGCAGCCGTTTCATTTCCGTCTATGGTCATGGACGGTTCCGGAAAGTTTTCATCCCGCGACTCTTTCAGCGCTTCGTTCAAAATTTTGTCAATCTCCGCCAGCCGCTCGGAGGATATTGCAAATCTCTCTCTGAACTTTTTGTTTTCACTTCTGTAAACGCTTATCTCATCAGGCTTTATTTCTTTAACAAAAGATACAAGTCTGTCCACAGAAGCATCGTCGCCGTTATATCCTTTCAATATTCCTATATCCAGCGACAGCTTCCCCGGATACTGCTTTTGAAATTCCGAAAGGTTCTTTATGAACTTCTCCAGGCTGTAGTGCTCCAAGGGCCGTTTTATTTCGTGAAACGTGCTTTCCGTAGTCATATCCACTTCCGCCACCACTTCATCGATTCTGTTTACGGTGTCCCTGTAGTCTCTGCTGTTAAGAAGGTATCCGTTGGACATAAGCCTTATGGCAATTCCGTGTCGCTTTATAAGATCCACTACAGGGTCGAAGCAGTTGCTGAGCAGGGCCTCTCCCTGTGAATTGAGAAACACTTCATCCACGTCCGATTCAGCCAGCTTCCAGTTAAGCTCCTGAAGAGAGCTGTCTACGCTTCCCAGAATAGCTTTATCCTCCTGCTTGTTCAAAGTCCCCTCATAAGGACATATGACGCAGTCGTAATTGCAGAATTTGCCCGGCAAGATATCTATCTCCAGAACCTTTTTCCCTCTGTAAGGATATATGCTGCTGTACTTGAATCCGTCCATTATCTATTACCTTCCTCCACAGACTAACCTGCGTGTATATACTTAAGCTGCAACTACGCTCTCTTAAGATAGTCAGCCACGATGAGGCCGCAGCCAAGCTGTACGCCGATGAGGCGTCTTATATCTATAACTTCGTAGTCTATATCCTTCTCCAGCTTATCTGCCAGCTCTCTGTGCATCTTATCTGCCTTTTCGCAGCCCGCGCGGAGAACTCTTTCCCGTTCTTCCCTGTCTTCACCTTCCGGCATTCTCGCCAGCTCGTATTCATGTGCTCTTATGAGCATGCCGAAGCTGAGAAGCTTGTAGAACTTGGATATTTCTATGCTATCAAAAGCTTCAGCTACCGTAGCCATTCTCTCATACTCAGGATCGGTCTCAGCTCCCTTTCTCTCCGCTTCCACCAGATCATCGCTGCTGAAAGCTCTGATAGCCATCAGGAACGGATTATCGTCTCCGAGATACTTCTCGGATTCAGATATGATTTCTGCCATAGCCTTGTTCGTCTCATCGTTCCAGTCGCATTTTTCAAGTATGACGCTCCGTCTGGTTCTTCCGCTTTCCTCTCTGTTCTTTATCCTCTTGTCAAAGAAGTAAGGGAGTTCTGTGAGCAATGTAAAGCTTCCATATTTCTCAGAAGCATAATCTGCGCTGCATGTTCCGCAGATTACAGCAGTGCTCATATCTGCATCGGTGTACTTCTCCATGTAATCGTAGTCCTGCCTTATACCGAGTCCCTGGTATACCGCAGGCGCAAACGGAACGCAGTAAGGGGCTTCAGGCTCACCTAAGTGTACCGGAACATCCTGGGCATCGGCAGCTTTGTAGAAGTCGTCGTAAACCTCCGGAATGTCCTTCGTCACATACCAGTATGCTCCTCCGAATCCGGCATTGTGAAGTGAATATATGAACTCCGGCTTTATTTCATCGATAAGCTTCATCATGGCTTCGGTTTCAGGCAGGCTATCGTGGAAGTGAAGTTCCTTGTAGTCGATAGGGAATGTCCAGTCTACCTGTTTATATCCTGCCGGCCTGAAGAAATTTCTCGAGTAGTTATACAGAGTATAAGGACCCTTGATCCATCCGCTGTTCATTTTGAACGCGTCGATGTCCCAGACTTTTACGATGTACCACGTATAGTCCAGCTCTTTCCTGAACTCTTTGTCTTCTGCCAGTTTTCTCGTAAAGTATTCCAGCATCATCGTTCCTATAGGTTCATTTGGATGAGGGCATCCGAACATCAGACCTGTGTGGCTGCCGTTTCCTATCTTCAGGCAGAGCATGCTCTCGCCATCCCGGCTCTTTCCTATTTCGCTTATGCTGACAACGTCCGGATATTCTTCCGCCAGAGCTCTTGACGATTCATTCATCTCGTCCATGGTTAAAAACGTCTTATAGTCAGGTATTTCCTTCAGAATTCTGTCGTATAAATCTTTTCTCATGCTATCACCTAATCACAATGTGCTTTCCTCTAAATTATTTTCATTGATAAGCGGCGCACTGCAGAAATGTCATCTCCAGCGCGCCGGTAAATTGTTTCAAACGGTTATTTCATAGTAACGTGTGAGTAGTCAGCCCATCCCCATTTGCCTGCACCGTCGCTAGGCATGTTCTCATACTGGGAACCGTATGCATCTGGACCTACGAACTCAACGATAGGAACGTAAGGCAGCTCCTCTGCGATAATGGCCTGAGCTTCCTTGTAGTACTCGGCGCTATCCTCCTGAGTAGGGCCTTCCTTACCCTTTGCCATGAGCTCGTCTACCTCAGCGTTGCTGTAGCCTCCAACGTTGGAAGCCTGTCCGGTACAGATTCTGGATGCCATTCCGGAAGGGTCAGGTCCCATGAATCCGCCGATTAAAGTGATGTCAAAGTCGTGGTTAACAGTAACCTTGCTCTCCCAAGCATTGTACTCGGAAACCTGTACGGTAACTTCGATTCCGATTGCCTCCAGCTGTGCCTTGAGCAGATTTGCAGTATCAGGATATCCGGATCCCTCGAATACGGAAAGCTCCAGTCCTCTGATATAGTATCCGTCAGCATCTTCAGTGTAACCTGCTTCTTCAAGAAGAGCTCTTGCTCCTTCAACGTCCATGCTAGGAGCAGGTGCATCGGAATTGGTAGCCCACTCTATGCTGGATGGATACATGTTGTACTCAGGTCCCTGAATGCCGCTGAATACCTTTTCGGAAATCTCATCTCTGTCAATTGCCTTTGCGATAGCAGTTCTTACTTCCTGTTTAGCAAGATCTCCCTGTTCGAAGTTGAATACCATCTTTATAGGGGAAGGATATTCATTGAGGAATATCTTGATATTCTCGTCTGCCTTCATATCTTCATAATAAGCTGCAGGCAGATTTTCCATGAAGTCAATCTCTCCGTTCTGAAGAGCCTGAACGGCTGTTGCCTCGTCAGGAATGATGGAGAATATGAGCTTGGATACAGTGGATCCGTCAGGGTAGTTCTCATCTGCAACGAGAGTTACGCTTTCACCGGACTCGTGAGATTCCAGTTTGAAAGGTCCGCATGTTACAGGTTCCTCTGCAGCAGCGTTATCTTCCCACGCCTCTCCGTTGTTCCATACGTGCTCAGGAAGGATGAACGTTCCGTACCATCCGAGCAGATTCAGGAAGCTCATGTCAGGCTGATTGAGCTTGAACACTACCGTGTAGTCGTCAGGAGTTTCAATGGACGAAACCACTGCCATGTTAGCGCTGAAGGTTGCCAGAGGATTTTCCGCAATCGCTTCAAAGGTATACTTTACGTCCTCGGATGTGAGCGGCTCACCGTCAGACCATACCAGATCGTCTCTGAGAGTAAATGTAAGCTCGGTTGCATCTTCGTTGTAGGACCATTCCCTTGCAGCCTCCGCAACAACGTTACCTTTCGTTGTGTCAAGAGCTACGAGACGTCTATACATGTTCTGTGCAATAGGGAAAAGGTTGTCATCCGCCGCTCCGTCAGGGTTGAAGGACGCAGGGTCACCTATCGAACGGACGATAAATGTGTCCACATTACCGCCTGAGGATTCTCCCGATGCGTCTCCGCTGTCAGAGTTTCCGCAGGAGAACATGGATACTGCCATGATCATTATCATGCCTGCTGCTAACAATTTCTTTTTCATTTCTAACCTCCTCATATTATTCCGCATTCATACACGTGATCCAGTGAGTATCGGACAGATATTTCTTTTCCGGATATTCCTTCATGCATCTTTCGCACGACATGTAACATCTCGGAGCAAAATAGCAGCCCGGACCCGGATCAAGTGGTGTCGGCGGTTCACCGGTTATGGATATTTCCTCCCTGTCTTCATCCGGATCTATGGACGCACAGTTGGATATGAGCGCCTTCGTGTACGGATGTCCGGGATTGTTGACCACTTCGTCTGCCTTGCCGTATTCCACTACCTTTCCAAGATACATTACCGCTATATTATCGGAAATATATCTGGTAAGGGCTATGTCGTGGCTTATGAACATTACAGCCGTATTATGCTGCTTGGCAAGATCCAGAAGCATGTTTATGATCTCTGCTCTTACGGAAACGTCCAGCATGGATACGGGTTCGTCAGCCACTATGAATTCCGGATCCAGCAGCATCGCTCTGATTATGGAAATACGCTGCAGCTGCCCGCCGGAAAGTTCGTGTGGATACCGCCTCATAATATCTTCGCCCGGGACGAGTCCACCCTCCTCGAGCCTTTCAATACATAGCTTCCTCCTTTCTTCCTTACTGTTTCCGATATTATGATTCTTAAGCGGCCTCAGCAGTATCTGCTCGATGGTATCTCTCGGTGTAAATGTGTCAAAAGGATTCTGGAATATGATCTGAACCGATCTTCTGAAGGCCTTCATGTCCTTCTTTATCAGCTCACTGGTCGAAACTCCGTTTATAAGGCAGTCTCCCGCTGTCGGCGTTTCCAGCCTGGTCAGAAGCTTTCCCAGGGTGGACTTTCCGCAGCCTGACTCTCCTATAACTCCAAGAATCTCACCTTTCTGTATGCTCAGATTGATATCATCGTTGGCTTTTATAAACTTCTTATCGTGGTTTATAAGCTTATCGCCCTTATACGGGTACCACTTGCTTATATGTTCTACTGATACATATGGTTTTTCGCTCATGTGTTACATCTCCTCGGCAAAATGACATGCCACGTTTCTGCCGTCTTCCATAGTCTTATATGAAGGTTTTTCATCAAAGCACTTCTTCTCTGCCCTGTCGCACCTCTCAGCAAATATGCAGCCTTTGCACGATACGGACAAATCCGGAAGGTTACCCGGAATAGATGTAAGCTTTCCGTGGTGTCCTCCTTTAAGAGCCGGGAAGGACTTTATAAGTCCCTGCGTATACGGGTGACACGGTTTCTTGAACACATCCTTAACCATGCCCGTCTCCAGAAGCTCACCTGCATACATTACTGCGATCTTATTGCACGATTCCGCAACTACCGACATATCGTGGGTTATCATTATTCTCGTCATATTCAGGGTCTTTTCCATCTCGACTATCTCTTTGAGGATCTGGCCCTGAGTTACGACGTCGAGAGCCGTAGTGGCCTCATCGAACACTATAAGCTTCGGATTGTGAAGAAGGCTTATAGCGATTGCCGTTCTCTGAAGCATTCCGCCGGACATCTCGTGAGGATAGAGATCGTAAACTCTTTCCGGAAGGTTTACAAGTTTAAGGAGATTTACCATTCTCTCTCTTATCTCCTCACGGGACGCCTTCGGTTCATGGATTCTGTATATATCCTCAACCTGCTGTCTGATGCGGTGTACAGGGCTTAAGGAGTTCATAGCTCGCTGGAACACTACGGATATGTCTTTCCATCTGAGCTGATCCATCTCGTTTTGCGTAATGCTTATAAGGTCTTTATCGTTTTCGAATATGGCCTTACCGGTAATCTCCGTGTATTTCTCATCGTGAAGTCTCAGAACGGCCATGGCGAGGGTGGACTTTCCGGATCCCGACTCTCCCACCACTCCCATGGAGTCGCCCTGGTTTATAGTAAAGGATGCATTTCTTACTGCATATATGTTTTTCGATTTTGTCTGATACGTAACGTTAAGGTCTTCCACCCGGAGTATCTCTTTCACGGTTTAGGCCCTCCTTTTGTTATATCTCGGATCCATCACCTTATTGAGGCCGTCTCCAAGCATGTAGAATATGAGCACGGCGATGATTATCGCAATTCCCGAGAAGGCGCATATCCACCATGCCGAAGTAATGTACTGCTTTCCTGCGTAGATCATCTGTCCCCAGCTTATTATGGACGGATCGCCGAGACCCAGGAATGAAAGGCCCGCCTCAGTGAGTATAGCGTTTGCCATTCCCAAAGTCGTATTGGCTATTACCGGGAAAATTCCATTAGGGATTATGTACTTGAAGAGTATCTGTCGCCTCGTTTCTCCCATGGCTTCCGCACTCTTTACGAACACTCTTTCTCTAAGCGACAGAGCCTGTGCTCTCATCAGCTTGGCATTTCCCGGCCAAGTGGTGATTCCTATAACTATCATTACGTTGGTCAGACTGTTTCCGAACAGAGCAACGATGAGCAGTATAAGGAAGAACGTAGGAAGCATCATAAATACGTTTATGACTTCCGAAATCACCACGTCGACCTTTCCTCCGAGAAAGCCTGCCGCTCCTCCTATGAGGACGCCGAGGATACCCGAGATAAGCGCCGATATAACGGCTACCTTTATGGAAGTACGTACGCCGTATATTATCATGCTGTACACATCCTGACCGAGGTGATTGGTTCCCAGAATATGCCCATTCTCACCCAGTCCGTTAAGCACATCCGGTCCGTACACGGTTGGATCTTCTGTGGAAATCAGAGGCGCCGCAACCATAAGTATGAGGAGGATTAATATTCCTATACATCCGGCCATCAGCTGCCTGTTTCCCTTTATCGCATTTGTCGCTATAGTAAGTCGGTTGTTTTTCATCATATCCACCTCGATCTATTCGTAACGGATTCTCGGATCCAGCTTAGCGTAGATTATATCCACTATGAGCATAACTACCGCCACCGATATGGCCATTATGAGATTTATTCCTATAAGGGTAGGATAATCTCTCTGATTGATGGCTGTCATCATCAGTCTTCCCATGCCCGGCCATGCGAATACTATTTCAATAAGCATTACGCCGGTGAGGAGGTAGGCCATGGATATACCGAAAATCGTCACCGTCGGCAGGATCGCATTTCTGAGGATGTATTTCCTGAATATCTGTTTTACAGGCATGCCTGCTGCCTTAAAGGTCTGGATAAACTCTTCATTTGTTACCTGAAGCACCGACGACTTTGCTATCTTGAAATACTGAGGTATGAGAGTAAGGGTGAGCGTAATGGCCGGCAGGCACATGTGATACAGGACATCCAGGACGTACTGTATTCCGGTGTAGTTCGCTCTGGCGTCAGTCATTCCGTAGGACGGGAATATACCCAAATTCGACGAAAAGACGATTATGAGCATAAGTCCCAGCCAGAACTGAGGCATGGCACTGAATACATACTGCGTTCCAGACACCGCTATGTCGACAGGTTTACCCTCTTTCCTGGCCGCCATAACGCCGAGCAGCGTACCTATTATAAGTGCAAGAAGGGCGCTGGTAAGACCCAGAACTATAGTAGGACCCAGCTTTTCTCCTATCATCTCGCCTACAGGTCTGTTCTGTATTATGGAATCTCCCAGATCGCCATGAAACAGCATCTCCAGCTGTCTGCCCAGCTGAACGATGATTGGCTGGTCGAATCCGTATTTTTCTTCAAGCATGGCTCTGATTTCAGGGTCATGGTTTTCCTTACCCATCAGCGTTGTTACCGGGCTTCCCGGCGCAGCCTGTATGAGGAGGAAGTTTAAAACGAATACAATAAATATGGTAAGTATTCCCGTTATCAATCGCCTGCAAATAAACCTTTTCACGTTTCACCTCCAGATTGTCCGTGTCATAATCCCCTACCCTGTGCCTTTAAATATAAGCAAACCATGTGCCATTTTTTCCGGTCATCTTAAAATAGTCATTAAGCCCCCATATTTACCCGTTATTTCACATAATTCCCCCTCTTCTCTCAAAATATATTTAAAAATTTTTAAGATTGTTTTCAAAAATTCTTTACACTTTAAAAGAATTTTTAAAGATATTGATCAATTCGGATGGATACTATATAATTCATAGGTAAAATCTATAGAATTTTTGAAAAGGATTTAGGCAAGATGGACAGAAATTTAAAGGCAGAAGCAGAAAATTTAATATCCGGATACTCCTCGTCGTTTCACGGATTCTTCGGCATAGATGAAAACGACGTTATAAGCGAGATCAGGTGGTTTGCACCTATGGACAAAAAGTTTCCCCGTGAGCTTTCGGAATACCTTATGGGGCAGAATATAGCCTCTTCTTTTTCAGAGATACCCGAATCCTCCGAGGTCGATATACCTGTTCAGAGCTGCCGTTTCAGAAACTACGAATTCTCGTTTACCGGAATGTTCATAGATGTACCGGGAAGCCTCGTATCATGGCATTCCCGAATACTGCTTATAAGAATTCTACACCTTAAGGATATTTCCACCAACGAATATATCGTGGAACACCTCTACTGCCTGAAAGACATAATAACCATAAACCCTCAGATGATTCAGCTGAAGAAGGAAATCGCCCTTTTAAGCAACTCGGACTCCAACACGCTGATTTTCGGTGAAACGGGAACAGGAAAGAAACTCGTAGCTGAATCCATACACTCGGAAGGGAAAAGGCGAAACTATCCTTTTATCTCCCAAAACTGCGCGGCCATACCCGCAACTCTCCTTGAAAGCCTCCTCTTCGGAGTAGAAAGAGGCAGCTTCACGGGAGCTGAGACGAAAGCCGGACTCTTTGAAATGGCTGATGGAGGAACCATATTTCTGGACGAGATAAACTCCATGAGCGTTGAGCTTCAGTCTAAACTCCTGAACATAATAGAAGAAAAGAAAACCCGCCGCATAGGCGGCGAGCGCGACCACTATTTTGATGTAAGACTTATAGTTGCAACAAATGAAGTGCCGGAAACTCTGGTCAACGAAGGAAGGCTTCGAAAAGACCTTTACTACCGCCTTAACATCGCCAGAATTTCCATACCACCTTTGCGAGAGCGAAAAGAGGATATCCCAAAGCTTTCCCGGCACTTCGTGGAAAAGCTGAACAAAAAGATGCTTCGCAGTATTAAGGGCCTTGAACCTGATGCTTACATCTCCATGATGAACTATCGCTGGCCAGGCAACGTCAGAGAGCTTGAAAACATGCTGGAAAGCGCTTTCAATATCGAAACCGGGGATTACATATCTGCGGAGATCCTGCAAAAGTACATGGCGGAACACCGGATCATCTCAGAATCATCGGGAAGCAGCATAATTTCTTCACGCGATGAGCATGGCAGTTTCCAATCCGAGGTAAACCGCCATCCGGATAACACGTCCCTCTTTTCCGGATACTATATTTCGGGAAGCGAAACGGTAAATCTGGAAAGACTTCTGAAGGACTTCGAAGCGCACATCATCAGATCCGCTATAAGAGAAGAAAAAACTCTTTCAGCCGCGGCACGAAAGCTGGAAATGTCTCCTCAGAAGCTCAGCTACCGCATGAAGGTCCTGGACATACATCTCTAACAGACTTCCGACTCCACATACTTTATAAACTCTGCGGCGGCCGGTGACAGGACGCCGCTTTTTCTGTATATCATGTAGAACTCTCTGGTGAATTCGTCGCCTATTTCAAGAGCGCGGAGTCTGCCTGCCGCCTCATCGCCCTCATCCAGTGCGGCGGCGGAGACCACCGATACGCCGAGGCCTGCCGCCACGCACTGCTTTATGGATTCGACGTCGTTGATGGTGGCAACTGCTCTCAGTGTCTTTCCCGTTTCCTTTCTGTACTTTTCCTCAAAGAGTTCCCTGGTGGCCGAGCCGTCTTCTCTCCAGAGAAAACGCTCTTCGCTTAGTTTCTCAAGGAGGACTTTTCCGTCTTCCCCGGTAATACCGTCGTAATCCGGGAGGTTCGGCGTTATGAGGAGGGACTTTTCTCTTCCTATCATCTGGTAAATCAGCCTGTTGTTTCTGCGGTTTTCTCCGGTAAAACCTATTTCACCCTTGTGGTTTATTACGCTTTCAGCGGCTTCCCTGCTGTCCGAAATTTCCATATAGAATCTGACGCCGGGGTGTCTAGCGGAAAAGCCCGCCATGAGATTTGGAACGATGTACTGTCCCGGAATGCCTGATGCCTGTATCTCTATTACTGCTCCCGCTTTTTCCCCGCCTCTTCCTACGGCGCTTATGGCAGCTTCCCTGCTGTTTACCATGTCCACGGCGTACCTGTAAAATTCCATTCCCGCTTTTGTCGGGACGGATTCTCTTCCCATCCTTTCGATTAGGACGCAGCCCAGCTCCTTTTCCAGGGCGCTCACATGGGCGCTTATGGTAGGCTGAGTCAGGAAGGTGGCATCCGCAGCCTTTGAGAAACTCTTATGTTTCACCACGTTTACAAAAGCTTCAATCTGTTTAAATTCCATTTTCCAACCTCCGCTCTAATAAAGAACTCTGGAATCGCCGACTTTTCTGGTCAGCTTTATCTTATCAAAATGCTCCAATATCTCCACTGCGTACTTTCTGGAAACCCCAATGGCATCTCTGAACTCTCCCAGGGTGATTTCACCCTTTGACGCGATTTCAGACCTGACGATTTCCACAGCTTTATCATACTTTTCCCTGTCGATGCAGTACTGGTAGCTTACCCTTGCAAGGGGTCCTCCGGCGCAGAGGGCTTCGATTATATGGCCTGCCGATACCGCGTCCTTAAATCCTGCCGCCACGTCTTCCGTCTTTGGCATCTCAAAGCCTGCATCCTTATACGCTTTCAGTATCTCGTCCCGCATCTTCTCGTGCTCAGGGGTATATTCCACCTCAAAATCAGCAAGAGCTACGCTTACCTCCGAGATTTTCAGCTTTCCGTCGTCTGCCAGCATGGATATCATAGCCTCGGCAGTTTTCGGATCGGCTATGCGAAGCCTCTGAATAAGTCTGCTTCTGAATTCCTCCCTGTCCATTCCCGGCGACAGAGGATTTTCTCCATGATAGGAGTTCAGTATTTCTTCCGCAGCTTCTCTCACTTTTTCCACGTATCCGCTGTGGACGTACGTTCCGGCGTCTGACGGCATGGCGCAGAGCACCCCTTCAGCCATAAGCTCTTCCGCAGCTTTTGTCACATCGCTTAAAGGCGATGAAAGCCTTATTGCAGCCTTTTCAAGGGACAGCATGCTCTGACCTGCCTCTCTGGCCTCGACGGCCAGCACATCCTTAAGGCTTCCCGTCTCCTTTATCTTCATATCGTCTATTACGGATTTGTCGTTTCTCTTGTGCTTTGCAGGGTCTGCATCGAGAATCACCCCTCCGCCGATGGACTCGACAGGGGAATAGAACCTTATTATGAACCGGTCTCCCTTTTTCACTGCTACAGGAGTTTCAAGGCGAAGCTGAGCGTATCCCCGGCTTCCTCCGTCCAGGAATTCCCTGTCCATGAGAACCACCTTTGCAAGGCTTTCCGAAGATCCGCAGTAGAAGTGAACCCGGCTTCCGTCGAGAAGGGTTCTCTTTGTATCTGCAAACATTTCCACTGCCGCATCAAGCATCATGGAATTTTCAAGAGAGTCCGGCGCAGCCAGAACGTCTCCTCTGTTTATGTCCGTCTTTTTAACTCCGGCAAGATTTATGGCCGTCCTCTGTCCGGCATAGGCTCTGTCCGTGTTTTCACCGTGAACCTGAACGTTTCTCACTTTGACTACAGATTCCTCAGGGTATATTTCCACTTCATCGCCGGGAGCCACGCTTCCTTCCAAAAGGGTTCCCGTTATTACAGTCCCGTGGCCTTCGATGGTAAACACCCTGTCGACAGGCAGTCTGAAACCGTGAGGAAGAACCGCCCTTTCCGGCAGCCTGTCAAGCTCCTCGCCTATGAGATTCTTCAGCTCCTCTATGTTCTTTCCGGTGTAGGATGACACCCTGATGATGGGAGCGTTTTCCATAAAGGAGCCTTTCAGAAACTCCTTTACGTCCTCTTCGACCAGGTCTTTCCAGTCCTCGTCTTCCACCAGATCGTCCTTTGTCAGAACCACGATACCACGCTTTATCTTAAGCATCTTCAGTATGTCAAAGTGCTCCGCAGTCTGAGGCATGATTCCCTCGTCGAGACCTATTATGAGAAGCACCAGATCTATTCCGCCGATGCCTGCCAGCATATTCTTAACGAACTTCTCGTGGCCGGGAACGTCGATGATGCTTATGTTATAGTCGCCGTAGAGCATGTCGGCAAACCCGTTTTCTATGGTTATGCCCCTCTTCTTCTCTTCTTTCAGCCTGTCGGTGTCCATGCCCGTAAGGGCCTTTATGAGGCAGGTTTTGCCGTGATCCACGTGGCCTGCCGTGCCGATTATGACGTTTTTCATCTCTGCTCACCGACCTTTTCGAATACTTTTGCCAGATGACCCATGAGCACGTCCATGTCATCATCGCCCAAAGTGCGCACGTCCAAGTAGGCTTTGTCGTGGCCCATCCTTATTATGGCGGCAGGCTCCTGCTTCCTGAGAAGTCTTTCAAGCTTCTCCGGCTTTACCCTTTCGGATTTCAGGCTCACTGCCCACCCTTTAAGCTTTACCGTAGGAGCCGAGCCTCCGCCTACCTGATCTTCTATAGGCTCGACGCCAATTTCTGCGTCTATGGCCTTTTCGTCTCTTATTCTCTGTGCAAAGGCTTCAGCTTTCATCTTAAGCTCCGCAGGAGATGCGGTTATATCCTTGAGCACCGGTATTTCATTTAAAGCCTTATCTCTATCGTAATAGGCTCTGAAGGTCATCTCAAGAGCCGCAAGAGTCATCTTGTCCACTCTGAAGGCCCGGGCGAGGGGATGACGCTTCATCATATCCACGTACTCCTTCTTTCCGGCGATGATTCCGCACTGAGGGCCGCCGAGAAGCTTATCTCCGCTGAACAGTATGACGTCTATTCCAGTCTTAAGGCTTGCCTCAACGTTAGGCTCGTCTATTCCGTATCCGGAAAGGTCCACGATGAGGCCGTTTCCCATGTCGAATATTACCGGAAGGTTCTTCTCCCTGCCCAGCTTCACCAGCTGGGAAAGGCTTACGTCCTCGGTGAAACCCATTATCCTGTAATTGCTGGTGTGAACCTTCATGAGAGCTGCCGTCTCATCCCAGACAGCCTTTTCGTAATCGGATATCTTTGTCTTATTGGTGGTTCCCACCTCTCTCAGTGTGCATCCGCTTTCCTCCATGATCTCCGGAACTCTAAAAGAGCCTCCTATCTCCACCAGCTCGCCCCGGGAGACTATGACTTCCCTTCCCCGGCCCATGGCAGAAAGGCAGAGCATGGTAGCGGCAGCGTTGTTGTTTACAGCCATTGCAGCCTCCGCTCCCGTTATCCTGCATATTATCTTCTCCACCAGATCGTGGCGGTGGCCACGCTTTCCCTTTTCTATGTCGTATTCCAGATTGCAGTAGGATGAAGCCACCCTGTCAACTGCCGTCCGCGCAGCCTCAGAAAGTCTCGCCCTTCCCAGATTGGTATGAAGAACTACGCCGGTAGCGTTTATTACCGGCTTAAGATTTCCTGCGCACTTTGACGAAAGCCTTGCAGCAACATCTCCCGCAACATCTTCCAGGCCAACAAAAAAAGGCTCCACTTCGCATCCTGCGAGTATAGCCGTTCTCCTCTCATCCAAAACCTCCCTTACAGTGTCCAGAATGAGTCCGTGAGGAAGAACGCCTTCAAATACAGCTACCTGAGCCGTCCCTAAAACCTCGTCCACCTTGGGAAGTTTCCTTATTATTTCCTTGTTCATAATTTCCTCCATGAGTAAAATGGCGGGAGTATGTGGGAATCGAACCCACCTAAGAGGCTCCTAACCCCTCAAACTGGTTTTGAAGACCAGAGGGCACACCAGCACCCATCTACCCCCATAGAAAAAATTATTCGTGTTATTATGTTATGCTTTCGGCGGCTCATAAATAACTCGTAAGTAACTTCCGCCGACCGCCTAAGCTATTATACACTAAAACAAAGCGTCTTACAATTATTTTCTATTGCAAGACGCTCTGTTTTGGTTAGTAAGTAAGTTGGATTTATTTAGTAAGGAGTTCAAGCGCGTTCATTACGATTTCACGTCTTCTTGCCTTCTCTTTTGCTTCAGGAAGCTGCGGGTCTCCCGTAGGGTACGGAATAGCCTGAGCGCCGCAGATTCTGGCTGCTCCAACGGTCTTGGAAATAGGAGTAACTGTACAAATATGAGTTGCAGGGATTCCTGCCTTTTCTATCTGTTTAACGATCGTTGCACCGCAACGTGTGCAGGTTCCTCATGTGCTGGTCAGGATAACTCCGTCCACTCCTGCAGCGAGAAGATCCTGAGCCATTTCCTGACCGAATCTGGTAGCATCTGCAACGGATGTGGAATTTCCTGTAGTGGTGAGGAGATAAGGGTATACCGATCCTATTACGCCTTCCTTTTCCAGCTCTTTCAGAACATCATAAGGAGCGACTCTGTTAGGATCCTCGTTGGCATATACAGGGTCGTATCCTGCGTGAACGGACTCGAATTCGCCTGCGTTAAGGCGATCTTTTCCTTCAAGGCTGTACTTCTTCCAGAACTTTGCCGTAGCCGCAAACATGTGATCAGGGTTGCCGAAAGGCACGATACCGCCGGAAGTGCAGAGGGCGATCTTCGCCTTTGAAAGATCCTTGAGAGGAGGAGCCGGATCCACTTTCTCGTATACGGAAATCTCAAGCTCCGTCTCGTACTCTTCGCCCTTAAGTTTCTTTACCAGCATTTCCACCGCTCTTTCAGCACCGTTCTTCTCGTGGAACACATTTACTCTCTGTCCCTTCGGATAGTAGTGTTCCTGCTTAGGAGTTCCCAGCTTGTCGCCTCTGATGAGCTTGTTCACAAATCCTGTGATCAGCGGAACTGCCTTTCTTATGGTAGCGGCGGATTTGCCCACTTCCATTATGTAGCAGTCGGCTTTGTACATCTCAACGCCCGGATTCTCCCAGTAGAGTCCGGTTACGCACGGAATGCCGTAGTTTGCGTGAACGTATTTGCACACTTCGCAGCATGCTATACCGAAACGTCCTGCGTTAAATGCAGGTCCTGCAATGAGGATGTCCGGCTTGTATTCTTCAACCTGCTTCTTCACGAATTCCAGGCAGGCATCAACGTTTTCAACGAAATAGTTATCGCCGCACACGATGGTGGCAACGATTTCTCCGCCTTCGATCTTAGGAGCAAAAGCGTTGGCGTTTCCTCTAGGGCCTTCTTCCACAAAAGGTTCAGTATACGCCTTTTCCTCTCCGCCTATCTGACCGAAGAACTGATTCGTATAGAATAAAATCTTCTTCATCTATATTTCCTCCCTTGGGTAGACTTAGATAGTTACAGCGCCGAGCTTAGTGTTGCCCTGGAGATTATGGCTTCCCATGATGCCGTGTATCTCCAGAAGAAGTCTTCCGTCTTCCTGAATGGAGTTTACGTTTCCTCCGCAGACTCTTTCAACATCCTTCAGGTTTCCGATAGTTTTCTCCATAGCAGGCAGCATTACAGTCGCGTTGGAGTTGCCTGTGGATACGATAGCGTTAGCCTCCTGTACGCTGTCAGGAAGCGGTTCGCTCATGCCGTCCACACCGGCGTCCTCGTTGGAGATGAGAACGGTCTTTATTCCGTTCTGCTCCAGCTCCTGGCAGACTATCATAAGGTCGGTGGTAGGATTTCCGAAGCCTTCCTGAGAAATTATGGCTCCGTCAGCTCCCAGCATCTTAACCTGTCTTACGGTCAGCATTCTGTCTCTGAACTTCTCCTTAAGGGTTGTCATAAGAGGATTCAGAACGATTCCGACGAAATTGATTTCCTTTCCATGAACCTTGAAGAGTTCCTTTATAACAGCGTTGTTCTGGTGCATGTACGTGGTGGTCTTGGATCCCGGAGATACGCAGTTTCCGGAAATGAGAGCTCCATCCATAACTTCCAGCGGAGTGATCATGGTAGGAACCATGACTTTGGCATCTCTGCCGTAGAAGTAAGTGTCGTGGAGAAGTCCCTGAGCCATGCAGTTGTATACGTATACAACCTTCGGAAGGTCAGGATACTCAGCGTACTTTTCTCCGATGTTCTTCCACTCGTAAAATTCGCTTTCGTAATCTTCGCAGTCAAAGCCTACGGTTCCGAGGAAACGCGCAACCTTGATTCCAGCAAGTCTTACGACAGCTTCATGGTCGTGCTGATCCACGTAGTCCTGCTTCTCTATGACCATAACAACGTGATTCAGCTGAGAGTAAACGGTGTACTCGGCGCCCGGGCCTGACATGTCGATTACTCCCTCCTGGAATCCTACGATAGGACCGGTGGTAGTTACTGCGCAGCCTGAAAGGGCGTAGGTGATACCTTCACCTGCTTCCTGCATGTCCTCTCTGAAGAGACCAGGAAACGCCTCTCCGCCTTCCAGCTTTGCTCTCGGCTCGATAACATCCTTTACCGGTACGATTCTCACAGATTCTCCCGGTCTGGCAAGGTCAAATGATACGCTCTTTACTCTGCTGTCTTCCAGAACCAAATCCTCCAGCTTTGCCGGATCAACGTGGAGACAGCCGTCGACGATCTTGCACTCCTTGTCGAAGCAGACGTCCTTAATGGCGATCTTTCTAAGTTCTAACTTCATCTGTCTTCCCTTTCTGAAATAGATTTATTTAAAATGCAGTCTGGTAAGTTTTGTTTGACTATGTATATTGCAATTACCGTGCCATAGAAAAAGCCTTGGTTCCCAAGGCTTTTATTCGTTATATCTATAGAAAACGGGGATTTTCGCTAAATTTTTTTCGCTTCTTCGATCGTGCGCGACAATATTTTGTCGTCTCAGGAATTAAAGTCTGCCCTGTGTGCAAAATCTGCACCCCAGGCCGCCTCTACTTTTCCACGTCCTCTATATTCCACTTATCCATCTTGTATTTAAGGGTCTGCCGCGGTATTCCGAGAATCTTTCCGGCCTGAGTCTTGTTTCCCCTGCACTTTGTCAGAGTGGATATGATCATCTTCTTCTCCACAGCTTCCAGAGTCTTCTTAAGATCCATATTCTCAGCGGTAAAATCCATCTCTTCGGGTTCCCCTGACTCTGCCGCCTTTGTCGCATCTTCCACAGGCCTTACCTTAAGTGCCTTTATCTTTCCGTGAAGGTATACAGGGATATTACCTTCGGTCAGGGTGGAGGCATCGTCCGACGAAGTGCTCACCATGGACTCTATGACATGCTTAAGCTCTCTTACGTTGCCCTCCCATTCGTACCTTGAGAATATGTCCCTCAAGGCATCCGACATGCCGGTTATGTTCTTTCCGTACTTTCTGTTGTAGAAGGTTATATACCTGTCGGTGAGATATTCGATGTCGTCCGTCCTCTCCCTCAGCGGCGGAAGGTAGACCATCCCCGACGACAGCCTGTAGAAAAGGTCCTTTCTCAGTATGTTGTTTTCGATGGCGGTCATAGGCTCAACGTTCATAGCCGCTATTATTTTGACGTTTACGTGCTTTTCACGATTTGAACCTATAGGCCTGAACGTTCCCTCCTGAACCACTCTGAGAAGCTTTCCCTGAACGCTGTACGGAAGGGCGTTGAGCTCGTCCAGGAAGAATATTCCTCCGTCCGCCTCCTCGAACAGTCCCTTCTTATTCTCCGCTCCCGTATACGAGCCTCTGGTGGTTCCAAAGAGTATGGATTCCAGCAGGTTCTCAGGCACTGCCGCGCAGTTCTGCACCACAACCTTCTGTCCCGGTCCGGAAACGTAGTTTATCATGGCCTGAGCGAAGAGTTCCTTACCTGTTCCGGTTTCTCCATATATGAGAGTAGGGCCGCTGCTTGCAGCCGATATCTTTGCCTGCTCTATGGCGACTTTCATGCTCTCGTCCCTGGTAAGTATGTCGTCAAAGGTAACCTTTCTGGTGTCCTCCCTCTCATACCTTGAGAGAATCCTCATCTCGTCCTTTTTCTGGCTGCGCTTTTCGTCGCCCTTTCTCCTCTCCACGTGATCCCATGTGGTTATGTCCTTGGTTATCTCCACCGCTCCCACGATCTTTCCGTCGTGAAATACAGGAAACGTCAGGTTCTGAGTGACGTACACCCTGCCTTCTGCGTCGGAGAACTCCTGGATGTCGTTATATATCATCTCTCCCGTAGACATGCACTGAGCAAAGGAGCTATTCTCCGGGTTTACGGACGGATACATCTCGAACAAAGTGTGATACTTCTGCATCCTGCTCCCGTACCCTGGATTAGTCCTGGGATCAAATCTGGAGCTGTACACTATCTCAAAATCCTTATTGACTACGAGAACGTAGTCGATATTGTTCATTATAAAATCCTTAAAAACCGCCATAGCTAACCCCTCGCAAGTTCTTCCACGCCGCTGTCCAGAAGCAGTTTATCCAGAAACTGCAGATCTGCGTCTATCTCATCGTAATACTTTATGTAGGCCGAATTATTAAGAAGCTTCTCCGTCATGGCAATGCTGTCCTCTATTACGATTACGCTTTCGTAATCAGCCTGAGGCGTTCCTTCGCCGCCTGCGGCTTCTCCTTTTCCAAGCTCTTCCCCGCGCGCCGACAACTCCAACATTACCGACTTATACGGAGTCTCATGGGGCTTCACCCGGCCCATCATTGGATGAATCAGAAGCTTAGCACCCAGGTATATGAGGTCTCTCGCCTCCTTAAGGATATCAGTCTGGGATTTCTCTCTTCTGAACCTTACTTCATCTATTAAATTCGCATAATTTTTGTCCGTGTAGACCTCGTTCACCAGCGGATTATTGGTGATTACTATATATTTCCCGTTTTTCATAGGGATATTATATTTCACCGCCAAAAACTTGTCAATAAAAACAGCGGGGAATCGAAAGATCCTTCCGCTGGGGTTATAGCAGTTAAGTGCTGTGCGATTCAGATGTGAGTTCAAACATTTTCACTATGCATCTGGGTTTGGTTTAATGATTTTCTATCTTTCATCTATGTTTTCCCAATTTGATAGAAAATCGCTTGCGAATTATAGCTTACCTGAAACGTTTAGAAGTGAAAAAGTAAACCTGAATCAGAGTAGTACTATAAATGATAGAATTTCATTCAACCGAATCATAGTTTTTTTCAGAAAAAGTTTACACGCACGGTCAATTGAGTTTAACTAAATAAAAAAGTCCGAAGATCATACCAATCCAAGGACTTTCTTACAATATTCTTTTATTTACATTTTCCCTTTTAGTACAGCCTTACAATGCCCAGGGACATGGCAATGTGGCCCATCATGGAGCTGAAATCGAACACGGGAAGCCCCGTCGCCTCGCCTATCTTTCTGGCAAAAGGCGGCAGGTCGGTGCACTCCAGGACTATGGCTCCAACTGACGGATTTTCTTTTATGCCTTTAAGGGCGGCGCCTATGATCTCCCCTTCCACTTTTTCAAGGTCAAAGCTTTCATCCGGTCTGTCGAATATTTTGCTCCACTCTTCCGCTTCTTCAAGTCCCACTACCACAGGATCTATTTCCGGGCCGATTCCGCAGGCTCTGAAGTGCTCTTCCGTAAGGGATCCCCTGTTTGCGGTTATGACCTCTACCTTCCTGCCTGCACCTATGAGCTGCTGAACGAATGGAACCTGCATAAGGGATGATGTGAATACCGGAACGCTGAGAGCTTCTGCCATAGGTTTCTGGAATATGGCGTTGAAGCCGCAGCTGGTGGTTATGGCTTTAATTCCGTCTTTTTCCACGAGCTCCTTGGAGATTTCTATCATGTCTGCCAGAAGCTTTTTGCTCGGATGGGTGATTACCGTATCAACGTTGGCTCCCATCACCTCTACCAGCTTTACGGGAAACGGGTATGAATCCGGATTCGTGCTGTTTCCCGTTATGTCTCCCAGCTGCTTAAGGCCTGTCGGAACATCGCCCTGCTCCCATCTCAGTATTGCAATTTCTGGTTTCCTTTCCATAGTTCACATCCTTTCTACCTGTTCACTATCTTACCTATGTTCTTTATCTTTATGGAAATGGTTCCGTCGTAGTTGTTTTCAAACT
Source organism: uncultured Bacillota bacterium (assembly GCA_949292945.1). GTDB lineage: Bacteria > Bacillota > Clostridia > Peptostreptococcales > Anaerovoracaceae > Avanaerovorax. The sequence goes on along the minus strand of CASFAX010000004.1, from coordinate 31,706 downwards.
CCACGTACCTGTCGTTTTCCATAAACTCTACCGGAATCTTTATCTCTATGCCCGTGTCGGTCTTTATCTTATGGCTCCTTATGGAGTCTACCACCTTCGGTATGTCCACCGTTACAGCGGCGGGAATGTCGGCTTCCAGAGCTTTTTCCCTGAACGCTCTCTTTGCCTCTTCATTTTCACGGAAGACCTGTTCCCCAAGCTCCAGAGGTGAAAAGGACTTGTGCTCCTCCGCGCTTTCTATGATGTAGTTCTTTGCCCTGCCTGCGGCTACGGCGCTGTTTATGCCGAACTCCTCGGCGGCCTTTACCACGGTTTTCTTTATCCTGTTCACCGAGTCCTTCGGAGGCTGTTCCCACACGCACTGAAGAAGACGGTCGGCTATGACCTCCACGTCCTCTCCTGCAATGCTGCGCTTTTTGTCTCCCAGGGATACTGACAAATCCGAGATGTCTATGACAGCATATGAGCTTATTCTCTGGCTCAAAGCCGGCAGCATTGCATAAAATCTGGTAATCACGTTTTCCGCCCCTTCGTCTCCATTTATGACTTTGTGGGTAAAAGCCGTCTTATGGGGAAGAAGGAGAAGTCCGATGTACTCTCCCGCTTCGTCTGTAAATCTCGTCGCCAGAAAGTCCATGGATTCCGGCTCGTCAGCCTTTGACAAAATGTCTCGCAAGAGCTGTGCCGCAGCCTTTGAAAAATCCACAAAGGTCACTTCCCCGGAAAGGTATTTCTCCAGAACCTGCTTCAGAGCACTGAACTGGCTGAATTCCGCCCGCCTGGCGCCGCCGTCTGTCATTATCTTCTCCAGATGCCTGTCTATGAATTCGCTTATTCCGTCTCCCTGAATGTCCAGTTCCTTCTCAGAAAAAACGTAGACGTCTGAGACCATATCCATTATGTGAAGGACCGCATTTTTTAAGATCATATGTGGCCTCCCACTCTGGAAAACTCGTTATAGATGGCCTGAACCGCCATATCCGCGTCATCGTCTGAAACGCCCACCAGCATGTTCATCTTTCCGGAGCCGTGGTCGATAAGTTTTATGTTTATCTTCTTGTTTGCGAGGGCTTGAAGAACCCTTACGGCTATTGCGGGCACCGTGGAAAGGTCTCTTCCTATTATCGCTACTATTGAAAGTCCTTCGTTTACGGAAACCGTATCAGGGGCGATGGCCTTTCTGATGTCCTTAATAAGCCCTTCCCTGCATTCGTCCGATATTTTCTCTCCGACTATGATGTTTAAGGAATCTATGCCGGACAGGAGATTTCTTATCTTTATTCCCCTTCCCGCAAATATCCTCAGTATGTCTGTTCTGTACTTCGGATCGTCGTTAAGGCCTGTCTTTTCGAGGGCTATGGCCGTATATCCCGATTTTCCCGATATGCCTGAAATGTCCAGAGGGCTTTCGTAGTAATCGGCGTTTTTCACTATCATGGTGCCGTTGTCAGAAGGCTTGTTGGTGTTCCTTATGTTTATGGGAACTTCCACCCTTGCCGCTGGTCTTATGGCGTCCTCGTGCATTACGGCAGCCCCCATGTAGGCCATCTCTCTCAGCTCCTTATATGTGATTACGGGAACGGTGAGAGGGTCTTTAACTATGGCAGGATCGGCCATGAGAAGTCCCGATACGTCGGTCCAGTTTTCGTAGAGGTCTGCTCCCGTGGCTGCGGCTACTATAGCTCCCGTAATGTCGGAGCCTCCTCTGGAAAAAGTCTTCACGTTGCCGCTTTCATCGCAGCCGTAAAATCCCGGAATGACGGCTTTGTCGTGTCCTGAAAGTTCTGCCGCCACTGCCGCCTCGCTCTTCTTCTCGTCGTAGTTTCCGTCTTCATCGAAGAATATTATCCCTGCCGCATCTACAAAATCGCAGCCCATGTAAGCTGCAAAGAGTTTTGCCGTAAGGTATTCTCCACGGCTCGCCACGTAGTCCCGGCCCGCTCCGCCTGATACTGCCTTTTTTATTATCTCAAACTCCCGGTTTATGTCAAAATCCGCAGGTTTCGCAAGATCTATTCCGCCGGCTATAAGCTCGAATCTTTCCCTTACAGCAGACAAAGCCTCTTCAGCCTTTGTCATATCTCCCTTTTCCGCAAATCCGGCACAGTCTATGAGAAGGTCTGTAACCTTTTCATCTCCGTCAAACCGCTTTCCAGGCGCAGATACTACCGCGTACCGCCTGCTGGAATCCCCTGTAATTATGTCCGCAGCTTTCTTCATCTGCTCGGCGTCGGCAAGGGACGAGCCTCCGAACTTGGCCACCTTAAGCTCCGCTCTCTCCTGATATACGTCGGCAGGAGCATCAGCCTGAATCTGAGTGAGATCGTAAGGGGTGGACTGGTATACGAAGTAGTTAAGCCAGTTGGAGTAGAGAAGGTTTGCGCAGGAACGCCACTTTACCACAGGCTCCTTCGTATCGTCATCATCCGGGAAGTAGTTGCACGGAACCTCCGGATTAAGCCCGGCATTCTTATCCCTGATATACTCCTTGTATAGAGTATCGGCATCGTATTCAGAATGTCCCATTATGAATATCTGCCGGTCGTTTTTCGACTTCACCGCATAGAGTCCCGCTTCATCAGAGCTTGCTATGATGCGAAGGTCGTCTATCTTCTCCACGTCCTCTCTTCTCACTTCCGTGTTTCTGGAATGAGGTACGTAGAACTCGTCATCAAAGCCTCTGAACAGCATTCCTTTGCTGTAATCAAGGTGATGCTTATATACTCCCGAAAGCTTTTTCGGCAGAATGTATTTCTTTATTCCGTAGTGATAGTAAAGACCTGCCTGTGCTCCCCAGCATATGTGGAAGGTGCTGTGGACGTGGCTCTTGGACCACTCCATTATCTCGCACAGCTCGTCCCAGTATTCCACCTCTTCGAAGTCCATGAGCTCCACGGGGGCCCCGGTTATGATTAGACCGTCGTAATACTTGTGCTTTATCTGGTCAAAGGTCTTGTAGAAGGCCAGCATGTGCTCTTCGGAAGTGTTCTGAGCCTTGTGGCTGCTGGTCTGAAGAAGCTCCAGCTCCACCTGAAGAGGCGTGTTTCCCAGAAGCCTTGTGAGCTGTGTCTCCGTGTCTATCTTGGTAGGCATGAGATTTAAAATGAGAATCTGAAGCGGCCTTATATCCTGAGTCATGGCGCGGGTGTCGGTCATGACGAATACATTTTCCTCAGTGAGAGTCTTAACCGCAGGCAGATTGTTAGGTACTTTAATAGGCATATATGTTATCTCCTTTTTAAGCTTCGTTTAAACCGAGATACATCCTATTATATCTCCCTCCTCCGAATATTTCAATTAGCATCGGGCTTAGTACCAAAGTTTACGGCGGTTTTAAATCCGTAAGGACAAACTCCCGGCGGTTTTCAGAAAACGGCTTTTGTCCCGCCGGATGAAGCCGGGAGCGGCCGTTTCAGGCAGATAATGCTTCTTCTAAGGTTACTGAATGGACTTTCCGAGGTCATAGGCAGCCTGGATTTCCGGTTTTCCTTTTATGTCGCCAGCATCCATATTTCCACCTGCTAGAACATGACCGAGGTTTTTCCAGCGCAGATGTTCCATCAGATGGTCAAAATAGAGGGTTACATCCTCAAAACCGTACCCTTCTGCCGCCATCAGCAAGGCACAGGAGCGGTCATGTCCCCTGAGCAGATTTTCATCCCCTTCCTCAAGGGCAAAGAGCCTGTCAATGGCAGTTCTGAGCTGGCCGCTCATGTTCCAGTAATAAAGCGGCGTTGCCATGACGATTACGTCACATTCCCTGACAGCCGGATAAATCCTGCTCATATCATCCTTCTGTACGCACGGACAGTCCCGTCTGCTGCGGCCGCCAAAACATCCTTTGCAGCCGTTGATATCCATATCGTCCAGGAAGAACCCGGTTACTGTATTTCCGGCGCTTTCCGCGCCTTCTGTAAAGGCTTTGACAAGGGTGGAAGTGTTACCGTTGCCGCGGGGACTTCCGTTCAGAATGACAATTTTCTTACTCATATCTATCTCCTCCTGAATCACATTTTGTCCGCAAGTGCAGCAGCCTGACTGCATCCGTCGCTTTTTTCGATATCACCTGCATTCAGTACGCCCGGGATCAGCACCTCGTCTATCATATGCCATTTCAGCAGGGCCGCGGAACGCTCGACCGGAATCCGCACGCCGTCCAGAACGGACATGTCATCTTCCTCGCAGCAGGCGATCAGCGCGCAGCCCTTTCCGGCGATATCCTTTCCCGCCACGCAAAGCGAATACAGCTTATCGATAACCGCCTTAATCTGTGCCGGGATGGAATACCAGTACACCGGCATAGTGAATACGACTGTATCCGCCTCTAAAACGGCCGGAGCGATGATGTTGAAATCATCGTCGAAGGAACAGGCTTTCCCGGTTTTATAACAGGTTTCGCACGCATGGCAGCCGCCCACATTCATATCGGCGGCGTCAAACCGGGTAACTATGTGGCCTTTTTCCTCCGCCGCTTTGACAAATGCGTCCGTCATGGCAAAGCTGTTGCCATTTTTTCTCGGGCTTCCGGTAATTACAACGATTTTCTTATTCATTATATTTTCCTCCTCTTCTCGCGGGATTGACTTTTCCCGGCGCTTATATTAAAATTCTAGCGAGAATTGAAATAAAAACAAGTACGCACATTAAAGTGCGGTACTTGCAATATGGTTAAATACTTACCTTTAGGAGAGTGTAAAATGAGTAAAAGATGTATTTCCGATGAGCGTCTCAGTTCCACCGGATTCAGCTACACATTGTCGCTGATTAACGGAAAATATAAAATGACCATACTTTATACCCTGATGGAATTCGGCGTCGTACGGTTCAATGAAATGAAAAAATATATCGGTGAAATTTCTTACAAAACGCTTAGTTCCACCTTGAAAGAGCTGGAGGCAGACAAGCTTGTCCACCGGGAAGAATATCCGCAGATTCCGCCAAAGGTGGAATACAGCCTGACGGAACGCGGTAAATCGCTGATCCCCATCCTGGACGGTATGTGCGAATGGGGAGATAAAAACAGGCTTTAACGCCTTATCATATCTCGCAAATCGGCAGGTAAAGCAGGCGTATGCACGTTTTGCGTTCCCGGCCGGATTGTAAAAACGGCTAAATGCCCGTTTAGGAGCCCCAAGCCTCAGGGCCGTTTCCTCCGGTGACGGCTGCCGCGTCTTTCGGATGCCGAAGCGTAAATCGGGCAGAAGCGGGCAAAAGAAAAACTCTATGCAGATGGTTCATCCATTTGCATAGAGTTTTATTATTTCGCGTTAACCTGGCACAGGCGTTTTTTTCAGTGCTCCTTCATGCTCCCATGCCGTTAATCCGCATCTTCCTGTCGTTACTCTGCCTGCTTTAAATCCAGGTGGCACGCTGCAAAGTGGTTAGGCCTTACTTCCCTGAATTCAGGGGATTCTGTACGGCACTTCTCCATGGCGTAAGGGCAGCGTCCTGCGAATGGACATCCCGGTTTAGGATTTATAGGGCTAGGAACGTCTCCCTTGAGAACCACCATTTCCTTTCCCGCCTCTCTGTCAGGGTCTGGAATCGGAACCGATGCCAGAAGGGCCTGGCTGTAAGGGTGAAGGGTATGTGCGTAAATCTCCTCGCTGTCTGCAAGCTCCACCAGATTGCCTAGGTACATTACGGCGATTCTGTCCGAAATGTATTTTACGATGTTAAGATCGTGGGCGATGAACATGTAGGTGAAGCCGTGATCCCTCTGAAGGTCCTTCAGCAGATTTATAATCTGGCTCTGAATAGATACGTCGAGGGCTGAAATAGGCTCGTCGCACACTATGAATTCAGGTTCTACGGCAAGAGCTCTGGCGATTCCTATTCTCTGACGCTGTCCTCCTGAAAACTCGTGAGGAAAGCGGTTTGCGTGCTCACGGTTTAGACCTACGGTCTCCAGAAGCTGATAAACCCTTTCCTGACGCTTTTCCTTATCGTACATGTTGTGGATTTCCATGCCTTCTGAAATTATGCTTCCAACCAGCATTCTCGGATTCAGCGAAGCGTATGGATCCTGGAATACTATCTGGGCCTTCCGTGCGTATTCCATTTTATCTTTTGCGTGCTTCAGTGAAAGTTTTTTCCCCTCAAAGGTTATGGTTCCCTTTGTCGCCTCGTATATTCCCATTACGACGCGGCCCAAGGTGGATTTTCCGCATCCGGATTCTCCTACGATTCCAAGGGTTTCCCCTTTATATATATCAAGGGATATATCGTTTACCGCAACGAGAGTCTGTCCCTTTCCCACGTGGAAGTGCTTGGATACGTGATCTAAGGTTATGAGCTTTTCTCTTTCCATCTATTTCACGTCTCCTTTCTCACCCGGAAAATCAGGGTGCAGTCTCCAGCATGAAGCCTCGTGGCCTTCTCCAACCTTAAAAATCGGCGGCTGATACTCCTTGCATATCTTCATGCAGCTTTCGCAGCGGCTGGCAAATCCGCAGCCTTTAGGCGGTGCAAAGAGGTCTGGCGGCGTTCCCGGAATGGACGTCAGCTTCTCGTCCTTCTTCGTGTCCACCGTAGGAAGGCTCTTCAAAAGAGCTTTCGTGTAAGGGTGCTGGGTGTTGTAGAATATATCCCTGGCGCTGCCTTTTTCCACTACCTTTCCCGCATACATTACCGCCACTCTGTCGGCAAGGTTTGCGACTACTCCCAGGTCGTGGGTTATGAGGATTATGGCGGTCTGGGTTTCTTCCTTGATTCTCACCAGAAGCTCCATTATCTGAGCCTGCACCGTAACGTCGAGAGCCGTAGTCGGTTCGTCGGCTATGAGAAGCTGCGGACCGCATGCGAGAGCCATAGCTATCATGGCACGCTGTCTCATTCCTCCGGAATACTCGTGAGGATACTGTCTGGCTCTCTCCTCGGCGTTGGGAATCTGCACCATCTTCAGGAGCCTTACAGCTTCCGCTTCGGCATCCTTCCTTTCTATCTTTTTCTTCTTTATCAGAGTCTCGGTAAGCTGTCTTCCCACCCTCATGGTAGGATTCATGCAGGTCATAGGATCCTGGAATATCATGCTAACCAGTTCCCCTCTTATCTCCTGCATCTCCTTCTCGGAAGCGGCGCCTATGTCCCTGCCGCAGAGATCTATGCTTCCCGTCTTTATCCTTGCAGGAGGCATCGGATTAAGCTTCATGACGGTCTGGGCGGTTACGCTCTTTCCGCATCCCGACTCTCCTACTATGGCAACGACCTCCCCTTTGTTTACCGTAAGATCCACGCCGCGAACTGCCTGAACCTCTCCGGCGTAAGTATCAAAGGAAACCCGGAGGTCTTTTATTTCAAGTACTTTTTCCATTTCCTTACCTCCTGAGTTTAGGGTCAAAGGCGTCTCTCAGCTGATCGCCCAAAAGGTTAAACGAAAGCATCGTAATGCAGATAAATGTAGCAGCTACAGCCAGCTGTGTAGGATACATCTGGAACATCTTTATTCCGTCGTTTGCCATAACGCCCCAAGACGACATAGGAGCAGGCATACCCAGTCCGAGAAGAGAGAGGAAGGCCTCTGTAAATATTACGGACGGAATGTCCAGGGTTATGTTTACAATTATAACGCTGAGTATGTTGGGAACGAGATGTCTGCTGATTATCCTCGTCGAGCTGGCGCCCATGGTCTGAGCTGCGATGACAAACTCCTGCTCCTTAAGGCTTATGACCTGTCCGCGGACAAGCCTTGCCATTCCCGTCCATCCCGTCAGAGAGTATGCAACGATGATGGTTGTAAGTCCCGGGTTCATGACGGTCATGAGAAGAATTACTATGATGAGGTACGGGATACCGCTTATTATCTCAAGGATTCTCATCATCACGGTGTCCACTTTTCCTCCGAAGTATCCGGAAATGCCTCCGTAGACAACTCCCACCAGACAGTCGATTAAGGCTACGGAAACAGCTACCGTCATGGATGTTCTCGCTCCGTACCAGGCTCTGGTGAATATGTCTCTTCCCATTTCATCGGTTCCGAACAGGTAGAAGTTCCCCGTTACAGGGTCGGTTGAAAACATAGGCTTATTGGAAAAAGCCGTGTTCTGCTCGGAATAGGAATAAGGGGTGAACATTGGGATGAAGATGGCTCCCAGTATTATTATCAGAAGGAGCAGCGAACATACGATTGCCACCTTGCTCTTTTTCAGTCTGTTAAAGGCATCTTTTGTAAAACTTATGGAAGGTCTGGCTATGGCCTCCATGCTTCCCGCATCTGTACCGATAACCCGGAACATTTCGGTAGGAACAGGAACGCTCATATCGTAAGCCACATCCGACAGCTTTTCCATTACAACTTTTTCTTTTTTCTTCATGGCTTACTCCCTCCTTCCTGTAAGTTTTATTCTCGGATCGATGAATCCGTAGATTATATCTACCACCAGGTTTGCAAAGATGAGGAACGCGCCGTAAAAGGCCGTTGTTCCCGCTATCATGGTGTAGTTTCTCGTCTGTATGGCCTGAACGAAGAATTTTCCCAGTCCCGGTATGGAGAATATGTTCTCGATAACGAAAGCTCCTGTGAGGACTGCCGCCACCAGAGGTCCCATTACGGTTACTACCGGCATGATGGCGTTTTTGATGGAATGTCTCCACACGATTTCCCTCTGGTTCAGACCTTTGGATTTAGCGGTCTTGATGTAGTCCTGGCTCAAAACGTCCAGCATGCTCGTTCTCATAAGTCTGCTTATGGTAGCCATGGAGCCGAAGGCTAAGGCAAAGGCCGGCAGAATTTTGCTGTTGAATCCGTTCCAGCCTATTATGGCAAAGAGCTGCACCCCCGTAGCCTGCATGAGCTTAAGTCCGAGAAAGTACTGGAGTATGGATCCCATGATGAAGGAAGGAACAGATACGCCGATGAGGGCGAAGAACATTGCAGTGCTGTCCCATGCGGTTCCGCGCTTTACTGCTGCGATAACTCCGAGAAAGATTCCCATGATAAATGCGAATATGAGGGCTCTGATACCTAAATCGAACGAAATCGGGAATGCCTCCCCTATTACCTCGGATACCGCCCTTCCGTCAGGAATGGAAATGCCGAAATCTCCCTGCACGAAATTGGTGAGATACATTATGAGCTGCTCAGGCACCGACTTATCCAGACCGTACTTCGCCTTTACCGCTTCTTCTACTGCAGGAGGAAGAGCCTTTCCGGATATGAACGGGTCTCCCGGCAAAAGCTGCATCAGAAGAAACGTTACTACTACCAGTACTAAAATGGTGATAATGGAAATTACCACTCGTTTCAGTATGTACTTGATCTGATTAGACAAATTATATCAACTCCTTATTTTAAGGTTTCAGGCTTTGTCCCGCGCCAAAAACCCTTTTTATTAAGGCTCAAAAGCAGCAGTCCCGCCCTTAGCGAAACTGCTGCTGATATGAACTGCATAGACTATGCATGTTTAAGGGACGTCTACTTGTCGAGAGCGTCAGTAAAGTCGAATTCCTGGAAGCCTGTTCTGGTCATGTTCTTAACCTTATCGGAAACGGCGTATGAAGTGGACTGGAAGTATATAGGAGCAACTACTGCGTCCTCTACTACTCCCAGCTGCTCTGCTTCAGCGATGAGAGCGATTCTCTTATCGAAGTCGCCTTCCTTCATGGCCTGAGTCAGCAGACTGTCATACTGTTCGTTGGAATACTTACCGTAGTTGTTGCCGTTGGTGGTCATGAACATGTCAACGTAAGTCATAGGGTCGTTGTAGTCAGGAACCCATCCTGCCAGAACTACATCAAAATCTCCGGACTGCATAGCATCCAGTCTGTTCTTGAACGGCTGCTGGTTAATGGAAACTTCGATCCCCAGGTTAGCCTTCCACTGTTCCTGGAGGAACTGGCAAGTTCTGCGAGCCTGGTCGGTGTCGTCCGTAAGGATAGCGATTCCGTTAAGGTCTTCTACGGAAAGGCCTGTCTCTTCAAGACCCTTCTCCAGATATTCCTTTGCTCCTTCGATGTCAGGTTCGATGATATCGCCGGCATAGTCTCTGTAGAGCTCGCCGTTACCGCCGTTGATGGAGGTAGGAACGTATCCTGTAGCAGGTACGGAACCATCCTTTAAGATGTTGTCACAGAGTTCCTTAGTGTCTATTCCGTACATGAGAGCCTTTCTGATGTTCACATTGTCAAGGCCCTTGTCAGTTTTCTGAAGGTTATACTGGAGGTACCATACGCTGTTATCAACGTAGCTTTCGGTATGGATTCCAAGCTCCTTTGCCTGTTCCATCTGATCTCCCGTCAGGTTAACAACGTCAACCTCGCCGCCCTGGAATGCGTTCATTCTCGCATTGGAGTCCTTCAGCATGAGGAACTTTACGTTCTTAACTGCGCATCTGTCAGGATCGTAGAAATCCTCGTTGGCAGTAAGGGTGATGTGGTCTTCGTGAACCCACTCGGAAATGGAGTAAGCGCCGTTGGTTACGATCTTATCAGGATCATCGCCGTAAACGTCAGCTCCAATTTCCTTGTAAGCCTTTTCATTCAGCGGATAGTAGGACGCGAATGAAAGAAGATGCTCTGCGTAAGGAATAGGATTCTCGAATGTAACTTCGAGAGTATAGTCGTCTAAAGCCTTAACTCCAAGCTGATCAGGGCTCATGGTTCCCTCATAAACCTCGTTTCCGTTGAGCAGGTTGTCGTATACTATGTAAGCATACTGGGAACCTGTTTTAGGGTCGCAGATGGTCTGATAAGCGAAAACGAAGTCGTGAGCTGTTACAGGTTCTCCGTTGGACCACTTGGAATCCTGTCTCAGCTTCATGGTGTAGGTGCGTCCATCTTCACTTACAGTAGTTTCCTCTGCAAGGTCAGGTACCGGCTGATCGTTCTTATCCAGTCTGTAAAGTCCGGATATAACCAGTCTCAGCACGTTGCCGGATGTTACGTCCGTAGTGAGTACGCTGTTCAGCTCAGGAGGTTCTGCTCTGAAGTCTACTACGTAGGTGTCTTCGTCGGGAGTTCCCGGGAAGTTAGTTCCGGTGGCTTCGCCGCCTTCCTTGTCACCGCCGCATGCAGCAAGGGAAAGTACCATAACTGCTGACAGTGCAAGAGCTAATAGTTTCTTGCTTTTCATTTTAACCTTCTCCTCTCTCTTAATTGTCAGGTTCAAAACAAAATATTTTGAATACGCAAGTGTTAGTACATTATACGTTTTTTTACCCCCCCCTAGTCAAATATTTTTTAAGATTTTTTCGCTGTTACTTTACTTTTTTAAGCCGTATTCGTGTAGCAAAGTATCCTCGGGCTATGTGGATACACAGGCCTGAAACCGTACAATTTCACGGTTTGTTTGACATAAAGGCAGGGAGTGATATAATTATAGACCGTACTGATAAACTTTACGGATCGGTACCCCTTTATTTTTTTAGTTTCTCAGTTTCAGTTTATCGGTTCAGCCTGCGGATTGCGGCGCCACCGATTAAGGGGCCGAAGGCATGGCGGCCACGGAGGACAAATGAAGATATTAGACAAACTCACAGCCACAAGAGAGACGGATCTTGGCGCAGAACCCATAGGAAAACTTCTTATGACTCTGGCAGTTCCTGCCATAGCCTCCCAGATCGTCAACGCTCTTTACAACATGGTAGACAGAATGTACATAGGCCATATTCCGGAAACCGGATCCATGGCTCTGACCGGGCTTGGAGTATGCTTTCCCCTCATAATGATAGTTTCCGCCTTTGCAAACCTGGTAGGCATGGGCGGCGCGCCTAAGGCCAGCATATACATGGGCAGACGGGACAACGATCACGCCGAGAAAATTCTCGGAAACTGCACTACCGCTCTCGTATTTCTCTCGATTCTTCTGACCGCAGCAGTGCTCGTTTTCAGGCGTCCACTCCTTTACCTCTTTGGCGCGTCGGAAAACACCATAGACTACGCCGAAAGCTACATGACCATATACGCCCTGGGCACCGTGTTCGTCCAGCTGACCCTGGGTCTTAACTCATTCATATCAGCTCAGGGATTCTCAAAGATAAGCATGTTCACTGTCATTATCGGCGCTGTGACGAATATCATCTTAGATCCCGTTTTCATATTCGGACTCGACATGGGAGTTCAGGGAGCAGCCCTTGCAACGGTAATTTCCCAGGCTTTAAGCGCCGTGTGGGCCTTCAGGTTCCTCACGGGAAATGTCACCGTTCTTCGAATAAAGAAAGAAAACCTTAGAGTGCGCAGGCACATTCTCTTTCCGTGTCTGGCGCTGGGCATCGCTCCGTTTATAATGCAGTCGACAGAAAGCCTGCTGGTTCTCTGCTTCAACTCGTCCCTTTTAAAGTATGGCGGCGACATTGCCGTAGGCGCTATGACCATCCTGTCCAGCGTGATGCAGTTTGCGCTGCTTCCCCTTCAGGGACTCACCCAGGGCGGCCAGCCTATTATCAGCTTCAACTACGGCGCCGGCAATATGCCCCGTGTAAAGGCGGGATTCACCCTGCTCCTTAAATGCTGCCTGACGTATTCAACCCTGCTGTGGGCGGTCTGCATGCTGCTGCCGCGCCTTCCGGTCATGATATTCACCTCAGCTCCAGAACTTACGGAGCTTTCCGTGTGGGCTCTCAGAATATACATGGCCTCAGTATTCCTCATGGGAGCGCAGAACGCCTGCCAGCAGAGCTTCATCGCCCTCGGCAACGCAAAAGTCTCCACCTTCCTTGCCATATTCAGGAAGATAATAGTGCTCATACCCCTCATATACATACTGCCTCACTTCTTCTCAGACAAAGTCTTCGCAGTGTTCCTGGCAGAACCGGTAGCCGACGCCATAGCCGTCGCCACCACCTGCACCATGTTCACCATCGAGTTTAAGAAGCTCATGAGAAAGTCGGAAGCATAAGGCGCAGGGCACCGGGAGGCAAATCAAGGCACTGGCCGCTGAGCTGAGGTACGCCGGGCGAGGGCAGGAGTCGGCCGCTAAGCCAGGGCGGCTAGCCGAGCTTCATCGGTAAGTACGCTCATATGCGACCGTCCGAGCCCGTTCAGTCTGCTGCTGAGCCGCCGCCGAGCTGCCGGGCTAACTGTAAAATCGGCGGCGTACTCGGATTAACCACAATTTCACAAACATCGTAGCACGAAACCGCTCGGATTCGGCTCCATATACTAAAAATCGGACTACACAAGAGGCCTTTCTTCGGCCGTTTGTAGTCCGATTTTCTGTAAATTTATCAAGTTAATAGCATTTTTGTGCTACCGAGTCTGCACATTTTGTCGGATTCCGAGCACCGAGCATCAGACGCCGCGAGAACCTGTCCACAAAACCTGCCTATCCTATGTGGTAGGCAAACTGTTTGCCCGCAGGAGTCTTCTCCAGAGCCGTGTACAGAGCCGTCGCGAGAATCACTCCCACCGCAAACTGGAGAATGTTCATCGGCACCGATGCCAGCGGCGTCAGGAAGTTTCCGTAGAGAATGCCCTCGGCAACATAGTAGCCCGCCACCATGACAAGACCTGCAACCACCATGGAGATGATTTCCATAGCCTTCATTGCGCCCCTGGACAGGTTCTTTTTAACCGCGTACTCCATGGCCAGCCCCATTATCAGACCCATAAGGCCCTTGACTATGAACGTGATGGGAACATACTGCATGTATCCTGCAAAGAAGTCCGCCATGGCAGAACCCAGCCCCGCCGCAACGGCTCCCCACTTCCAGCCCAGCAGAAGAACCGAGAAAAATATCATGCAGTCCCCCAGATGTATGTACCCCTGGGTCGCAGGAATAGGAATTCTTATAATCATGGTCATAACCACAACCATGCACATCATCATAGCCGTCAGCACCATTGTGGCAACGCCGGATCTTTCAACATGTTTCTTCATTTAAGGTCATCTCCCGGTATATGTATTATGTATTTTTCGTTTTGTTCTGTACGTTTTTATTTCTTCTGCGTTATTCTTCTGCGCTTCTATACTGCCATTATAGTCCTGAAATGTACTTGTTGAAATAGACAGTTTTGATAAGTTGCGTGGGTACAGTTTAGTGGGTAGAAAAAGAAGCGGAGAGGCAAAAGCGCCGGAGGCTGACAAATACAGCTCCGGCGCCTGAGATCCGTTGGAATAAGAAACCGCAAAAAGCAAGCGGCCGAACCCGAAAACGGGTTCGACCGCCTGTGATGTCTGGTGGAGATGAGGAGAATCGAACTCCTGTCCGAAAGCATTTCCACGGGATTTTCTCCGAGCGCAGCTGATGATTTATGATTCGCGCGGGGCAACGCCCATCAGCAGGCTTTGTCCCTTGCTATCCCGTAGTTCCTCTGCGGTACCGGGAACTCCCGCAGAGTTTTCCTGCATAGTCGTTGCCAGACATCCGGCCTGCAGGTAAACCGGAGCTGACACGCGGGCTGCGTTAATTAAGCAGCAAATGCGAGTTTAGTATTGTTTTTAGCGTTTATATTTAAACGTGCCATTTTTAACGTAGACCTGGCAGCTACGGCTCGCTTATCCGGCTTCTACACCCCCGTCGAAACCTTTACATCCCCATGTCGTGCCGGGCGTTAAGCCCGGCTGCATTTAACTGTTAAACTGATTTTCTTATCATACTTATTATATCGCATTTGCACGATTTGTCAAATCCGGCTGGCGAACGGAAGATCCCGGCATCTGGTGAGCGCGAAAACCCGGCCGGGTGCGCCTGTCCGGCAGACCTGTGTCCTGACGCCGTCCGTCCTGGCGCTGCTCATCTAAGCCTCTATGGTTCTATGACGATTTCCGGGCAATCCGCAGACGCCATGTATTTCTCGCACTTGCCGCCAAGCTTTGACTCTATCAGGGCGGCCAGCTCGTCGAGGGCTGCTTCTATTACGTCTGCATCCTCGTCGCTGTCGCTTTCGATGCACATGAACGTGTTCCTCGTGTCGTCCGTTATCATGGTTCTCACCGCCTCTCTCCAGTTGAAGCAGCGGCATATTGCGCCGGCATCGTCCTTATATACCACTTCGCCCGGGTACGGAGGTTCGCTTTTCTCGCTTCCCAGGGTGACAAAATCTTCGCTTCCGTCTGCAACGGCAAGCCTTACATCGCCGACAAATCTGTCCATGTCTTCGCCGCCTACGGGAACGCCGTATTTCATCGAAATGCCGTTGTATATGTCGACCAGAGGACTGATATTTCCTATCTGCCCTCCTTTTGATATGCGTTTCAGAAGGGCCTCTATTGAGCACCTTGCCCCTTTCTTTGTCTTAAACTTGTAAAAGGCGTTGCGCCATTTCTTTATCACCGGATTTTCTATGAATTTGGGATTTTGAACGTGCTTCAGGCCCAGCTTTTCCGCCTGGCGAAGATACGGGCCGTACTCGCTCAGGTATTTTTCCTCGTCTTCCACATGATTATCGACTCCGCGGCAGACGAGAATGCCTATTCTGGCTGACGGAAATATTTCCAGAAAATCCTTTTCCAATCTGAATTTCACTTAAGCGCCTCCTAATACCTTTGCTTCATCGCTCTGTCTATTTTGCGGGCGGCGTCCTTCCTGGCTATGCTCTCTCTCTTATCGTAGTTTTTCTTTCCCCTTGCCAGTGCAAGCTCCACCTTCGCCCGGCCGTCCTCGTTGATGTACATGGTAAGCGGCACCAAAGTGAGCCCGTCCCGGGTAATGGCGCCGAGCAGCTTCATTATCTCTCTTTTATGAAGGAGCAGCTTCCTCGGCCTTACGGAATCTACATTGAATCTGTTTCCCTGCTCGTAAGGGCTTATGTTCATGCCGTAAATGAAAAGTTCCCCCCGGTTATCTATTTTGGCGTAGCTTTCCTTGATGCTCACTTTGCCCGCCCTCACAGACTTTATCTCCGTTCCCGTGAGGACTATCCCGGCTTCGTACGTTTCCTCTATGAAATAATCGTGGCGAGCCTTTCTATTGTTCGCCACCAGTTTTCTTTCTCTCTTTGCCATAAAATCATTCCTGTTCGTCGTAAGGGTTGAATATGGTTCCTATTTTGTCCAAAGGCAGCAGTCTTAAGACCACTTTGCCTACGATATCGTCTTCGGAAATGCACCCCACCTCTGACGACCTGCTGTCCTTGCTGTTAAGCCTGTTGTCGCCCAGGCAGAAGATGGAGTTTTCCGGCACCACAAGACCTTCGATGATGCCGTTGGTCACCTGATCTTTCGTGTAGCTGTCGTCCTGCACCTCTCCGTTTACGTAGACGTCTCCGTTTTCTATGGTAATCTCGTCTCCCGGAAGGCCTATAACTCTCTTTATTATGAGCTTATCATGATTCTTTTCGTCCTTAAGGTGGGTCTTGACTACCACCACGTCGCCGTACTCAGGCTCGCCTCCAAAAAGCCCGTAAGACTGCTTGCTCATTATGAGGTAATCGCCGTGGTGAAGATTCGGCTCCATGGACGAGCCGTCTACCACTGTCGGCGTAATGAACTGAATCACCACCAGAGCGACCACTACTGCGATCGCTATATCTCTCACCCACGCAAGTATGTTCCTGACCCTGGCGTTTTCGCCGCTGCCATCTTCCCCGGACTGTTTCTTTCCGGCTTCGGCTCTGCGTCTCATCCTCGGTCCCAGTTTCTTTTCCTCGTTCACTTACTGCTCCCCTTCTTCTATCAAAATATCTTAATATGTGGCGGGAAAATACACGCTTTGCTGCGTCAAAATATGCAGAGCTGTACTTTCCGTTAATCATTCAAATCAAATTTCTTCAATGTCCCGTCCGAATATGCCGCGGACTGTTTCGCGAAACTCTTCCGGCACACCGGCCTTTATCTCAAAGCCGCTTAAGTACCCAAGACCGCCGTCGAGGTCGCCGAACCTGAGCCTGTACGCATGAAGAAGCTGGGCTTTAAGCCCGTATTCCTCCTTTGCCTTCCTGTTCACAGCCCTATTTCCGTACTTCGGATCTCCTATGAGCGGATACCCTGCCGCTGCAAGCTGAACCCTTATCTGATGAGTTCTTCCCGTGATGATTTCCACCTCGACAAGAGAAAACCCGTTCCCGTAAAGGAGGGGTCTGGCTGAAGTCTCCATCGTCTTGCCTCTTTCATCTGGTACGATGGATACCACGTTCTTCTCTCTGTCCTTCGTCATACGATCCTTCAAAAGGAGAGGTCTCTTCATCTCACCCGCCGTGACGGTCAGATAGAATTTGCTTACGGAAGTCCTTTCCCTTATGGCGCTGTTTAACTCCTTCACCGCCATGGCGTTTTTGCCGAACAGCACCAGCCCCGTCGTGTTCCTGTCCAGCCGGTTTACAGGGGCCGGAACAAAGGTCTTTTCCGCTCTGGGGTTATAGGCTCCCGTATCTATAAGATAATCCACCACCTGATTTGCCAGATGGTTTTTCTTTTCCGTTCTGTCTCCGTGGGTCAGAAGTCCGTATGGTTTCTCCACGGCGATGATGTTGTCATCTTCATAGGCAATGTGAAACTGCCGCTTTACTTTTCTGTGGGCAGGTTTTGCGGTAAGCCTTTCAATCTCCTCATCAGAAAGGTAAAGGCTGACGACGTCTCCCTCCTCCAGCACCGATTCCTGAGTGCGCCTCTTTCCGTTCACCTTAACGTCTTTTCTGATGGACTTATATATGTACGACAGAGGCGCATTGACGAGATATTTTTTCATAAATCTGTCCAGCCTCTGCCCGGCTTCATTCCGCTTTATTTCAATCTTTACCATAAAATTCATTATACAACAGCGGGTACCATAAATCAAAAAAAATTTGTTTATAAGGTAGAAATATGTTAAATTATATGTATCGATATTTTTTGACGAGTAAGTGCAAAGGAGAGTGATTTTTTGAAATTCTTAAAAGACTTTCTTTACGATAAAAACGACATCCTGGTAGCTCTCATCATCCTCGTTCTCGCAGGAGCTCTCATCGTCTGGAGAGTTGACGTAATCATGGAATACCCTTCCACTCTGGTTGCCGAAATAGACGTTTCCGAAACGACAGAGGAAACCGCAGAACACGCCAACGAGGATTCTTCCGCCGATGACAGCAAGCCTTCCGATTCCGAACCTAGCGGCGTCATGACCGACGGAGTCCTGAATCAGAACGTAACTGTCACCATACCGAGCGGCAGCGCTACTGGAGCCGTGGATGCCCTCATAAACGCAGGCCTCTTTGAGTCCTATGACGATTTTGTCACCGTATGTAAATCGTCCGGATACACTCCGGAAAACATAAAAGCTACCACATACAACTTTGAAGCCGGCATGACCAAAGCCGACATTGCCGCCAAAGTCACGGCATAACGAGTCAGAGTTTCTTACTACAGGAGGTTTATCATGGCATTAGTATCCACTAAAGAAATGTTCGCCAAAGCCTTGAACGAGGACTACGCCATCGGCGCGTTCAACGTGAACAACATGGAGATAATTCAGGGAATAGTAGATGCTGCAAGCATTGAAAACGCCCCTCTCATTCTTCAGGTATCAGCAGGAGCAAGAAAGTATGCAAAGCCTGCCTACCTGACAAAACTGGTAGAAGCAGCCATAATCGACACAGGCGTAGACGTTGCTCTCCACCTGGATCACGGCGAGGACTTCGACATCTGCAAAAAATGCGTAGACGACGGTTTCACCTCAGTCATGATCGACGGCTCCAAGCACCCGTTTGAGGAGAACATTGCCCTGACAAAGGAAGTAGTGGAATACGCTCACGCTCACGGCGTCGTAGTCGAAGCAGAGCTTGGAAAGCTGGCAGGAGTAGAAGACAACGTGAAAGTCGACGCAAGATCCGCTACATTTACTGACCCTGACGAGGCAGCCGAGTTCGTGGAAAGAACCGGAGTTGATTCCCTTGCCATCGCCATCGGTACCAGCCACGGCGCATATAAATTTAAAGGGGACCCGTACCTGGACTTCGAGAGACTTAAGAAAATCCACGCCCTCATTCCGGACACACCGCTGGTTCTTCACGGCGCATCCTCCGTGTTAAAGGAATTCGTAGACAGATGCAACGAATACGGCGGCAAGATTCCGGGCGCTCAGGGCGTTCCTGAGGAAATGATCCGCGAAGCCGCAAAATACGGCATCTGCAAAGTCAACATCGACACCGACCTGAGACTTGCCATGACCGCCGAAATCAGAAGAGTTCTCGTGGAGAACCCTGCCGAGTTCGACCCTAGAAAGTACCTGGGCCCAGGCAGAGACGCCATCACCAGAATGGTTCAGCACAAGATAAAGAACGTGCTTAACTGCTCCGGAAGGAAATAACCGGAAGGAAGTGCGAAAATTATTCAGCAGTGCCAGCAGGCTGCCGCGGAAAGCGGCAGCCTGCTTTGCTTTCATTAGGTTATTTCATTTGGTTATGAGGGTAGTTAGATGTGAATCTCCATTTTTCGCCTCCAGGTCGAACGAATTTTCGATGTTAAACGTAAATTTGAAGTTTGAGGTCGAACTTATCAGCCATATAACAGCTGCAAATCGCAGATTTGTTCGACCTGGAGAGCCTTTGCAGCCTTTGAGAACGAAAAACCGTTCGACCTCACAGCACAAGTTTGCCTGCAAAGTCGAACATTAAATAAAATTCCGCTTCCGCAGTCGCTTACACCTGGGCGGTATAGTTCACCTTCTATCAGCCATATATGTTTTCAGCTTTTCTATCAGTTCACTGTCTGCCGGCAGCCAGTCCACCGAATCCAGCGTCTCCGCGGTAAGCCACCTCCCCTGGGCATGCTCGTTCAAATGTATCTCTCCTCCTGTAAACCAGCACAGAAAGCAGTCCATTTCCAGATGGAATAACGGATAGTCGTAAATTACTTTGTCGAAGAAAGATTTAACTTCTATCTCCATTTCAATCTCTTCTTTTACTTCTCTGACCACAGCCTGCTCTGGTGTCTCTCCCGGCTCAATCTTTCCTCCCGGAAACTCCCAGCCGCCTTTAAATTCGCCGGCTGCACGCTGGACTGCAAATACTTTATCGCCGTCGCATATAATGGCTGCGGCTACTTTTACTGATTTCATGACTCCTCCTCTCCAAGTCTTTAAGTAACATATAATATGAGCAATCTGAAGTTTGACTTCATTTTACCCGGATTTCACAAACATACGTTCACTTTTTATTATATACTTTTCGCCTGCCCCGTGGTATAATTTTATGTGCCGAAGACAAATCTTCAAATTATAACAAGGATACTGACTCATGGATCACTTTAAATTAGTTTCAGATTTTGCCCCTACCGGCGACCAGCCTCAGGCTATCGAGGCGCTGGTGAAGGGTTTTGAATCGGGAAAGAGGGCTCAGACTCTGCTGGGTGTTACAGGTTCGGGAAAGACGTTTACCATGGCTAACGTCATAGCCAGGCTGAACCGCCCTGCTCTCATAATTTCTCATAATAAGACGCTGGCGGCGCAGCTTCACGGCGAGTTCAAGGAGTTCTTCCCTGAGAACGCGGTGGAGTATTTTGTCTCCTACTACGACTACTACCAGCCGGAGGCGTATGTGCCTTCCACAGATACATATATAGAGAAAGATTCACAGATAAACGATGAAATCGAGAAGCTGCGTCACTCGGCCACTGCTGCCCTTTCCGAGAGGCGGGACGTGGTCATCGTGGCTTCGGTTTCGTGCATATACGGACTGGGAAGCCCGGTCGATTACGAGCAGCAGGTTTTGTCCCTGAGGCCAGGAATGGAAAAATCCAGAAAAGACATACTCCGCCGTCTCGTGGACATTCAGTATACGAGAAATGACATGGCCTTTGAGCGCGGCACGTTCAGGGTGCGGGGCGATGTGATTGACATATTCCCGGCGGGATCTGACCACGCCGTCAGAGTTGAACTCTTTGGCGACGAAGTGGAATCCATCAAGGAGATGAACCCTTTGACGGGAGAAATCGTCGGCCTGAGAAACCACGTGGCCGTCTACCCGGCGTCCCACTACGTCACGTCAAAGGAGAACATGGAAAGAGCCCTTGTCACCATAGAGGAAGAGCTTGAGGAGAGGATTCAGTGGTTCAAGGACAGGGGCAAGCTTCTCGAAGCCCAGAGAATCGAGCAGCGCACCCGGTACGACATGGAAATGCTGAGGGAAATCGGCGTCTGCAAAGGCATAGAAAACTATTCGAGACACATAAACGGACTTCCGCCTGGAACGAGGCCGTACACCCTCATAGACTACTTCCCGAAGGATTTCATAATAATGATAGACGAGTCCCACGTCATGCTGCCCCAGCTGAGAGCCATGTACGCGGGGGACCGTTCCAGAAAGCAGTCTCTCGTGGACTACGGCTTCAGGCTGCCGTCGGCCCTCGATAACAGGCCGCTGAAGTTTGAGGAATTCGACAGCCTGGTGAATCAGATAATGTTCGTCAGCGCCACCCCTGCGGAATACGAAAGAGAGCAGTCGGGCGGCATTACGGCGGAGCAGGTCATCAGGCCTACGGGGCTTCTGGACCCGCCTATTTCCGTGAGAAAGACGGAAGGCCAGATAGACGACCTCATAGGCGAGATAAACAGGACCGTGGAAAAGGGCGAGCGGGTCTTTGTCACCACTCTGACGAAGAAGATGGCGGAAAATCTCACGGACTTTCTCGCAAAGGCAGGCATACGCGTGCGCTACCTTCACTCCGAGGTTGACACCCTTGAGCGGCTTGAAATAATAAGAGATCTGCGCCTTGGTGAATTCGACGTTCTCGTGGGTATAAACCTTCTCAGAGAGGGTCTCGACATTCCGGAGGTTTCCCTCGTCGCCATACTGGACGCCGACAAAGAGGGCTTCCTTAGAACGGAAACGTCCCTGATACAGACCATAGGCCGCGCCGCGAGAAACGTGGACGGCAGAGTTATCATGTACGCCGACCACATAAGCAAAGCCATGAAAGCCGCCATCGACGAGACCGAACGCCGTCGCGCCATCCAGTCGAAATATAACGAGGAGAACGGCATAACTCCTGAAAGCGTAAAGAAATCCGTCCGTCAGGTCATCGAGGCGACAAAGCCTGCGGAGGAGACTCACAAAGGCAAAAAGCCTGTTGAGATGACGCAGAAGGAGCTTAAGGACTACGTTGCAGAGCTTGAAAAGGAAATGCGCCAGGCGACTGAAGCCCTTCAGTTCGAGCGGGCCGCTCAGCTTAGAGATCAGATATTCGAATACAAGGTTCGCCTGTAGTACCGGCGTAATTCCGGCGCAGCACCGGCACGTAAGGCCCGCCGGATTAAATATTTTGTCAGAAAGAGGTAATTCAATGCCCGGTGAAATAGTCATAAAAGGAGCCAACGAAAACAACCTTAAGCACATAGACGTGAGGATTCCCAGGGACAAGCTGGTGGTTCTCACGGGACTTTCGGGAAGCGGCAAGTCTTCCCTCGCTTTTGATACCATATACGCGGAAGGCCAGCGAAGGTACGTGGAGAGTCTTTCATCCTACGCCCGCCAGTTCCTGGGGCAGATGGACAAGCCCGACGTTGAGTCCATCGACGGCCTTTCTCCCGCCATATCCATAGACCAGAAGACCACCAGTAAAAATCCGCGTTCCACCGTGGGTACAGTTACGGAAATCCACGACTACCTCAGGCTTCTGTTTGCGAGAATAGGCCATCCTCACTGCCCTGTATGCGGCAGGCCCATAACAAGCCAGTCCGTGGATCAGATGGTGGACACCATAATGGAATATCCAGAAGGAACGAAGCTGATGGTCATGGCTCCCGTCGTCCGCCAGAGAAAAGGCGAGCACGAGAAAATCCTTGAGAGAATCAGGAAGGAAGGCTTTACCAGAGTCAGAGTCGACGGAGAGATAAAGCTTGTCAATGAAGACGAAATCAAGCTTGACAAAAAGTTCAAGCACACTATAGAAATTGTCGTGGACAGGATCGTAGTAAAGCCTGGCCAGGAGGGCCGCATTTCCGAAGCCGTGGAACTTGCCATGAAGCAGGGGGACGGTCTTGTTACGGTGCAGTTTATGGGCGGCGAGCAGCCAAACGTCGAAAAAGTCTTTTCCACCAAGCTGGCCTGTCCAGAGCACGGCATCAGCATAGAGGAGCTGGAACCGAGAATGTTCTCCTTCAACAGCCCCTTCGGCGCATGTCCTACCTGTAACGGCCTCGGATTCACACAGAAAATAGAGCCGGATAAAATCGTAAAACGCGACCTGAGCATACTTGACGGCGCTCTGGGCACTATTTTTGCGTCCATGGAGTACACCGGATACTACCGTCAGATAATAGAGGTTCTGGCAAAAGAGCACGACGCCGACCTTTCGCTGCCGTTTAAAGACCTTCCCGAAAAGCTGCAGCACGACATCCTGTACGGCACCGGAAACCGCCACCTTAAATACGATTACAAGAGCAGATCCACGGGGAGAGTCACCCATATGGACCATACCTTCGAGGGTATGATAAACAATCTGGAGCGCCGCTACCGGGAGACCAGCTCAGAATTTATGAAAGAAAAGATTCAGGGCTATATGTCAATCAAAACCTGCCCGGACTGTCACGGGCTCAGGCTGAAGCCAGAGGTCCTCGCCGTAACCGTAGGCGGAAAGAATATCGCCGAAATCTCCGAAATGTCCATAAGGGATTGCTACAGTTTCATGGATTCTTTGAAGCTCAGCGAGAAGGAGCAGCTCATCGGAGCACAGATTATTAAAGAAATTAAGGAACGTCTGGGCTTTCTCATCAACGTGGGTCTGGACTACCTGACTTTGTCAAGATCCGCAGGATCCCTTTCCGGAGGCGAATCCCAGCGTATCAGGCTGGCGTCCCAGATAGGCTCCGGTCTCATGGGGGTTCTCTATATTCTGGACGAGCCCAGCATCGGCCTGCACCAGAGAGACAACGAGAAGCTTTTAGACACTCTGCGTCACCTTACCGACCTGGGCAACACCCTTCTGGTGGTGGAGCACGACGAAGACACCATGTACGCCGCAGACCACATAATCGATATAGGTCCCGCTGCGGGAATATACGGCGGCGAGCTGGTGGCTCAGGGCACCGTCGATGACATCAAAGCGGAGCCCCGCTCCATAACGGGCCAATACCTTTCAGGCACCAGAAAGATTGAAGTTCCGAAGGTCCGCCGGGAAGGCAACGGGCAGTTTATTACTGTCAAAGGAGCCCGCGAAAATAACCTGAAAAATATCGACGTGGACATTCCTTTAGGCAAATTCGTGTGCGTCACGGGAGTTTCCGGTTCCGGCAAAAGCAGTCTCATCAACGAGATTCTCTACAAAGGCTCCGCCCGGGTCATAAACAGGCTCCAGGAGGACGCAGGAGACCACGACGAAATCCTCGGTCTTGAAAATATCGACAAGGTCATAGACATAGACCAGTCCCCTATCGGCAGAACTCCGAGGTCGAACCCGGCCACCTACACCGGCATGTTCACCCACATCAGAGATCTCTTCGCATCTCTTCCCGAATCGAAGATACGCGGATTTGAAAAGGGCCGCTTCAGCTTCAACGTAAAGGGCGGCCGCTGTGAAGCCTGCAAGGGCGACGGAATAATAAAGATAGAGATGCACTTCCTGCCGGACGTATACGTTCCCTGCGAAGTGTGCAAAGGCAGAAGATATAACCGGGAGACACTGGAGGTAAAATACAAGGGCAAAAGCATATTCGACGTTCTGGACATGAGCGTTGCCGAAGCTCTGAACTTCTTCAGCAATTTGCCATCCATAAAGCGACAGCTGGATACCCTGAACGAAGTAGGCCTTGACTACATCAAACTGGGGCAGCCATCCACCCAGCTTTCCGGCGGCGAAGCCCAGCGCGTGAAGCTCGCCACCGAGCTTTCAAAGCGAAGCACCGGCAAGACCCTCTATATTCTCGACGAACCTACCACCGGCCTCCACTTTGCCGACGTAGACAAGCTGGTCGCAGTTCTTCAGAAGCTCACCGACGCCGGAAACACCGTAGTCGTCATCGAGCATAACCTTGACGTAATCAAGTGCGCGGACTACATTATCGACCTGGGCCCTGAAGGCGGCGACAAAGGCGGCACAATCATCGCAACCGGCACTCCGGAAGATATAGCCGCCTGCGAAAAGTCGTACACGGGGCAGTTTCTGAAGAAGATGCTGTAAGATAGTACTTCCAAGGCTGCATCAACGTGAAGATTTGACACAGACCGCCTAAAACCGGAACTGCGTCAAGGCATAATTTGATAAAAGACCTGCATGACGCAGAAAAGGTCAAGGTTTAGAGACGATGACGCCTCGAAAACCTTGACCTTGCTTTGTTAAACATGCTTATTTGGCAAGTTTCGCCTTGACCTGTTTGTGAATTCCAGGCGCCTTTGTCAAACCAGCGAAATAGAACGCACTTTTGTCAAAACGACAGAAGGCGGTGACAAACAGATGAATTTGCTGCTATTATGTCACCTTTGTCACCATATATGAGCATATAGAGCGCCGTGCGGTGACACATTCCGAAAAATACGGCTTAGCTGTCACCATTTTGCGGGAAAATCTGCTGAAAACAGGGCAATGCGCAGGCTGCGGTGACAAAAGCGGAGACAAACATCATATCTGTCACCAATAAGACATATGCCATTGCAATATCGGGGAGCGCCCGGTTATCGTAAGGCCCACCAATATTAGGATTTTGCAATAACGATTTTGTACCAAAACCAACCCCATTACTTCAGCCTGTACTTCCTGTCAGGTCCTCTTCCTATGACTTCTATGATTCCCTTATCCCGCATTTCTTTTGCCAGTACATATGCGCGGGTTTGCTTAACGTGGAGTAGCTCCTGCAGTTCTTCTCCGGTCATTTCTCCATGATGCCTGAGGTAATCTACCACCTTCCTCATCTGCTCCGTTATTCTCACCGGTGCAGCGCTGTACGTAAAAGTGGGCTCTTTAACAAAACTCTTCCCGACATTCATATTTGGCAGCACCAGTTTAAATGTGTTAGGCGTAGTAATAATAGCCGGTTTGGAAATTTTGCCATCATATAGAGAGTATATCCTTCTGATACCTGTTCCATATGACTCCACAAGCTTCAGCCTGTGAAACACCTCTGCAAGCTTTCTGTTTCGCGGCTGGGATATGCCGCTTTTTATATCTTCTGTCGATAGCCCAGCCATGAGACCGCCAATAGATATGAACTCAATGCGCGATGAATTCACATTTATAATAATACTGCCGCTGAATCCATAATCTCGATGAATCAAAGCGTTTATAAGTCCCTCGCGAAGAGCCTCTGATGGGTAATCCCTTTTCTCTATACGCTTCAAATCTTCGAATGTGGATTCTATGTGATTGCATAGCTTAAGATAGGAGTATGCCTGCTCCAGCTGAGTGAAAATCGATCCCCCGAATTCCTTTGCGTCCTTGAATATCGTATTGTTTTCGTCATCAAATACTGCAATCTTTACGGTGTACGGGCACTGGTCCGATAATATTAATGCAAGGTTAGTATATTCCTTATCGCTGTAATTATTTATTCCAAGCGCCGGATATTTATTTTCCGAAAAATCCACGCCATATTTCTTAAATGCACTTGCTGCGGCAGAGAATGTAAGGTCCTGGTCGACCGATCGCATCTCTTCAAAAACATCTCCGTCCGAGTCCTTTATCATCATTCTTATCCGATCCGGAGATGCCTGTACGCTGGATGCTCCTTGTCTTACGAAAACGCCCGAAGGTTTCATGCCTTTCGATTTCAGATAGTACGGCTTCGAGCTTCCCTCCTGAACATTTATTTCTATGGTGTCATCACTTCTCAATGTACACCTTACGAACATGGTGACATCCGGACGTACTGCATCGCGAATACCGTTGGTCACCTTGGTGTATACTTCATCTACGTCTTCCAAACCTATAACTTCGCCTTTGTCGTCAACACCTACGTAAACGATACCACCGTCAGTATTTGCGAAGGCAATTATTTCCTTATATATTCCGTCATTTAGTTTAACCTTGTATTCGATACTCTCACTTTCGTATTTCATGCTTTCCTCTCTAAAATCTCGTTCCCGTTTTTTATTTCATTATACACCTGTTTTTCTTTTTTGCAATGAAAAAGCTGGTGAAATTTCACTTTTACAGTGAAATTTCACCAGCTGACGCATATCACAGTATGCACTACTCATTCTGTGAGATTCCTTCCAGCTCCCCTTCGGTCACCATCCGGGCCTGTCCCGAAGCGACCAGCTCCGAGATGACTTCGCCTGCTTTGCCGCCGGTGTAGTCGCCGGCGTTTTCTCTGAGGATTAAAATCTCAGGCCCTGACACGTCTTTGAGGACGGTCACGTTTTTAATGTTGCTCATTCCTATGTCGACATCGGCGAGAACTACCATGTCTGCGTGGCAGGCTGCCGCAAGGTTTGCTTCGCAGACTTTGTCGGATATTGGGCTGTATGGCTTTTCCTCGATGATTTCAAGGCCCAGGGAACGTGCCAGCTCGTAGTCGCTGTCTCCGACTGACAGGACGCCGCAGCTCACTTTCCAGCCCTGATTATAGAATCCTTCTATTATCCTGCTTCCGCTGCCGCCTCCGCAGATGATGTGAACCCTGCGTCCGTTCAGCTTCCTTACGGACTCCCTGCTGCTTCTCAGGGCTATTATTTCCGGTGAAGATGTAAGAGAATTTTCCCTCACAACTAAATCTATACTGTACACCGGTTTCAGCACGTCCTCCCGGATGATATCCTTCACCGGGCCGTCGGCTGTTTTTTCGCCGCCGTCGAGGACGACGATTCTGTCAGAAAATCTTGCGGCCATGTTTATGTCGTGCAGAACGGCAAAGATGGTTATGCCCTTTTCCCCGTTCAGCTTCTTCATCAGCTCCATTATCTCTAAGGTATACTGAATATCCAGATGGTTTGTGGGTTCATCCAGAACCAGAAGCTTAGGCTCCTGAGCTAAAGCTGCGGAAATTATGATGCGCTGCCGCTCGCCGCCTGAAAGCTGGGTGATTTTCCTCTCTCTCAGGTGCAGCGTCCCGGTCTGCTCCATCGCCTCATCCACGATTCTGTAGTCTTCTTCCGTTTCGGACTGCATCCTCTTCAGGTACGGGTGCCGGCCCATGGCTACTATTTCCTTTGCTTTAAAGGCGAATCCGGGTACAAAATTCTGCGGAACCACAGCCGTAATCCTCGCCCTTTCCTTCTGCGTCAGGGTGCTGTTTTCCCTGCCGTCCAGGAAGACTTGCCCGGACTTTGGCGAAAGCATCTCTGTTATGGTGTGAACGAGGGTGGACTTTCCCGAGCCGTTTGGCCCTATGAGGGACACGAACTCTCCCTTTTGCACGGAACAGGAGAAATCCTTTATGACGTCCTTTTCCCCGTAGCCTGTCGTGACGTGCTCAAACCTTAAAATCTCGCTCATTACATCACCTCGTCATTTTTTGCCCTGAGAAGGTATATGAAGAACGGCGCGCCCACTATGGCCGTAATTATTCCGACAGGAATTTCCGCCTCCATTACGCTTCTGGCTATGGTGTCGCAGATGCAGAGCACCGCGCCGCCAAGGAGAAAGGACATTGGCAGAAGCCTTTTGTGCACCGGCCCGAATATTATCCTGACTACGTGAGGCGACACGAGCCCGATAAAGCCGATGATTCCGCTTACGGAAACGCAGGCCGCCATGAGAAGAGACGTCACCAGAAAGAGGATTCTCTTGTTTCTCTCCACGTTAACCCCAAATCTCACCGCCGTCTCGTCGCCCAGCACCATTATGTCAAGCTCTCTTGCGAACATGAATATTACGGCAAGGCCAATGACCACGTAGGGCAGCACCGTCACCACATGGCTCCAGCTTCTCGCCGAAAAGCTGCCTAAAGTCCAGAAGTATATCTGCTTCATTTCGTTTGACGCTACGAGCATGACGAAGGAGATTATCGAAGTCAGAAGCTGGTTCACGGCGATACCGCAAAGAAGGAGAGATGTGGTGTTTGCCTGCCTTCCGACCCTTGCGATGTTGTAAACGAAGAATATGGCAGCCAGCGCGCCTGCAAAGGCAAAGGCTGACACCGTGTTCATGCCGAGGAAGGTGGCAGGTATGGAAAGTACGATTCCTATGGTGGCGCCAAAAGCTGCACCTGACGAAATTCCCAGCACAAAGGGATCCGCCATCGGATTTTTGAAAATAGCCTGATACACACCGCCGCAGACTGCAAGGGCTCCTCCGATCAGAAAAGCCAGGAGACTTCGGGGAAATCTCAGGTTCCATATTATGGTTCCTTTAGATCCCAAAGCGGCGGCTTCATCCTCGAAGAAGCCGCCTGTTTTGTTTGCCAGAATTACCAGCGTATCTTTAATTGTAACGTCTGCCGCTCCGAAGAACGTGCATATTAAAATGACAGCCGCCCCGCCGATTACAGCTATAATCGAAGCGGCAACCCATTTTCTGCTCATATGATTCTCCTGCCCGCAAGATGTTTACAGCTGATGGATGAGTTCAGCAAGATATGTAAGTCCCTGGATGAATCTCGGGCCGTCCCTGGTAATCATATCCGTTGCAGGGTCGTCGTAAGGGATGTAGTATACCTCTCCGTTTTTGAAGGCATTTATCTCATCAAAACCTGCAGGCTTTGATGCCTCAAATTCATCCTTGCTCATCATGGCGATGTACACATCAGGATTTTTCTCGATTACAGTCTCGGCAGAAAGCTGAGGCGAGTTTGCACCGGCATCCAGTGCGATATTGTCCGCTTTAATTAGGGAAAGGCTTGCGCCCAGGTAGTCCTCACTGCCCGTGGAATAGAGGGAGCCTAAATCGATGAATACGCTCTTAGTGTCAAGATCCGCAACTTTTTCCTCAAGATCCGAAAGCTCGTCCTTCATTCCGTTTACGACTTCAGCAGCCTTATCGGATGTTCCCGTTATCGTTCCGATATTTTCTATGCTTGCGTATATGTCGTCCACATCTTTTGCGCCGATGGAATAAACGTTGATTCCCGCAGCGTTGAGGGCCTCTACGGACTCGGCTGCCGCAGCTCCGGAAACAAATACGACGTCAGCGTCAAGCTCTATGATTCTCTCAACGCTCACGCTGTACGTATCCCCCACTTTCTCCACATCAGCGGCTTCCTCCGGGTACGTGCACCAGTTGGACACACCTACCATCTTATCGCCAAGTCCGAGAGCATAGAGGATTTCGGTGCAGCTCGGAGAAAGGGATACGATTTTCTCAGGGGCCGCTTCAAATTCCATTTCAGTGCCCAGATAGTCGGTGACTGTCATAGGAAAATCCTTTGCCTCTCCCGTTTCTTCGGATTTCTCATCGCTTCCGCAGGAAACCAGGGCTAATACCATCATCAGCGCCAGAAGCGCCGCCGTGATTCTCTTCATGTTTCAAATCTCCTTTCATTTTTCCTGTTATAAATATCTGCCGCGCATCCACAGCAAATAAATAGAGCTGTGGTGCACCCACAGCCCGTATTCGCTGTTATTTTGAAGTAAACTGTTCTCCGCACGTTTATCTTCATTACGCTTCATGCAGGTCTCCTGGCTCACGGTCTATGGCCTTGCTCTCCTTCCCGGTTTCCCAGTGGACAGCCTCTGTGCTCTGAGCTCGGCAGACCGTTTACAGTGGCGGGACCGCGCAGGACTTACACCTGCTTCCCTCTTAGCCCTGTCCTTCCGTCCGCCCGACTGTATGCCATGAGGCGGCGCAAGACCCAGGGAACATAAAGCCTTATTCATCTTACCTTGAAATTATACTATTCATGGACAGCCAAAGTCAACCTTATGCCAAAATAAGTTTCATCCCTTTACACAAGGCTTTCCGTTCATGTATAATTCTATCTGCATAAATCTCCTGCCGAAAGGAAGAACACAGATGAAATTTGCAATGTCATTCAGCTGCGGCAAAGACAGCACCCTCGCTCTGCACAAGGAAATCGCCGCAGGAAATGAACCTGTATGCCTCATAGTAATGGTAAATTCCGGCGCCGGAAGATCCTTCTTTCACGGCGCAGATGAAGATATGCTGACAAAATACAGCCTTGCTCTCGGTATCCCCATGATTAAAGCCTACACGGACGGAAGCGACTACCACATAAAAATGGAAGAAACTCTGATAAAGGCAAAGGGCCTAGGTGCGGAGGCTGCATGCTTTGGCGACATAGACATCGAAGGGAACAAAGCCTGGAGCGAGACAAGATGTAAGGCTGCCGGCCTCAAATCCCTATTCCCCCTCTGGCAGCGAAGCCGCCGGGAGAACGTAGAAGAGATAATTGACCTGGGCTACAAGTGCATCATAAAGTCCATAAACAGCCGCCTTCTCCCCAAGTCCCTCCTTGGACGCACCATAGACAGGGACACCGTTAAAATCATGGAAGGCTGCGGCATAGACGTGTGCGGCGAAAACGGGGAATACCACACCTTGTCGGCAGACGGCCCCATCTTTAAAAGTCCCATGGATTTTCACCTGGGCGAAATCCTGGACTTCGGCGATTACAGCGTTATAGATATCAGGTAAGCGGCAGGGCCGCCGCGCGGGTATTTCACACAGGTTATTCTCGCGCGGATATTTCACACAGGTTATTCTCGCAGGTGTTCGACCTCGAAGGGAAAATCCGCCTCGCAGGTCGAACGCATTTTCGATGCCAAGGGCAGAAAATCCTCTCGAGGTCGAAAAAATCCGCCGTCCGCAAAGGAGTAACCACTAAAAAGTTCGACCTCAAAATGCAAATTTTCATTCCACATCGAAAAAACGTTCGGCTTTAATTCGATAAATAGAAACTTACATCGAACATCGCTACCTACAGGTCAAAATCTTTGCTTTCTAGACTGTCACAGTGGACTGAAGTTTATCAAAATGTGCAGTTAAGTAAAACCACAGTATTTCAAGGTTCTGGCCTTAACAAAGTTAAGGT
>CASFAX010000003.1 GCA_949292945.1 uncultured Bacillota bacterium | reverse complement strand
ACAGTCTCTTGATCTTGTCGTTCTCCAACGCTATCTTTTCCAGTTGTCCTTTGTCCGCGTCGGCGGAGACAACTACTTTATCTTTTACTTTTCCGTTGATCTGCACTACTACCTCTACAGTATCTTTTACGAGGGCGCTCTCATCATATTCCGGCCAGCGCATGGCAGTCACGGACTTGGTCTCTCCCATATGTTCCCACATTTCCTCGCAGATGTGAGGCACAAATGGCGACAATATAAGTATCAGGTTCTTGGCGGCTTTGCCCAGCAGCCCTGGGTTCACCTGATCCTGTTCCTTATATTTGTACATTTCATTTACCAGCTCCATGATCGAGCTGATAGCGGTATTGAAGTTAAATCTTCCGCCTGCGTCTTCGCTGACTTTCTTTATGGTATAGTTCAGCACATAGTTGAGATTCTTGTCAGCCTCTGTTTTTACTTCAAAGGCCTGAGGCATATCCGGATATTTTGCTTTTATCTCATATATGAGGCGGTATACTCTGTTGAGGAATCTGTAGCTTCCCTCAACTCCGGCATCGGACCAGTCCAGTTCTCTGTCAGGCGGAGCCGCAAACAGGATGAACAGTCTTGCCGTATCAGCGCCGTATTTGGCGATTATTTCCTCAGGGCTTACCACATTGCCGATGGATTTGGACATCTTCTTGCCGTCTTTGTTTACCATGCCCTGAGTGAGGAGGTTGCGGAAAGGCTCCTCGTCCTTTACCAGGCCCATGTCGTAGAAGGCCATCTGGAAGAATCTCGAATACATCAGGTGAAGGATAGCGTGTTCTACTCCTCCGATATATTGATCCACATTCATCCAGTAGGCAGCCTTTTTAGGGTCGAACGGGGCCTTGTCATTCTTAGGGTCGCAGTATCTGAGAAAATACCATGAAGAATCGAGGAATGTATCCATGGTATCCATCTCTCTCGTCGCCTTTTTGCCGCAGCGAGGGCATGTGCACTTTGCAAAGGATTTTGACGTGGTGAGAGGAGATGCTCCCTTTCCTGTAAATTCAACGTCCGTAGGAAGGAGTACCGGCAGATTTTCTTCCTTTTCAGGAACCCAGCCGCAATCCTCGCAGTAGATCATAGGAATAGGAGTTCCCCAGTATCTCTGTCTGGAAATGAGCCAGTCTCTAAGTCTGTAGTTTACGGTCTTTTCTCCGATGCCTTCCTCGTTGAGCCACTCTATCATGGCGTCGATTGCCTTGCGGTTGTTCATTCCGTCAAACTTTCCGGAATTTATCATGGTTCCTTCTGCCGCAAAGGCTTCAGTCAGGTTGTTTATGTCGATGTCAGGATTTCCCGGATCTACTACCGGTATGATCTCAAGATCGAACTTCTTTGCAAAGTCGAAGTCTCTCTGGTCGTGGGCAGGTACAGCCATGATGGCGCCTGTTCCGTATCCCATGAGAACGTAGTCGGAAATGTAGATAGGAACCTTCTTTCCGTTTACAGGATTTATGGCATACTTTCCGATGAACACGCCGGTCTTTTCATTGGTGGTGGAAGTTCTCTCTATGTCGTTCATGTGCTGAACCTTGTCCAGATACTCGTTTACAGGAGCTTCGTATTCCGTTCCCTTTACGAGACCTTCCACGTAAGGATGCTCCGGAGCCATTACCATGTATGTAACACCGAAAAGGGTATCCGCTCTCGTCGTAAATACGTCCATGGAAAGGTCGGTGCCGTCGATTTTGAAGGAAATCTTCGCACCTACGGATCTTCCTATCCAGTTTCTCTGCATGGTCTTTACCTTTTCAGGCCAGCCGGTGAGAGTGTCAAGGTTGTCTAAAAGTCTATCAGCGTAATCGGTAATCTTAAAGTACCACTGGGAAAGGTTCTTCTTTCCAACAGGGGTCTTGCATCTTTCGCAGCAGCCGTCCACTACCTGCTCGTTGGCAAGTACGGTCTGGCAGCTAGGACACCAGTTTACAGGGTTTTCCTTCTTATATGCCAGGCCCTTCTTATAGAACTGGATGAATATCCACTGCATCCACTTGTAGTAATCCGGGCTGCATGTCTGAACCTCTCTGTCCCAGTCGTAGGAAAGTCCCAGCTGTCTCAGCTGTCCTTCCATTTCGTGAATGTTGTCCCAGGTCCACTTTCCCGGTTCAACGCCGTGCTTTATGGCGGCATTTTCCGCAGGAAGTCCGAAGGAGTCAAATCCTATAGGGTGAAGCACGTTAAATCCCTGCATCTTCTTGCATCTTGCTACCACGTCTCCTATGGCGTAGTTTCTCACATGTCCCATGTGAAGCTTTCCTGAAGGATACGGAAACATCTCCAGCACGTAGTACTTTTCCTTATCCTTATCCTCGTATGTCTTAAAGCTCTTGTTCTCTTCCCAGTACTTCTGCCATTTTGATTCCACAGATTTAAAATCGTAGCGTTCGTTCATTTTCAGCTTAATCCTCCATATCTACAAAGGCGCAGTCGCCCCAAACTTTTTCTATGTCGTATTTCTCCCTGGATTCCTTAGTCAGTATGTTGACGATGATGTCGCCGAAATCCATGAGTATCCATCCCGGACTGTTCTTACCTTCTATTCCCTTCGGAAAGATTCCTTCCTTTGCCATGGCATCTTCCACGTCGTCGGTTAGAGCCAGAGTCTGTCTCTCCGAGCCTCCCCCTGCTATAATCAGATAGTCGGCAAAGGATGATTTCTCCGCAATGTCAATTATAACTATGTTCTGAGCTTTCTTGGCGTCCAAAACTTTTGCCGCAAGCATGGCCTGCTCTCTGCTGTTCATGTGTTCCTCCGTATTCATATTATTTCTGAAATACTCCGCAGCGGCTGAGGTCTCCTCATCCAAAGGCTGTCCCCGCTCTTTGACATAGCGGATCGTATTTTCCATCATCATAAGGCACGCTTTGTCGATGTCGTCAAAAGCTGCCTTCCTTACATCTTCGACTCCCGGATAATCCCGGTTTTCCTCGGCGCCGTCTGCCACGTATATCACCTTTTCAAGGAGGCTCATTCCTGCTCTTCCTGTGGTGTGAAAGCTTACGGCGTTAAGGATGTCCTCATCGCAGATTCCGTAGTCCCTTTTCATAGCCGCCGCTGCGATTTTGCCGTGAGCCAGATTTATGTTCGACTCGTACTTTTTCTCAAGGCCGAAGTCCTTTACCGCAGCCTTAAGCTCATCAGGCCCCAGTTTTCTGAAAATGTCGTGGCACAGGGCGGCAAGCTCGGCTTTTTTTTCATCCGCTCCGTAACGTCTGGCAAGGTCCTTTGCCATCTTCACGACGCCTTTCGTATGGCGCAGGCGCTTTTCCGTAAGCATCTTCTCAGCCAGCGGCCGTATCTCTTCAATTTTCCTGTCTATAGAGTCCGTGTTCATCGATATAGTCTTTTACACACGCCGGTACCAGAGCGCTTATATCCTCCCCCCGGCGGATTTTCTCTTTAATGCCTGTGGATGAAATATCGAGAACGGGATTGGCCATTATGTGTATGTCGGCGTCGTAGTCCCGTCTGAGTTCTTCGATTTTCTTCATATCTATGGGGCTTCCCGGTCTCAGCCCTGCCGCAAAGGAAAACTCCCTGAGGAGATCTTCCCCCTTATACCAGCACTTCAGGGTTATGAGGGAGTCCGCCCCCATGATGAACCAGAGTCTGCCGTCACCGACCCTTTCCCTTATTCTGCAAAGGGTCTTATACGTATACGATATTTCATCTCCGAATATTTCTTCTGTGGATACCTTGAAAAGTCTTTCATCCCGGGCCACCAGGTTAACCATGGCAAGCCTGTCTCCTGCCGCCGCCGTATCTCTGTCCGTCTTAAAGGGCTGAACCCTGTTAGGCAGAAGTATCACCTCATCCAGGTCAAGCTCTTCTGTCGCGGCCTTTGCCAGGGAAAGGTGGCCGTTATGAAATGGATCGAAAGTCCCTCCGAATATTCCTATTCGTTTCATATCAAAAGTGCAGAATCTCTACTGCTCCTCCTCAGCAATAAGCGCAATTCCAAGCTCATCAAGCTGCTCTTTTTCCACGTATCCCGGAGCCCCCGAAAGCGGACACTGGGCGTTCTGGTTCTTAGGGAAGGCCATTACCTCTCTAATGCTGTTTTCACCTGCAAGGAGCATGACCATTCTGTCAAGTCCGTAGGCGATCCCTCCATGAGGAGGCACGCCGTACTTGAATGCGTCGAGAAGAAATCCGAACTTCTCCTGACATTCCTCGTCCGTAAGGCCCAGAACTTTGAACATCCTCTGCTGAAGATCGCTTTCATGGATTCTGATGCTTCCTCCGCCCATTTCAACGCCGTTTAAGACGATGTCGTAAGCGTCAGCCTTGACCTTTTCAGGCTCCGTATCGAGAAGGTGAAGATCCTCGTTCTTAGGATGAGTGAACGGATGATGCATAGCTTTAAGCTCTCCCGTCTCGTCGTCCTTTTCAAACATAGGAAAATCTGTAACCCAGAGGAGCTTGAAATCCTTATCGTCAAGAAGACCTAAAATCCCCGCAATGTGACGCCTTAAGAATCCAAGGGTGTCGAATACGACCTTCGCCCTGTCGGCTGCGATGAGAACCAGATCGTTTTCCCCTGCTCCGAATACGTCGCCTATCTTCCTAAGCTCATCCTGAGAGAAGAATTTATTTACAGAGGACTTTATCTCGTCCTTTTCAAATCTTATCCATACGAGGCCCTTAGCGCCGTAGTGCTTTGCCTGTTCCGTAAGCTTATCTATGTCCTTTCTGCTGAACTTGTCCGATGCGTTGTCGATGCAGATTCCGCGCACGTCTCCTCCCGCCGCGAGAGAATCAGCAAACACCTTGAACTCGGTTCCTGCAACTATATCGTTAAGCTTCTTAAGCTCAAAGCCAAATCTCAGGTCAGGCTTATCGGATCCGAACCTTTCCATAGCCTCGTCGTAAGGAAGTCTCATGAGCGGAAGCTCTATATCAACATCCAGCATTTCCTTAAACAGTCTCTTCAGATATCCTTCCTGTAGAGTAAGAATGTCGTCCACCTCTACAAAGGACATCTCCAGGTCTATCTGGGTGAATTCAGGCTGCCTGTCAGCTCTCAGGTCTTCGTCTCTGAAGCACTTTGCAATCTGCATATACCTGTCGCATCCGCTTGCCATGAGAAGCTGCTTGAAAAGCTGCGGAGACTGAGGCAGAGCGTAGAACTGCCCTCTGTTTACACGGCTCGGAACCAGATAATCTCTCGCGCCTTCCGGTGTGGACTTTATGAGCATAGGTGTCTCTATTTCCGTAAAGCCGTTTTCGTCGAAGTAGTCTCTGGTAACCTTTGTTACCTTGTGGCGGAACTTCAGGTTATTCTGCATTCTCAGCTTTCTCAGATCCAGATATCTGTACTTCAGCCTTAGATTTTCGTCAACGTTATCGTCGTCCTTTACGTATATAGGCGGAGTATCCGCTTTTGAGTAGAGAACAAGGTCTTTTGCCAGAACCTCTATGTCTCCCGTTGCCATATCCGGATTTTTGGAGCTTCTCTCTCTGACGGTGCCCGCTACTCCTATTACGTATTCGCTTCGCAGTGACTCTGCAAGGCCGAAAAGCTCCTCCGGAAGCGTATCGTCAAAGACTATCTGAACGATGCCGCTTTTATCTCTCAGATCGAGGAAAATCAGGCTGCCCAGGCTGCGCTGCTTTGCAACCCAGCCGTTGAGAACCACTTCCTCTCCCGCGTTTTTAATTGAAAGCTCTCCGCACATACCTGTGCGTCTTAAAAGTTTTCCCATCTATTCCTCCTGTTTAATCAGCTCTTCAGCCAGATTTTCCATCTTTACTTCACGCTGCTGTCCGCTTGCCATTTCCTTAAGGGAAACGACGCCGGCCTTAATCTCATCGTCTCCTATTACGACCGTATACCTGGCTCCAAGACGGTTTGCGTACTTGAACTGGCCTTTGACATTTCTGGCAAGGGTGTCCATCTGAACCTTAATGCCTTTATTTCTAAGCTCTCTCAAAAGCTTCAGTCCGTAAGCCTTCGCCTCGTCTCCCATTACGGCTATAAATGCGTCCACAGCATCCGGCTCAGGAATCTCCACCCCCAGGTTTTCCATGAGAAGTAGAAGCCTTTCTATTCCAAGTCCGAAACCTACTCCCGGAATCGGAGGTCCTCCCACCTCTTCCACCAGGTGATCGTATCTTCCTCCTCCGCAGACTGTTCCCTGAGCGCCTATGGCGTCGGTTACGAACTCGAATGCAGTCTTTGTATAATAGTCGAGGCCTCTTACTATGGTAGGATCCACCTCGTATTCTATTCCCAGAGCGTCCAGATTCTTCTGAAGGTCCTCAAAAGCCTCTCTGCAGTCGTCGCAGAGATAGTCTATCATCATCGGAGCGCCCTTTACTATTTCCTGACACTCCGGAGACTTGCAGTCTATGATACGCATAGGATTTCTCTCGTATCTGTCCTTGCAGGTGTTGCAAAGCCTGTCGTAGTTAGGCTTCAGGAAATCCTTTAAAGCCGCCCTGTGTTTCTTCCTGCATTCAGGACATCCCACGCTGTTTATCCTGAGCCTTATGTCGGTTACGCCCATTTCGTTCAGAAAATCGTTTGCGAAGCATATGACCTCGGCATCGGCAAGCATGTCCCCGGTTCCGAAGGTTTCGATGCCGAACTGGTGAAATTCCCTGAGCCTTCCTGCCTGAGGCTTCTCGTACCTGTAGCATGGCGTAACGTAGTAATACTTCGTCGGTTGAACCTCCGCATACTGCTTATGCTCTATAAATGCGCGAACTGCAGGGGAAGTTCCTTCCGGCTTAAGAGTTATGCTCCTGTGGCCGTGGTCTTCGAAGGTGTACATTTCCTTCTGAACTATGTCGGTGGTGTCTCCCACTCCTCTGGTAAACAGCTCGGTGTGCTCGAACACCGGAGTTCTTATTTCCTTAAATCCGTATCTTTCGCAGAGTTCATCGAATTTCTTTTCAACGTACTGCCACTTATACACCTGTTCAGGCAGTATGTCCTTAGTGCCTTTAGGCGCGCTGGTCACCATTTTTCAACCTCCGTAAAAATATTGTCTTCCTTGCGCTTTATCATCTCGTCTATGCGATCTATATACTGCTCGTAGTTGGTGACGTTTGCCACCCTTTCGAGACGGTTTTCTCCGGGATAATATATCTTGGAAATTCCCCCTGCACCGAGGGCGATGTTGCTCTGGTGCTCATCCATTATTCTCATGTTATATATACCTTCCGTTCCCGGCCTGCACCATCCCGTATTTTCCCCGGCTCCGGCCATGTGCTTCTGACGGTAAAGGTAGTAGGGTCTATATCCCGCTTCTGTGAGAATGGAGCGGCTTTCGCCTAGCATTTTGCTGACCGTTTTCCCCTGTCTGTAGTGATAATCAGGATCTTCCTCGATAAGCCTCGATGCCCGCTTTACGGCAAGGCAGTGGACGGTTACGTTGTCCGCTCCAAGGTCTATGACTTTCCTTAAAGTATCCGTAAAGTCCATTACGTCTTCTTCCGGAAGTCCTGCTATGATATCGGCGTTGATGCTCTTAAATCCGAACTTCTTAGCCGATTCAAAGGCTCTCTCTATATCTTCAGGGCTGTGGCTTCTTCCTATGAGCTCAAGGGTCTTTCCCTTCATGGACTGAGGATTTATGCTTATCCTGTCTGCGCCTCCGCTCTTTATGGCCTGAAGCTTTTCGTCCGTTATGGTGTCGGGCCTTCCTGCTTCCACGGTGTATTCCCTGAGTCCCGAAAGGTCGAAGGAATTTCTTATTTCGTCCATGAGAGCCTTTAGCTGTTCAGCTGACAAAGTCGTAGGCGTTCCTCCGCCTATGTAAAGGCTCTCGGCCTGCATCCCCGTTTCCTTCATCCTTCTTCCAACCCAGCGGACTTCCTTAAGAAGCGCCGTCATATACCTTTCAATCTCCGGATCCGCCACCTGATTGGACGCAAAGGAGCAGTACAGGCACCGGGTGGGACAAAAGGGTATTCCTACGTACACGCAGGCCGATTTATCCGGAGCTTTCCCCGCAAATTCCTGCTGATACATGTACATCTCAATGATGTCATCCGTCTTTCCATCCGAAAGCAGATACTTTTCCCTGAATATCCTCCTGACCTTTTCCTGGCTTTTCTCCCTGTCAAAGAGCTCCGAACACAGCTTAACAGGCCTTATCCCGGTGAGAATTCCCCACTCCGGTTTAAGTCCTGTAATCTGTGAAAGCTTTTCATATACTTCTCTCTTTATTCCGTCACGGTCGAGATTGCCGGATTCGTTAAAGGTGAGGACAGTGTCCCCTGCCCCGGCATTTTCTCCATCATCCGTGATTTCATATTCGGACGGCCTTAAGAAAACCTGAATAAGCTCATCTATGAGATTTTTCTTTTCAAAATTCTTAATCTGTATTTTATACAAAAGGATTGTTCCTCTTTTCGTACTCTATGGTAGTAGCGCCCATATGCCCCGGGTATACGACTGTATCGTCCGGCAGCAGGAAGAGCCTGTTTCTGATGGAATCCACGATTTCGTTAAAATCCCCTCCGTAAAAATCGGTTCTTCCGATGGACGCTCTGAAGAGAGTATCTCCGCTGAAAACGCATCCCGGCGCCGTTATGCACATTCCGCCCTTTGTATGACCCGGAGTGTGGATAAAGGTTAGCTCCGTATCGCCGACTGTGAGAGTATCTCCGTCTCTCACAAAATCGTCAGCCTCCACCGTAATTGGCTTTCTCAGTATATCCATGGAGGAATTTATGTAAGGATCCGAAAGCATCTGCTTCTCGTCCTCGTATGCGATTACCTTAAGCTGGGGAAAAGCCTCTTTAAAGCCCTCAACCCCTCCAATGTGATCCGCATGTCCGTGGGTGAGAATTATGTATTCCGGCTCAAGGCCGTTTTCCCTGATGAAGTCAGTTATTTTCTCCGAGTATCCGCCCGGATCCACTATGAAAGCCTTTTTTGTATCGTCGTAGCCCAGATACGTGTTAACCCCTAAGGGGCCTGTAGTGTATGATTTAACGTTAAACATGTCTTCTCCCGTCGATTATCTCCTTTGTCATTTCCAGAGCTGTCATCCCTACGACCTGGCTCTGTATACGCTGGTCACGCCTTCTATGTTTCTGAGAGTTCTCAGCACCTTCTGCATCTGCTGAGTGCTGGAAATCTTAACCGTAAGTGTCATGGTGGCGTCGCCGTCCTTAGTGGCCTTGGCATTTACTCCCGCAAGATCCACATCCATGTCCTCACAGGCTCTCGAAATGTCGGCAAAAAGCCCTCTCCTGTCTATGCCGTTAAGGATGATTTCAGCATCGTATTCCTTTCCGACCTTCAGGTCTTCCCATTCCACTTCTATGAATCTGGCCTTCTCTTCCTCAGGAAGGGATGTAATGTTGGAGCAGTCCTTTCTGTGTACGGAAATTCCTCTGCCCTTGGTGATAAAGCCTACTATATCGTCTCCAGGCACAGGGTTACAGCATCTGGCAATCCTTATCATGAGATTGTCCATTCCCTTAACCACTATTCCCGGATTGTCGTCGTTTCTCCTTGCAGGCTTTGTCTCTTTCTTCTTATCCTGTGAGAACAGGGCCTTCTGCTTCTCGTCTTCCTTCTTCTGCTCCGCCGCCATGGCGTCGTTGTAGTATGTGAAGAGAAGATTTGCGTATTTGCTCAAGAGAGAGCCGCCCTTGCTTATCTGAACGTAAAGTTCGTTCATGGTGGATATGTTAAGCTCCTTCATGGCCTTGGTAAGCCATGCGCTCTTTTCGATAAGCTGCGGGTCGTACCCTTTCTTTCTCACAAACCTGTCAAGAGCGTCCTTTCCTCTGGCTACGTCGTCAGGCTGACTCTGCTTCTTCAACCACTGACGTATTTTGGTTCTGGCTGTGGAACTCTTTGCGATCTTAAGCCAGTCCACGCTGGGGCCGCTGGAATTGGAGGACGTAACTATCTCGACGATATCTCCGTTATTTAGCACATGGTCAATGGTGACCATTTTGCCGTTAACCTTGGCTCCAACGCACTTGCATCCTACTTCCGTGTGAATCTTAAACGCAAAGTCAAGAGGCGTGGAACCTGCCGGAAGGTCGATTACTTCACCCTTTGGCGTGAACACGAATACCTGGCTTGCAAAGAGATCCATCTTCAGAGTCTCCATGAACTCCTTAGGATCGTTAAGTTCCTTCTGCCATTCCAGGGTCTGCCTGAGCCAGGCCAGCTTCATCTCCTCCGTATCCTGGCCGGAGCCGGACTTTCCCTCTTTATATTTCCAGTGAGCCGCAATACCGTATTCAGCGACTCTGTGCATCTCGTAGGTCCTTATCTGAATCTCGAAAGGCTCTCCGCCGTCGCCTAAAACGGTGGTGTGAAGGGACTGATACATGTTAGGTTTCGGCATGGCAATATAGTCCTTGAACCTGCCCGGAATAGGCTTCCACATGGTGTGAACCTGTCCCAAAACGGCATAGCAGTCCTTTACCGATTCCACTATGACTCTGACCGCAGTAAGGTCGAATATCTCGTCCAGCTGCTTATGCTGCAAAGTCATCTTTCTGTATATGCTGTAAAGGTGCTTGGACCTTCCGTAGATGTCGTACTTCATCTTCATCTGATCCAGGGCTTCCTTTATCTCCTCTATTACGTGGGCGATGGTCTGCTCACGCTGCTCCTTCTTTTCCTCCACTTCCCTGCTGAGGGTTTTGTACTCCTCCGGATGAAGATAGGAAAAAGCGATATCCTCCAGCTCAAACTTGACTGTATATATACCAAGGCGGCTGGCAAGGGGAGCGTATATATCCAGGGTTTCCTGTGATTTTTCTATTTGCTTATGAGGCGGCCAGTACTGAGCCGTGCGCATGTTGTGAAGCCTGTCGGCCAGCTTTATGATGAGAACCCTGATGTCCTTTGACATAGCCAGGAACATCTTCCTGAGGCTTTCCGCCTGAGCTTCTTCCTTAGTGTCAAACTTTATGGCGCCCAGCTTGGTTACTCCGTCGACCAGAAGAGCAACTTCTTCGCCAAAATCTTCAACGAGCATCTGCCTGGTGTATTCGGTATCCTCCACTACATCGTGAAGCAGACCTCCGACTATGGTCTCCTCGTCCATGCCGAGGCCGGCGAGAATTATGGCTACAGCGATGGGGTGAATGAAGTACGGTTCCCCGCTCTTTCTGAACTGCCCCTCGTGAAGCATCTTCGCCTTGTCGTAGGCCTTTCCGATTAACTCGGTATCATAGCCCGGATTGTATTTCAGAAGTTCTTCTAAAAACTGCTCTTTGGTCAACATCGGTTACTTTTCCTTCTTTTTACTGTTCTTTCTGTTGGATGCCACGTACTTTGACACACCCTCGTTCTTGCTTATCTCATAGAGAAGCGGGCTGCAAAGGAATATGGAAGAATACGTTCCTACAAGTACTCCCACCATGAGAGGAATTACAAACTCTCTTATGGACGTGGACACCATTATCATCATCGGCACCATTACGATGAGAGTCGTAAGGGATGTCATTATGGATCTGTTCAGGGTCTGGTTTATGCTGAGATCCATGGTTTCCTTCAGCGGCATCTTCTTATAGAGCTGCCTGTTCTCTCTAATTCTGTCGAATATTACTATGGTATCGTTTATGGAATATCCTACTACCGTAAGGATACCTGCTATAAACGGATTGTTTATGGTTACGCCGAATATTGCGTAGAAGGCGAGAACCGCCAGAGCGTCGTGAACTACGCCGAGAATGGACGTAACGCCGTATTTCCACGATTTAAACCTGATTCCCACGTATATGAGCATGCCGGCTGCGGCAACGAGAACGGCCTTGATGGCGTTCATCTTAAGCTCATCTCCCACCGAAGGTC
Source organism: uncultured Bacillota bacterium (assembly GCA_949292945.1). Classification (GTDB taxonomy): domain Bacteria; phylum Bacillota; class Clostridia; order Peptostreptococcales; family Anaerovoracaceae; genus Avanaerovorax. The sequence goes on along the minus strand of CASFAX010000003.1, from coordinate 100,478 downwards.
CGAACTGTTCGGACGCGAGGACGTCTTCATCGGTAATTCCGAATTTGTCTCCGAGAGTGCTTACCACTTCCGCACGCTCCTCGGTATCGAGAGCCTCTATGGTCTTTATTATTACCTGTTCCTCGTTTTCACCGGCCAGGACTATGGAAGGATCCAGATCAAAATCGCTTATGGCGTCTGCTACCTCTTTCGTGGAAACCTTCTCTCCCATGTCTATCTGGAGCATGGTTCCTCCGGTAAAGTCTATTCCGTAGTTAAAGCCCCTTACAGCTGCAAATATCACTCCGAGAATGAGAACTCCGGCGCTGAGGCAGTAGGTGAACTTTCTCATGTTCATGAAGCCGAACTGCTTCTTTACGAATACCTTCTGGGTTCCGTCCTCGTTTATGCCGAAGAACTTGTTCTTGGCAAAGGTTTTGCTGTTTGCCACAAGACCCATGAGTATCTGGGTTATTACTACTGCGGTGAATATGCTTACGATAATACCTATCATAAGCGTGAGGGCAAAGCCTTTTACCGATGTGGATCCTATCTCATAGAGAACCACCGATGCGATAAGGGTCGTTATCTGAGCGTCAAGAACCGTAACAAGGGCTCTCTTGAATCCCTGAGCCACCGCCACTCTTATGGTCTTGCCTGCGGCGATTTCCTCTCTTATTCTCGCAAATATGATTACGTTGGCGTCAACGGCCATACCTATGGACAGGATTATACCCGCAATGCCCGGCAGAGTCAGGACGCTTCCCAGTCCTGCCATAATCCAGAGTACGATGATTACGTAAAGCAGAAGGGCGATATCTGCCATCAGGCCGAGGATATTGTACATGATGAGCATAAGAACGAATATGATGGCAAGTCCGATGAGACCTGCGATTATGCTCTTATCCAGGGCATCCGTTCCTATGGTCGCAGTCTGAACAGATGACTCCACCTCGTGAAGATCCAGAGGCAGTGCTCCTCCGTTTATCAGCGCCGCAGTATTCGATGCATCTTCCTGTGCATATCCGCCGTTAGGATTTGTGATAGTGCACGTGGACTGATATATAGGAGACTCACATGACGGAGCAGTCACTATTTCATCATCCAGCATTATCACTATGGCGTTGTTTGCAACTCCGTCTATTGCTGAAGTCACCTGGCCGCTTGAAGCTTTTGTCGTAGCCTCGGTGAACTTTTCAGTACCTTCCGACGTAAATTCAAGAGTTACCAGATATCCCCCGTGAGTAGGGTCGGTATCTATTCCCGCCTTCTTTATGTCGGTTCCGCTCAAAACTTCGGTTCCGTCAGCCAGGAGGAATCTGAGCTTTGCAGTTCTTCCTATCTGCTCTATGGCCTCGTCGGGATCGTCCACTCCCGGAAGCTCTACTCTCAGTCTCTTATCCCCTTCTCTGGAAACGGTAGCTTCCGAAATACCCATAGCGTTTACACGGTTGTTTAAAACGGCTCTCGTCTGTTCCATAAGGTCGTTTAATTCGCTGCCGTCGGCGTCCGTATCGGCCTCCATTACCACGTAAACTCCTCCGTTAATATCAAGGCCGAACTTCATCTCATCCTTGATATTTCCAACAGGTCCAATGCCAAAAACCGTGATGTACCATCCAAACAGCACGGCAATTACCACAAGACCTGATAAAATTCTTCTCAAATTCATGTTCATTACAGATGTCCACCTTTGCAAGTTGATTTTTGCCCGAAATAACGGCATTTTATAATAAATTTAATTGTACTACTTTTTCCGTCTTTCATCAACCGGAAAGTATTAAAGCTCCCTTAAACAGGGAGCTTTTCAGCATTTTCTATAACCGGACTACTTTTCCTCGGCATTGCCGTCTTCAGTATCGCCTGTTTCAGCTGCATCTGCCGGTACTTCGACTACGTTAGGAGCATCCTCTTTAATCTCCTCAGCAGCAGCTTCCTTCTTCTCCTCTGCCTTTTCCTCAGCAGGTTCTTCGGCTTTCTTCTCGGCTTTTTTCAGTCTCTTAGGGGAAGGCTTCTTAACCTCTTCCTTCTCCTCTTTCTCAACTCTAGAGCTGCTCTTCTTCTCTACGGAAGATACAGACCAGCGCTTCATTTCAAACTTTACCTTGTCGGCTCCTACCTGGATGACGATAGTGTCCTCTTTAGTCTTTACAACCTTTCCGCAGATTCCTCCGATAGTGACTATTTCATCTCCTACCTGAATGCTATTTCTCATGTTGTTGATTTCTTTTTCCTTCTTCTTCTGCGGTCTGATGAGCAGGAAGTACATGATAAGGATGAACAGAACTAAAATGAAAACCTGAACGCCTAATCCTTGCATAATTGATTCCTCCTAAAAATTTCAGCTTAAGCGATTAAACAAAGTCCGTTTTTCGCGTAAATGGTGCCGGCGATGGGGGTCGAACCCATACGGTGTCGCCACCACGGGATTTTGAATCCCGCACGTCTGCCAATTCCATCACGCCGGCAAATAGCAATGAACATTTTAGCACAAAAAAGCTCCGTCAGTCAAGACGTGGATACGCAGTTTATGGCCGCGCACGGAAAAAAGTTACGGTCAGTTTTCAAGGAGCTCCTTCGGCATCACCTTTCTGCTGAATACGACAAAACACGTTGCCAGCGTCAGTACCCCCATTACTGTGAAAATACATGCAGTAGAGACAAAACCTGCAACAGCGGAAACGATGAAAGAAACAACCGGAACAGCAGCAGAACATGCGCTGGCTACGATTCCGCTGACCCTTGAAAGATAATCGGGATTACACTTTCTGAGAATATTTACCATTGCAAATGTATTCAGTATCGAAATGCCGGTTCCTGAAAAAAACATTATCGTCCCCTGAAATGCGTAAAGCGCATATGATGATATTGAAAATTCTCCCAGAATCACCGTTCCGATATACATAAGGCCCGTAAAAATCCCTGCTGTCATAAGCAGCGGCCTGCACTTAAACCGTGCGCTCAGCTTCGGATATAAAGACGAACCCGCTATCATACCCAGGCTCAGCGCTACGCCGATTACAGACAGCATTCTTTCATCGCTTTTAAGTATCTCCTTTACCATAGGCGACGGAAGGCAGTTATACGGCGTCAGCATGGCGTTTAGAAGCACGGCAAAGGTAATCAGAAACATTATAATATCGCTTGCCCTCACCACACGGGCACCCTCCGCAAGGCCGGAGAAAATTTTTCGCAGGTGAATATCATCTTTACCTCCCCCGCCTGTTCTCCCGATTCTCATTGCAAACAGAAAAAATGCCGACAGCAAGAACATAGCAGCATCGACTAAAACTGCACCTGCATTTCCAATAAATCCGATAAGTACACCGGCAGCGCCCAGGCCTGCAAGCTCAGCTCCGCTGGAAAATCCAGACTGATATGAAACAGCCTGGGTATACATCGGTTCGTCGACAACTTCAGGAATGATACTGCTTCCGGCAGGCTGCCTGAAAGCTTCTACCGTAGAAATCAAAAAAGTTACAATTACCATCTCCGGCGGCGTCGGCAGACCCGTAACAAGTCTAATCAGAATGTATCCTGCAAGCATGGCTCTAATAACATCTGAAACCGCCATTATATACTTTTTTCTGCGCCTTTCAATTATCACTCCGGTTACAGGCTGAAAGAGAACCGTAGGAATACGGTTTGCCGCAAAAACTATGGCGCTGTACGAGGCGCTTCCCGTAATAGAATACGCAAGCCATGTGAACACTATGGAGTCTATGGAATCGCCAAACCTGTTAAATACGTTAGACAAAATCAGAAGTATGTAGTTCCTGTTTCTGAATAAGGATGTTTCATCGCTTTTCATACGTCCATACCTTCCATACCTACATAAAGCCGGTTGATTTTAATGTCGTCAGCCTATATGGTTCTACTTTTTCAACAAATAGTGACCTTACATCGAACGATTTTTCGATGTCTTATCCCCAAAAGGTCTCTGAGGTCGAACATATCTGTCGTTTTCATCAGGATACTGACCGAAAAGTTCGACCTAAGCATCAGATACCGCAGATTTTGTCGAAGAACCGTTCGACCTGACCACGTGTATACCGCAAAAAAGTCGAACTCCAAAAATATAACCCGTATATCCGCCGCTCAGCTGTAACACACGCTGATACTAAAAAATCCGAACCTGTTCGGTTCGGATTCAAGTGGTGCGGCCGACTGGACTCGAACCAGCACGGTTGCCCATACGCCCCTCAAACGTACGCGTCTGCCATTCCGCCACGGCCGCTTATCATGTGTCCGTTTTTTTACCGGCCACATTTATATATGTTACCACAAATCCAAGAAATTGCAAGCACTAATTTTGCATATTAATTGTTTCTCTGCTTTATATTATTTCGCCATGTAACATATGCGCAAAACGCACTATCTAAAGCCCTGCAATTTCGCTCCTTACCACCTTCCGAACTTTCTCCTTCAGCTCCTCTGCTGTTCCGTCATTTTCTATGACCACATTGGAACGGGAGGCCTTTTCCTCTTCGGAAAGCTGGCCGTTTATTCTGGCTTTCAGGCTTTTTTCGGATATTCCGTCCCGTTTCGAAAGCCTTTTCAGTCTGACAGCTTCTGAGGCTGTGACCAGCCACACTTTGTCGCATAGGGCATCTGACCCGGTCTCAAAGAGCGTTGGTGCATCTATGACGAGAACCGGAGTTCCAGCGCTTCTTTCATCTTCTATTACGGATTTTATCTTTTCTATGACGCCTTCCGTAACTATGGATTCAAGTATAGCTCTAGACTTTGGATCGCTGAATATCCTGTCTGCCATGGATTTTCTGTCGAGGTTTCCGTCAGGAAGAAGAATGCCGCTTCCGAATGCGTCCACCAGCCTGCCAATGGCGGGACTTCCCTTTACGGTAATGTCCCGTGCAATGGAATCGGCATCGACTACCTTTATCCCCATTTCCCTTATGAATCCGGCGGCAGTCGTCTTTCCTGATCCGCTGCCGCCTGTAAGTCCTATCACTTTCATATTATCACCTTCCGGCCGGCCGGTTATTTCAGGTCGTACCACGTTTTTCCCATGTTCAGGTCGCTTTCAAGCTTAACCTTAAGATCCATGGCTCCGGTCATGTTCCTTATGAGAAGTTCCTTTACGTCCTCCAGTTCCTCCAAAGCCGTATCGATTATGAGTTCATCGTGAACCTGAAGGATGAGTTTTGAGCGCATGTTTTTCTCCTTCAGCTCCCGGTATACCTTTATCATGGCAAGCTTTATTATATCGGCGGCGCTTCCCTGTATAGGGCTGTTCATGGCAAGCCTTTCCCCCAGCTGCCTCGTCATGTAGTTGGAAGAATTTATCTCGTGAATATATCTTCTCCTTCCGAGGATGGTTTCAGTAAAACCTCTCTCACGGCAAAGTCTTACCTGCTCGTCCATGTATTTCTTTACGGCTTCATGTTTTGAGAAATAATCGGCGATGTACTTTTCGGCTTCCTTTCTCGTTATGGAAAGTTCTTCCGAAAGGCCGAATCCGCTCATTCCGTATATAACCCCGAAGTTGACGGCTTTGGCCCGGCTTCTGTCAAGAGGCGTAACGTCCTCGTATTTAAGGCCGAAGACCCGTGCGGCGGTGTTTCTGTGAATGTCGTCGCCCCGGTTAAATGCCTCTATGAGATTTTCATCGCCGGAAAGGTGCGCCAGAACCCTCAGCTCTATCTGAGAGTAGTCTGCCCCCACGAGAATTCTGTTGTCCTTGGACGGGGTAAAGGCCTTCCTTAAAAGCCTTCCCTCCTCATGGCGTATAGGTATGTTCTGAAGATTAGGTTCGGTGCAGCTTATCCTGCCCGTAGCTGTAACAGTCTGACGGAAATGGGCACGGATTCTGCCGTCTGCTCCTATGAGGGGGATGAGGCCGTCCACGTAGGTGCTCTTAAGCTTTGAAAGGGTCCTGTACTGGAGGACCATGTCCACTATAGGGTGCTTGTCCCTGATTTTTTCCAGGATGTCGGCGCTGGTGCTGTATCCCCGCTTCGTCTTCTTTCCGGCTGGAAGCCCCAGTTTCTCGAAGAGGATTTCTCCCAGCTGGACAGGAGAATTTATGTTGAACTCCTCTCCCGCAAGGCTGAATATTTCATCGGTAATCCTGTTTATTCTGCCCGTAAGAAGCCTTCCTTGCTCCGCCAGAGTTTCCCTGTCTACGGTAAAGCCCTGCCGCTCCATTGCAGCCAGAACCTCTATGAGAGGCAGCTCCGCCTTTGTGAAAACGTTCTCTAGACCCTTTTCTCCGATTTCTTCTTCCTGAACGGCTCTGACTCTTCTAATTGCAAGGCACTGCTCCATGCAGAATTCCGCCAGTTTCTTTCCGTTCTCTCCCAGAATGTCCATCTGGCCCAGGTCTTTTAAGGCTTCCTTTTCGTCTGCTATCTCATAGTGAAGATATTCCGTCGCAAGAGATTTGAGATCGTATCCGGATCTGGACGGATCCAGGACGTACTGGGCTACGGCCGTGTCAAAATCCGTATTTACGGCTTCAAATCCGTTCCACATGAGATCGTAGTATTCCTTTACCAGATCGTGGCCTGACATTCTGAACCTCTTGTCGTTCAAAAGGTTTACCAGGCTTTCAAGAACCCCTTCTGCCGTCACGTCGACGTGATAGTACCTGTCGCCTATCAGGATTCCCACGGCGCTGATTTCAGGCTTTCCGATATGGCTGTGATCTGACACCGTCTTTACTACTGCTTCCGCCCCTGCCTCAGCCCTGCTCAGCGCCTCTATTCCTTCGGAAGAATCTATGTAAAGGATTTCCGCCGAATTTTCCTCGCTGAACCTCTTAGTTTCACTTCCTTCTATATGAAGCTTTTTGAGAAAGCTCTTGAACTCAAGCTTCCTGTAAATGTCTATGAGCCTTGCAGTATCCGTCTCTCCGATTTTCAACTCATCCAGCGTAACGCCTACCGGAACGTTTCTTACGATTTCCGCAAGGCGGCGGCTCATCAGTGCCAGCTGGGCGTTTTCTTCCACCTTTTCCTTGAGCTTCTTATTGGATATTTCATCCGTGTGGGCAAGCATATTGGAAATGGATCCGAACTGGGTCAAAAGCTTTATTCCCGTCTTCTCCCCTACTCCCGGAATGCCCGGAATGTTGTCCGACGAATCTCCCATAAGCCCCTTAAGGTCCACGAACTGAGACGGCGTGAGCTGATACCTTTCCTTCATCTTCCCGGCATCGTAAAGCTCGAATTCGGTAATTCCCTTCTTTGTGATGATAACCTTCACCGTGTCCGATGCCAGCTGAAGAGCGTCCTTGTCACCGGTGATTATCATGGTATCCATGCCGGCATCGTCAGCCATCTTCCTTCTACGGAAAGATTCCTGATTCCCTTCGCCTCGAGGATGTCCTTCATTATGGGAAGTTCCATGGCAAGCTCTGCGGGCATGGTCTTTCTTCCCGCTTTATAGGCATCGTATTCCTTATGACGGAAAGTCGGAGCCTTAAGATCCCACGCCACAGCCATATGGGTAGGCTCATAGTCTTCCTCTATTTTAGAGAGCATGTTGAGAAAGCCGTAGATTCCCTGGGTGTATATACCCTCTCTGGTAATCATTGGCCTTGCCATGGCGTAATATGCCCTGTTTATGAGGCTGTTTCCGTCTATTATTATTATTCTGTCCATCAGCATACCTCTCCGGTAAGGTCGTAGTCGAACGCATCGCTTATCTTTACATTGACGATGTCTCCCGGCTTAAGCTCCCTGTCCGACGTGAAAATTACCTGGCCTATGAGGCTGCGGTTATTCTCAAGAGAAATCTCAAGCTGGGTTCTCATTATCTCATCGAGCCTGCGGGCCTTTATATCTTCGTCCACCTGGTTCTCCATCTCTCCTGCAAGGGTTCCCTCCTCCATGGAATAAGCGAACACTCCGAGACGGGCAAACTTCTGTTCCTCCACAAATTCCAGAAGCTCTTCGTGATCTTCTTCCGTCTCTCCCGGAAAGCCTGTTATGAGTGTGGTTCTGATCCTTATATCGGGTATGGCATTTCTTATCTTTTCAAGCTTGGCTATTAAATCCGCCTTATTGGATCTTCTGTTCATGGCAGAAAGGACGGCGTCGCTGGCATGCTGGATAGGAATATCCAGGTAGTTGCATATTTTGTCCTCGGAGGCGATGGTTTCTATGAGCTCATCCGTTATGCGGTCGTCGTAGCAGTACATCAGCCGTATCCACCTTATCCCATCGATTCTGCACAGCTTTCTGAGAAGCTTATCCAGGCTGTATTCGCCGTAAAGGTCAAGTCCGTAGCAGGTTACATCCTGAGCTATTAGGATAAGCTCCCTGCATCCCGCTTCGGCAAGAGACTCGGCTTCTGCCACCACGTCTTCCATCCTCTTGCTTCTGTATCCCCCTCTGATGAAAGGAATGATGCAGTAGGCGCACACGTTGTCGCAGCCTTCCGCGATTTTAAGGGTTGCGGTGTACGGATTTTCACCCAGCTTTCTCGGCATCGGCTTTAAAATTTCGTCGTATCCGTTTTCGCAGAGCACCTTTCTCTCTCCGGGGTTTTCGGAAAGCCAGCGGAGTATCTCCGGAAGCTTTTCGTACTCGTTTACTCCGACAAAGGCGTCAGCCTCCGGCATCTCCTCAAATAGCTCCTTTGCATACCTCTTTGAAAGACATCCTGACACCACCAGCTTTGCATCGTCTCTCTTAACCTGAGCCATTTCAAAAATCCGCTCTATGGATTCCGTCTTTGCGTCATTTATAAAGCCGCAGGTGTTCACCACGACAAAATCCGCTTCCTCCGGGGCATCACATATTTCAAATCCGTCTGCCTCCAGTATTCCTTCCGCATTTTCCGTATCGTAAAAATTCTTGGGACATCCAAGAGTCTCAAAAAATACCTTCACTATTCTAATGCTTCCTCCTTCATGGCGTTGAGTTCCTCTTCCGTCAGAAGAACCTGTCTCGGTCTGCTTCCGTCCTGAGGGCCCACTATTCCTCTCTCCTCCATCATCTCCACAATTCTGGCAGCCCTGTTATATCCTATTCTGAACCGCCTCTGGAGCATAGATACAGATGCCTGCCCCGCGTGAACGACGCAGTCTATGGCCTCAGGAAGCAGCTCGTCTCCGTCGTCATCCTTTCCTCCATCAGAAGGGCCTCCCTTTTCTATGGTGTTCATGACGTCATCTGCATACTCAGGCTCATCTTCGCTCTGAGACTTTATGAAATCTATTACAGCTGACACCTCTTCGTCCGATATGAAACAGCCCTGAACTCTTACGGGCTTTCCCATTCCGAGAGGGTTAAAGAGCATGTCGCCCTTTCCCACCAGCTTCTCAGCTCCCGACATGTCCAGAATGGTTCTGGAATCGAACTGAGATGAAACGGCAAAGGCGATTCTGGACGGAATATTGGCCTTTATTACTCCCGTGATGATATCGACGGACGGTCTCTGAGTAGCGACGATAAGGTGCATCCCGGCTGCTCTTGCCATCTGGGCCAGCCTGCATATGGACTCCTCCACCTGAGACGGCGCTGCCATCATAAGGTCAGCAAGCTCGTCGATTATTATCACTATCTGAGGCATGACGCTGTCCGCATCTCCTGCCGCCAACATGTGCTTATTGTATCCAGCCAGATCTCTCACGTTGTTTTCCGCAAACTTCTTATACCTGTCCGTCATTTCGGCAACGGCCCAGTTAAGAGCAGCCGCAGCCTTTGTCGGCTCGGTAACCACCGGAATGAGAAGGTGCGGAATGCCATTGTAGTTTCCAAGTTCCACAACCTTCGGGTCTATGAGCACCAGCTTCACCTCGTCCGGATTTGCCTTGTAAAGTATGCTGGTTATGATGCTGTTTATGCACACGCTCTTTCCGGAGCCCGTAGATCCTGCGATGAGAAGGTGGGGCATGCTCTTAAGGTCTGCAACTACTGCCTTTCCGGCTATATCCTTACCTACGGCAAAAGTTATCTTCGATTCGGCCCGTTTAAATTCCTGAGAACCGATAATCTCCCTCAGGGTAACCATGTTTATCTTATCGTTCTCGACTTCTATGCCCACTGCGGCTTTTCCCGGAATAGGCGCTTCTATTCTTATGGACTTTGCCTCCAGGTTTAAAGCTATGTCGTCTGAGAGCCTTGCTATACTGCTTACCTTGACGCCGATTCCCGGCTGAATCTCGTATCTGGTTACGGCAGGCCCTCTGGTGACCTGAATCACTCTTGCGTCAACGTTGAAGTTTTTAAGAGTCTCTTCCAGCTTTGCCGCCATGGCCTTAAGATCTGCCGCCAAATGGGGATCCTTTCCTCCGGCAGCAGGCTTCAGAAGATCCAGCGGCGGCATCCTGTACTTTTTCTTCTTAGGAGCAGTATCGACTTCCGGCATCAGCTCCGTAAGTTCAGCCTGTGAAAGATTCCTTTTAGCCGGTTTATCATCTTTTGAAGCCTCCTGCTCAGGCGGCAGCCCCGTCTCTTCATCTCTCTCTTCGGAAGAAGGGTATACCACATCACCGTCGAGGCCGTAGCCTGAAATTCCAATGTTGTCAGGAAAGATATTTCCTTCAAGGCCGTATCCGTCAGAGGCTCTTTCATCGCCGCCGTCAAGGCCGTACCCCGGCACGACTTCAGCCTTTGTCCCGTCAAGGCCGTAAGAAATCTCCGGTCCGAGAGCTTCCGCCTCCTGAGTGCCCGAAACTTCACCGGCATCTTCACCGTTTCCCGGGGACATGGCCTTGTCGCTGTCAAAAGCCGTCATATCCTTCTCGAAGAGTCTGTCGTCCTTCATATACCTGAGGATATTCTTAAGCCTGCTCTTCTTTTCCGGTTTTTCATACTGTTTTATGTCATAAGGATTTGACATTAGGCCTTCTATGGTAAGCTGCGAATTTTCCGCCCTGTTTTCCGTTTCAAGAGATGCAAGCTCTTCTTCCCTTTCCTCTCTGCGTTCCTTTGCCTTCTGCGCCCCGTCCGTTATTTTATCCACGGCCGCAGAAACAGGTCTGTTGATGACGATTAGGATGCACACGAGGATTACTACAACAGATATTATGTAAAGTCCTACTTTTCCCGTAAACTTCACAAGGGCAGAGCCCAGCATCATTCCGAAAAGACCTCCGCTTTCAAGAGTCACTCCGCTCTCATAGAAATCTCCCGCGGCATAACGGATATTTTCCCCGTCGATGAACCTGCCCGAGTTTATGAGGCAGAACATGAGGAGAACGACTACGGAAAGTATAAACGTAAGCCATGATACGTGAGCATTTCTGTTAAGAAAGAGAAGCGCCCCTAGTGCAAGGAGGTAGAACGGCAGAACATGAGCGACAAAGCCGAATATGCCCTTCAGAAAATCTCCGAGCATATTTCCTATCTCCCCTGCCGCTTCGAATTCTATGGCAGCAAAGAGAAATATCCCAAGGGCAATAAGGCATACGCCCCATATGTTATCGCGTACGCCTTTATGAACTGCCTTATCTTTACCGGAATCCTTCGATGAATCTCTCTTTCCGGAGGATGACTTCCTGCCGGAACTGCCGGTTTTATTCGTTTCTGCCTTCCTGGATTTAGATGATTTAGATGCTTTTTTTGTCGCTGCCACTTCTGAAATCTTCTCCTGAAAAAAATGCCGTAAAACAGGTTTAAGCGGTCAAGACTTCCGTCACGACCGCCCCTGACCGTTTGATCCTATCTTTCTGTTATATATCCCTTTGCCGTAAGGGCTTCAGCGCAGAGAACGGCTCCTCCGGCTGCTCCCCTGACTGTATTGTGGGCAAGGCCGATAAACTTATAATCGTATACCGTATCCTCTCTGAGCCTTCCTATGGAAACGCCGAATCCGTTTTCGTAGTTCACGTCAAGCTTAACCTGAGGTCTGTCGTCTTCTTCCAGATACTGGATAAACTGCTTTGGAGCAGAAGGAAGTTCCGCTTCCTGAGGAAATCCCCTGAATGCTTTCAGCTTTTCTATCAGCTCTTCCTTTGAAGGTTTCTTTCTGAACTTGACAAAGACTGCGGCGGTGTGGCCGTCAAGTACCGGAACTCTCACGCACTGGCTGGTGATAACAGGCTCCTGAGCCTTGACAATTTCGCCATCTTCGATGTGTCCGAAAATCCTCAGCGGCTCCTGCTCGCTCTTTTCTTCTTCTCCTCCGATGTACGGAATGATGTTTTCAACCATTTCCGGCCAGTCCTTAAACGTCTTTCCGGCGCCGCTTATGGCCTGATAAGTGGTCACTACGACCTCGTATGGCTCGTATTCCTTCCAGGCCGCAAGTGCCGGCACGTACCCCTGAATGGAGCAGTTAGGCTTAACGGCTATAAATCCGTGCTCTGTTCCCAGTCTCTTCTTCTGATGTTCTATGACATCAAAATGCTGCATGTTGATTTCAGGGATTACCATAGGCACATCCGGAGTCCAGCGGTGAGCGCTGTTGTTGGATACGACTGGAATTTCAGCCTTTGCGTAGTCTTCCTCTATCTTCCTTATCTCTTCCTTCGTCATGTCCACGGCGCTGAACACGAAATCGACTTCTTCGGACATGGCTGCAATATCCTTAACATCCTTAACGATGATATTCTTCACGTTATCCGGCATAGGCGCGGTCATCTTCCACCGGTCTCCCACGGCTTCCTCATACGTCTTGCCTGCACTTCTGGCGCTGGCAGCAATAGCGCTTACCTGAAACCACGGATGGTCTGAAAGCAATGTCACAAATCGCTGTCCCACCATTCCGGTTCCGCCGATTATTCCGGCTCTGAGCTTTCTTTCTCTCTCTTTCATGTCTTGCTCCTTTTAACGTCTTGATCTGAATATTATCGTTATATTTTACCACTTTGGCATGTATATTTCAAGAACGGCGCGGAGCCAGGCTCCGTGCCGCTGCCATAACGTTTTGCGATTACCTGTTTTCTCTTTCTCTTACGAATTCGATGGCTTCCTTTCCGGACAGATGATCTACCGTCATTTCGAGAACGCATACGGGATCCCACTCTTTATTTATGTACTTTGCCAGATTTTCAGGAGAATCCCCCGGAGCATACCTCTTTCCCAGCTTTGCAAGGGCGTCACGCTTTTCATCGTCTCCCGTCAGGATTCTTATCCTGCCGAAGGCAATAACGCTTCTGAAATATGTGGTATATTCCTCCGGAACGACATGGTCCGTCTCAATTACGCAAAAGGAAGCTTTCTCGTTCCTCTTTATCGCGTCTATCTTATGTCCTTCCTTTGCGCAGTGAAAATACAGCTTCTCGCCGTCATAGACGTAGCTTACCGGCACGGCGTAAGGATAACCGTCGTCACCTTCAAGAGCCAGAACTCCCGAGGTGCCATCGGACAGAACTTTTTTCGTAACCTCTTCGCTCATAACCTGCTTTTTTCTTCTCATTTCTCTGAACATGATATACCTCCTGTAACATTTATACTTCAATCGCTACCTTAATAACTCCGTCCAGCCTGTTTTCAAAAATTCTGTAGGCTTCCTCTATCTCCGAAAGGGGAAATCTATGCGTTATCAGAGGTGTCGTATCTATTTTGCCCCGCTCTATGAGCTTTAGTATATCTTTACAGTCGCAGCCGTCTACGCCTCCGGTTTTAAAGGTGAGGTTCTTTCCATACATGTCAGGAAGCGGCAAAATCTGCGGTTCCTCGTACATTGCGACGACTGTCACTACTGCGTTCGGTCGGGCGCACTTCCATGCCAGCTGAAACGTATCGACTCCTCCCGCGGCTTCTATAACTCTGTCAGCTCCGCCGTGATCGGAATTTAGCCTGGTAAATTCCTCACATGCCTCAGGGGTGCATACGTAAACGTCACGGTAATGTTCCTTTACGAAATTCCTTCTGTCCTCATCCTTTTCACATACTATTATTCTCTTCGGATTTTTCAGCATTACGCAAAGAAGAGTGCAGATTCCCGTAGGCCCTGCGCCTATTATTAGAACCGTGTCCTCCGCGGTAATCTCGGATATTTTCGCAGCCCAGAACCCTGTTGCCAGAATATCTCCTACGAATAGGGCCTGTTCGTCTGTCACGGACTCCGGTATTAAATCCAGCCCTCTGTCAGCATATGGAACCCTTACGTATTCTGCCTGTCCGCCGTCTATGCGGCAGCCCAGGGCCCAACCGCCGTTTTCATCTGTACAGTTATTGACAAAACCGTGCTTACAGAAAAAACACTCTCCACAGAAGGTCTCTACGTTTACCGTAACCCGATCTCCTGGCTTTACGGTCTTTACATCCTTTCCAACAGAATCGACGATTCCCACCATCTCGTGACCTACTGTTATTTTTTTAACTGCCCTCGGCACGCCGCCGTGCTTTATGTGAAGGTCGCTGGTGCAGATGGATCCCAGTGTCACCTTTACTATGGCATCCCTGCTTTCCCGTATCTCCGGTTTCGGTTTTTCCACCAGCTGAAATTTTCCGTTTTCCACATATGTAAGTGCTTTCATTTCCTAAAGCTCCTTTATGAGAAACCTGTCCATGGCCTTATGAGCGCTGGTCGAAGGTGCATCCACCTTGCTTCTGTCCACATAGCCGCCCTTTTCGTACATGTGAAGGGCCGTCTTCAGGCTGCTGTGAGTTTCAAGGTATATCCTTTCATATCCGTACTCTCCGGCCTTTTTCTCTATTTCCTTCATGAGAAGCTTTCCCAGGCCAAAGCCTTTTGCGCTGTCCTTAAGATAAAGCTTCTGAAGCTCCGCACACCCTTTGACAGCCGGAAATTCCGCAATTCCGACTCCGCCAAGGACTTCTCCTGAAAGCTCTGCCACCAGGTAAAATCTTTCCTTCGGCTTAGCGCCGTAATATACGGAAAGGTGGTCAAGCTCAGGATCAAAATACGCCGTTCCCGGAATGTCGAGACCGTATTTTTTCAGATTATATCTGGCTATTTCGCCGAGGTACGGATCGTCTCCTGATTCAATCGGTCTGAGCTTTACTTTGTCCGTCATATCCTTCATCATACATCTCCCTACAAAAACCGGGAGTCAGACAAGCAGCTCCCGGTTTAAAATCAAGGTCTTAAAATTTTTCCGGCACCGTTCATAGTCTCCACTATGGTGTACATGTTGCCTATGGATCCTACCGCCAGTTTATCCTTTATCTTAAGATAGTCAAGGCACGTTCCGCAGGTCATTATCTCTACTCCCTGAGCTTCCATGTTCTTAAGGTCTTCCAAAGATTCAGATCCTTCCACGGTAAGGGCTGCTCCTCCGTTATAGAATATCATGGCCTTCGGCAGCTCGTCAAGCTGAGACAGGGCGTATATGAAGCTTTTCATCAGAAGCTTTCCCAGACCGTCGTCTCCTGAGCCCATCCTGTCGGAACTGAAAACGACTACGGTATTTCCTCTCATATCAGGAGTGCATGCCGGAGCCTTATCGTCCCCGGCAGACTCTTCAGCCAAAGCATTTATGGTTATAACAAAGTGGTTATCCTCCACTTTTCTGCTCTTTGCTTCAAAGTTCCTGCTTCCCGCAAGACGAAGCACGTTCTGCACCGCAACCTCGTTATCCACGTGCACCTCCACCTCCGCAGGCTCGGTGATTTCCTTTAAAGCCTTCGTCGTCATGACTACAGGCACGGGGCACTGCTGACCCATGGCGTTTACTTCCACTTTTTTCACTTCTTAATACCTCCTATTTGTCAGTTTATATATTCCTCTATCTATAGATTCTTCTCGCAAAGGTCTGCAATCACGCAGTTCTCGCAGTCCGGCTTTCTCGCCGTACAGCAGTTCCGGCCGTGAAAGATGAGGCTGTGGTGGGTTTTTGACCATCTCTCCTCCGGAACGGTTTCCATGAGGGCAAGCTCAGTCTTTAAAACGTTGCTTTCATGAACGAGTCCTATCCTGTTTGAAACACGGAAAACGTGTGTATCCACAGCTATCCTCTGGTGGCCGAATCCCACTGAAAGCACCACGTTTGCCGTCTTCCTCCCAACTCCCGGAAGGCTGACTAAGGCATCGTAATCATCAGGCACCCGGCCTCCGAAGTCCGAGACGAGTTTCTGGGCCATGGCAACGATGTTTTTCGACTTTGTCTTATACATTCCTATGCGCCTTATGAAATTCTCGACATCGGCGGGATTAGCCTTTGAAAGAGCTTCAGCGTCAGGGTATTTCTCAAAGAGTCCCGGAGTCACCTGGTTTACGCTTTTGTCCGTAGTCTGAGCCGATAAAGCTACCGCCACGATGAGCTCAAACGGGTTTCTATGATGAAGGGCGCACTCCGCCTCCGGGTATTCTCCTTCCAGCAAATCAAGCACTTTTTTCACGTTTTCCTTATCCATTACCAATTCCTTTCTGCGTTGACAAAGCCCGCAGGCTGATAATATAATCTATTCATGAGTATTATTAAAGAAATAAGCGAAACCAATTTCGACGCTCTTCCCCTTACGGAAGCCGTATATCAAAAGCTCCTGAGAGATATCCTTACAGGCCGCATCAAAAAAGACACCAGGCTCGTTGAGCAGAAGGTCTGCGAGATGTACAGCGCCAGCAGAACCCCCGTCCGCGAAGCCTTGGGCCGCCTTGAAAAGGACGGAGTCATACGCCTCATTCCAAACAAGGGCGCCGTCGTTACCGGCTTTTCCGAACAGGAAATATCCGACTTCTTTGAAATGCGCACGGACTATGAGATCCTTGCCGTCCGATGGGGTATCAAGCGTATCACTGAAGATCAGATGGACGAACTGGATGAAATATACGATTTCATGAAGTTCTACACGGCCAAGGACGACATTCCTAAGATGATAAGCATAAACACCGCTTTTCACCGGCAGATATATAAAGCCGCCCACAACCGGCTTTTGGAGGACACCCTCCTGCGCTACCAGACCATCATAAACTACTGCAGCTCGTCCAACTACTTTGCACCGGGATACCTTCAGAAGGTCTTCAAGGAACATTCCCGCATCTACAACGCCTTTAAAAGCGGCAACACCGATAACGGCGCCAGGGCTATGAAGGTTCACATGAAGAGTTCCATTAAGCGCCGCGGGTAAGAAGCGTCATTTATCCACATTCTTATTTTATTCTAAAACGCATATTTTTCAACCGTCAAAAATTGGCATGACCCGAATTTCTTCAGGCCATGCCGATTTCATTTACGTCAGCCGGAATCATCAGTTCACTCTGCTGAATTCCAGTCCGTCCTTTCCTGCTGTTATCTTTACTCTGTCGCCGTCAGCCACATCTCCCTTTATGATAAGCTCTGCAAGCTTTGTCTCGATGTTTCTCTGAATGTAACGCTTTACCGGACGGGCGCCGTAGTTCGGATCGTAGGCCTCCGAAGCGATAAACCTCTTTGCATCATCCGTAAGCTCCAGAGTAATATTCCTGTCAGCAAGACGCGCTTCAAGGGCTTTCATGGAAAGCTCGGTAATCTTTATAACCTGCTCTTCCGTAAGCGGGCTGAATACCACTATGTCGTCTATACGGTTTAAGAACTCAGGTCTGAAGTAGTTCTTCAGCTGCGCCTCTACCCTGTCCTTTACCTCCTGGGATATGGTTCCGTCAGGACGTATGTTTTCCGTAAGCTCAGCGCTTCCTATATTGGAAGTCATTATGACTACCGTGTTCTTAAAGTCTACGGTTCTTCCCTGGTTATCCGTAAGCCGTCCGTCATCCAGAAGCTGAAGGAGAATGTTGAACACATCAGGATGTGCCTTTTCTATCTCGTCGAACAGTATTACGCTGTAAGGTCTCCTTCTGACAGCTTCCGTAAGCTGACCGCCTTCATCGTATCCCACATATCCTGGAGGAGCTCCAACCAGTCTGGAAACTGAGTGCTTCTCCATGTACTCGGACATATCTATTCTTATGAGGTTTTTCTCGGTGTCAAAGAGGGCTTCTGCAAGGGCTTTTGCAAGCTCGGTCTTTCCGACTCCCGTAGGTCCCAGGAATATGAAGGATCCTATAGGCCTGTTCTCCTCTTTAAGTCCTGCACGGGCTCTAAGTATTGCCTCAGATACTGCTTCGACGCCTTCATCCTGACCTATTACCCTCTTATGGAGAATATCTGCAAGCTTGAGAAGCTTTTCTCTCTCGCTTTCAACCAGCTTTGCCACAGGAATTCCCGTCCAGGAGGATATAACCTCGGCGATTTCCTCCTCGTTGACCTCTTCCTTAAGAAGCCTGTTCTCCGAAGGATCCGCCGTCTCCTTTTCCGCCTCCAGCTTTTTCTCAAGCTCAGGAAGCTTTCCGTATTTCAGCTTTGCAAGGGTTTCAAGGTCGTAGTTTCTTTCAGCCTCTTCCATCTGATGCTTAACCGCATCGATTTCTTCCTTCGTCGCCTTAACGTCGGCGATGGCTTTCTTCTCGTTTTCCCACTGAGCTCTCATGGACGCGTTTTCATCCTTAAGCTGGGCAAGCTCCTTTTCCAAAGCCTCAAGCCTTGCCTTGGATCCTCTGTCCGTCTCCTTGCTGAGGGCCTGCTTCTCTATTTCAAGCTGCATGATCTTCCTTGAAATCTCATCAAGTTCTGAAGGCATGCTGTCTATTTCCGTTCTGATTCTCGCGGCAGCTTCATCCATAAGGTCGATGGCCTTGTCCGGAAGGAATCTGTCGGAGATGTATCTGTCGGAAAGGGTCGCACATGCGATAAGCGCGCCGTCGGTTATCCTTACGCCGTGGTGAATTTCAAACCTTTCCTTAAGTCCTCTCAGGATGGAAATGGTGTCCTCAACGCTCGGCTGATCCACGAGAACCTTCTGGAATCTTCTCTCAAGGGCTGCATCCTTTTCTATGTACTTTCGGTACTCGTCAAGAGTAGTCGCGCCTATGCAGTGAAGCTCGCCTCTAGCCAGTTTAGGCTTAAGCAGGTTTCCTGCATCCATTGAGCCTTCCGTTCTTCCGGCCCCAACGATATTGTGAATCTCATCGATAAACAGAATTATTCTGCCTTCGGATTTTTCTATTTCGTTTAAAACGGCCTTAAGTCTTTCCTCGAACTCGCCTCTGAACTTGGCTCCGGCTATGAGGGAGCCCATATCAAGGGCAAATATGGTCTTATCCTTCAGTCCTTCAGGAACATCTCCCTTAAGTATTCTCTGGGCAAGACCTTCAACCACGGCCGTCTTACCTACTCCCGGCTCTCCTATGAGAACAGGGTTGTTCTTGGTTCTTCTGGACAAAATCTGTATGGTGTGTCTTATCTCGCTGTCCCTTCCGATTACAGGATCCAGTTTACCCTCACGGGCCATCTCCACCAGATCTCTGCCGTACTTATTAAGCGCATCGTAGTTATCCTCCGGATTCTGGCTGGTTATCCTCTGATTGCCCCTCACTTTAGAAAGAGCGTCGAGGAACTTATCCTTGGTGATTCCATACTTCTTAAATATGGCAGCCGACGGCGTGTTTCTCTCCGCCAGCATGGCAAGGTATATGTGCTCTACGCTTACGTACTCGTCCTTAAAGTCTTCGGCATTCTTCTCGGCGTTCATGAGAACCTTGTTAAGTCTGCCCGAAGCGTAAAGCTGTCCGCTGCCTCCAGACACCTTCGGAAGCCTGGAAACTTCAGCCTCCACATCGCCTTCAAACCGGGTTTCGTTTACTCCCATGCTCTTTATAAGCTTTGGAATCAGTCCATCCTTCTGGCGAAGAAGAGCAAGATGCAGGTGTTCCACATCCAGAGTCTGGTTCCCCTCTGAAATAGCGATATTCTGGCTGTCCATTACAGCCTGCTGCGCGTTCTGCGTGTATTTTTCAATGTTCATTATATATCACCCCTCTTTGATAAACAGGTATCATTTTCTACTTACAAATATATATTACTACCTCCAAATGCAAAAAGCAAGCATTTTTTAGCACTCGCTTAAAAAGAGTGCTAACAATTTTGCACAACTTCGCATATCCTTGACAGACTCCAAAAACAGTAGTACAGTTAGCACATCTCAGATATTATAGATATATACGTGAAATTATGAAAAAACACTTTAATTCAGCTGCCGGCAGAACGTTTATGGGCTGTGTCTGCGCGCTTATATGCGAATTCATCTACGGATTAAGCTACATGTTCACAAAACAGGCTACGGGAAACGCAAGCGAGCTTGCGCTGATGGGATGGCGTTTTCTCGTCGGAGCTCTCATCATGACTGTCCTCGTAGCGTTTAAAGTTATTAAAGTCGATTTCAGGAGCAAGCCTGTGGCTCCCCTTCTCAAAATCGCGCTTTTTTGTCCCTGCATCTATTTTCTGGGCGAAACCTTTGGCATAAGTCTCACCACAGCCTCGGAAAGCGGCGCTATCATCGCGTCCATCCCCATCACATCGCTGATACTTTCTGCTCTGGTTCTGAAGAAAAAGCCGTTTCCTGCCCAGGTTATCGGCATATGCATAACCATGACCGGGGTGCTCATTACCGTCTTTGCGGCAGGAGCATCGGCAAGCTTTTCAGCGTCAGGCTATCTGTTTCTGTTTATCGCCGTAATTTCATATTCCCTTTACAGCGTCTTTGTCGCAAAGGCTTCAAACTACACCGAAACGGAGATAACGTATTTTATGCTCCTTTCCGGCGCCGTATTTTACGTCGTCCTGGCTGTTTCAGAGGCAATGCTTCACGGCGATTTTAAAACACTCATAACTCTTCCTGCCAGCGACACCGCGTTTTTATCTGCAATCCTCTATCAGGGGATTTGCTGCTCCATAATAGCATTTTACCTTTCAAACATCTCCATTGCCTTCATAGGAGTAAACCGGAATGCATCTTTTATGGGAATATCTACGGTGGTTTCCATTTTCGCCGGCGTACTCATTCTCGGAGAAAGCTTTTCCATCGTTCAAGGCGTCGGTGCAGTTCTCATTCTAATCGGAGTCTACACGGCGAATATAAAGAGAAAAATTCCATCTGACAGGTGATACAAAAAATGAAAATCCGGCCGTTTCCGGTGCGCTCATAACCTCAGCGCGCCGGAAATGACCGGTGTGAATCAAAACGTTAAGGCTTTTAATTGTCTGCTGTCTGCTCTACCCGCTTTGCTACCAGGTGACCGGTAACCAGTTCGTAGAATATGCCGTTCGTCACCTGAGTGTAGGCCATGACGAAGAAATACGGTATGGACAGAACCAGATCCAGGGCTATGGCAAGCCACCCGTGCACTGCAAACGGAAACAGCACTATCGGCAGGTTCGCCAGTATTATCCAGCCTATGAAGGAAAGGTTCAGGCAGAAGTACTTGGATTTATTTCCCGTCATGAGAAATTTTGACTCGTTGATACACTGGAACACGCCTTTTCTCGGATCGTCTGCCAGAATGTAAATAGCCTGAGAGTATCTGATAAAGGCTATTATGCCCGGTATTATGAAGAGCATTGCCCATAGAGCTGTGAAAACAGCGCACATGAAGCTGACGCAGAAAGCTTTTGCGAAGAACTCGAAGCCGTTGAATATGACGGCAGAGTTTGCCTTCCTCGTCCTGAGGAACGTCAGTATGAATATTATGAGGCCCAGCTGAAAAACTCCTGTCATAACCGCGGAGTACAGGTATGCCACGTATGATATGGCAAGCTCCGTTCCGAACAGCTCCCGGCCTAAGTACATGCTGGCGGGTATGATCATGCTCAGGATATCTGGCACCGTAAACATCATGACGTAGTAGAGGAAACAGGCCGCAGCCACTTTTCCCCAGGATCCGCTGAGGGCGTTTCTGCCTATGCTTCTGAGCTCATAGGACGTTTCTCTTACAATTATGTTCTGCATAAAATCTCCATTCTCACATGTTGTACTGAACGGCGTTAATGATTGCAGCGGCTATGTTGCTGCCGCCTTTTCGTCCCCTTGGAACTATGCAGGAAATACCTGAAGATATGAGAAGTTTCTTTGCCGCCACCACGTTGACAAATCCCACAGGCGCACCTACCACTGCTTCCGGTTTAAGCTTTCCTTCCTCGAACAGCTGGCATATTGCAATGAGCGCCGTAGGCGCGTTTCCTATGGCAAACACTACCGGTCTATCCAGCTCCGCCGCCTTTTCCATGCTGACGTAGGATCGGGTAAGCCCTTCTTTTGCTGCTCTTTCCGCAACGTCCTCATCTCCTATGAAGCAGAGGACCTTGCCGCCCCAGGCTTCGATGCGCTTCTTGTTTATTCCGGACTGAGCCATCCTGGTGTCCGTCACGATGTATCCGCCGTCTCTTATAACCGAAGCGATCTTCTCCTCGACCCCTTCTGAAAAGAACATGGTGCGGGCGTAATCAAAATCCGCCGAGGTGTGTATGCACCTTTTGATGATGTGGGCATACCTTTCGTCTATGTCGATGCCTGTTTCCTCCAGAGTCTCCGCGATTATCTCAAAGCTTCTCTTCTCTATATCGGCAGGTTTCACATTTTCAATTTTCATCGCCGCTATCCTCCATTATCCTATAAATCAGCTCCATGTCAAGTGATTTCCTCAGCCCGTCCGCGAGAATATCGTACTGTCTTTCCTTATATTCGTCCATGTCAAAGGCTTTAACCTCCGAAGAATCAAGGCCTTTGGCCTCATAGAGGGCTTTTACCACAGTCCCCGCTGTTTCTTCGCTGTCAAAGATTCCGTGAATGTATGTTCCGTAGACATTCCTTTCGTTTATGATGTTTCCTTCCGCCTCCGAAAGACCCATGTGTATCTCGTAGCCTTTGTAGCGGGCTCCCGAAAGGCCGGAAAACATCCCCGTAACGTCTGAAAGCGCTCCTTCCTCTGCCGTTCTCGTCTTTTCACCTGCAAAGACGGTGCTGTGAGGGAGAAGTCCCATGCCCCGCATGTCTCCTCCGCCTTCCACTCCTTCAGGATCGGAAAGGTGCCGGCCCAGCATCTGATATCCGCCGCATATTCCGAAAACCGGCTTTCCCCGGGATGCAAACTTTATCACCGCAGACTCAAGGCCTGATTCCCTCATCCACTTTAAGTCTGCCATTGTCGACTTTGTTCCGGGAAGGATAACCATGTCCGGATCACCCAGCTGCCCAGGTCCGTCTACATACCTTACGTTTACTCCGTCCATACACTCCAGGGCGTTGAAATCGGTGAAGTTGGAGATTTTCGGAACGCGGATTACGGCGATATCTACGAGCCCAGAAGAATTCTTCTTTGCAAACCTTTCCGTCAGGCTGTCCTCATCGTCTATATCCACGTTCATGTACGGAACCACACCGGCTACCGGCACGTGAATTATGTCTTCCAGCATGTCAAGGCCCGGCTTCAGAATATCCAGGTCGCCGCGGAATTTGTTGATTATGACCCCTTTGACCCTGGCTCTCTCTTCTTCTGTAAACAGTAGCATGGTTCCTGCAAGGGATGCGAACACGCCGCCTCTGTCTATGTCCCCTGTTAGAAGAACGGGAGCGTCTGCCATTTCGGCCATTCCCATGTTTACCAGATCGTCGTCCTTAAGATTTATCTCCGCAGGGCTTCCTGCCCCTTCTATGACGATTATGTCGTATTCCGAAGCGAGGCTTTCAAAGGCTTCCCTTACCTTTGCCCTGAAAGCTGGCTTTTCCCTGTAGAAGTCCTTTGCCGTGTAGTTTCCCTCGACTTCTCCATTTATTATTACCTGAGAGCCCTCGTCGCTGGTAGGCTTTAGAAGAATCGGATTCATCCTAACATCCGGGGCGATTCCCGCCGCTTCCGCCTGCACCACCTGAGCCCTTCCCATCTCAAGACCGTCTGCCGTAATATATGAATTAAGGGCCATGTTCTGTGCCTTAAACGGCGCAACCCTGTATCCGTCCTGTCTGAATATCCTGCAAAGCCCTGCCGCTATAAGGCTTTTCCCTGCGTTGGAGCAGGTGCCCTGTATCATGATTTTCCTGGTCATAGTCTTTCCTTTCTGAAAATGTTCTTAAGACATTCTATCAGATATTCGTTTTCTTTGCGAGTTCTCACTGCGAATCTGAAATAGGAATTGTCAAGTCCCGGGTAATTTCCGCAGCTTCTCACCATAATGTCAAAGCCTTCAAGTTCCTTCTTAAGGTCGACGCCGCTTTTTACGAGCACGTAGTTGGCCTTTGAGCCGTAAGGTTTCAATCCCAGATTTTCAAAGGCTGAAATAAGGTACTCCCTCTCTCCTTTCACGTAATCCTTCGTCTTTCTGACAAAGTCTGAAAGTCCCGCTGCCGCGGCTCCCGCCTTTGACGCAGGCGTATTTACCGCCCATGGCTGAAGCGTTCCTTTTATTCCCTCTATGAGCTTCCCGTCGCTGCATATCGCATACCCCAGTCTGAGACCTGCCATGGCGAAAATCTTCGTAAAGGCCTTCAGGATTACAACATTTTTGAAATCATCTATGAATGGCAGAAATGAATACCTTTCCTCTTCCTCGAGAAAATCGGAAAAACACTCGTCTATGACGAGAACCGCTCCCTTTTCCCTGCACCTTGAGGCCAGAGACCGCATTTTCTCCTTTTCAACAGGTATTCCGGTCGGATTGTTGGGATTGCAGATGAATACCAGGTTCGTGCCGTCTGTAACGGCTTCTTCCGCTCCTTCATCGTATCTGAATCCCGTCTCTTCGGTGAGAAAATAGCGTGAAATTTCAGATCCTGCAGCCTTTGCCGCCTCTTCGTATTCCGCGAAGGTAGGCGAAATTATCAAAGTCTTTTCAGGCTTAAGGTAAAGGGAAAGCCTAAATATGAGGTCGGCTGCCCCGTTTCCGAAGGCAAGAAAGTCTCCTGGTACGCCGGAGGCCCCGGATACTGCGGCCGTAAGCTCCCTGTTTTCCGTATCGGGATAAGCTTCGTATGCGCAGATGTTTCCTATAATGGCCTCCTTCACCTCTTCCGGCATTCCCAGAGGGTTCAGGTTCGCCGAAAAGTCGTGCATTTTTCTTTCGTATTTATATATATTTCCGCCGTGTACTTCCTTCATCAAAAAATCCTTCAAATTACAGCAAATATTAAAATCCGTACCGTCAGCGCAAGCCCCAGGCATATTACCGATGCGGCATACATTAGCCTTATGGCAAGCCTTATATCGCCGCTCTCCACAGGCCTTATATCGTCGCCTATGGTCTTTTTCCTGTACAGCTTGCCGAAGTAATAAGCGTCCCCGCCCAGCTGTACGTTTAAGGCTCCCGCACAGGCAGACTCCGGATGGGCGCTGTTGGGACTGGAGTGGTTTTTTCTGTCGCGCCTGTATATTCTGAAAGCCTGCCTGAAGTCAAGACCCGTGAAAAACGCCCCTGCGCACATGGCAAGGCCTGTGAGCCTTGCAGGAATGAAGTTAAGCAGATCGTCCAGCTTTGCCGATGCCCTGCCAAAGTAAAGGTACCTGTCGTTCTTGTATCCCACCATGGAGTCAAGGGTGTTTACTCCCTTATACAAAAACGCCAGGAGCGCTCCGCCTATGGCCATGAATAACAGAGGCGCCACCACTCCATCGGAGGTGTTTTCCGCCACCGTTTCAACTACGGCTTTGTCTATCTTCTCAAAGCCCAGCTCCTTCGTATCCCTTCCCACTATCCATGAGAGGTACTTTCTGGAGTTTTCTATGTCTCCTGCCTCTACGTACCTGTATACCCTCATGCTTTCGTCCTTTAGGGACTTTGCGGCAAATATCTGGTAGCAGAAAAAAGTCTCGACCGCAAACTTCAGAACGGGACTTACCGCCTGACACAGCATCAGGATGACAAAAGATACCCCAAAAGCTGCCGCCGGCACCACTGCCGCAAGAACAGCTCCTGCCGCAAGCTCTCCCCTTTCCGATTTCGGAAAAATTCTCCTCAGAACCTTTTCCATAAAGCTTATGAAATTTCCTATGAGGCATATGGGATGAGGAAACCGCCTGGGATCACCGAAGACGCAGTCCAGAAGGAATCCTATCAATATGGAAAGTGCTATGCTCATAGGACTCCTCCGTAAGCTGCGCACGCTCTGGCAAAGCGGACTGCAAACTCCGGATTTGACCACAGATGTATGTGAGGGTATCCGGCAAATATATTATCCTTTGCCACGATGCACCGGCTTTTCATTCCGCTCTTTCTCACTGCATCGAAGTCTTCACCGTTTTCACTGCTGTCGCTGTAGTGAAATTCGTGGCACTTTATGGACTGTCCTTCCTTGCACATAATATTATCCCTTCTCGCAGTCAGGGTCTTATATCCGAACCTTACGAGTCTTTCTGTCATCTTAGCCTTTCCGTCAAGAACTCCCGCCATGAGATATTCCATTCCGTCTTTTTCGATACTCTTTCCCAGATACATAAAGCCGCCGCACTCGGCCCAGACAGGCATCCCCGATTTTACGGCTCTTTCTATGCTGCTTCTGGTCCTTTCTGTCCTGCTCAGCTCCTCAAGGTGTTCCTCCGGATAGCCGCCGCCTAAGATGAGGCCTTTTGCACCTTCTGGAACCGGCTCATCCTTAAGTGGTGAGAAAAACTCTATTTCCGCCCCCAGCCTTTTCAGAAGGTCGAAGTTGTCCTCGTAGTAGAAGCAGAAGGCTTTGTCAAAGGCTGCAGCCACGGTGAACTTCCCGTCTGATACAGGCTCAATTTCCGGTATTTCCGCCTCAAAAGGCTCAGCAAGCCCTGCAATATCAAGAAGTTCTTCTATGTCGACGGTCTTTTCCGCCTGCTCCCCTAAAATCTTCAGCTTCCTTTCAAGGCCCTCTATTTCTCCTGCCGTAATAAGCCCCAGATGTCTGCTCTCAAGACCTGCCTCAGAAAGTCTAGGCAAAAAGCCGAGCACTTTCACGTCGAAGTTCCTTTCTACGGCCTTCTTATACGTCGGATACATTCCTTCAGAGCAGCCGTTGAGTATGACGGCCTTCACCGTGTTTTTCATAAATCCAAGGTAGCCCGACACCTCGGCAAGAAGAGAGGCTCCCTTTCCTTTCGCGTTTACAACGAAAATTTCAGGCGTCCCAGTCGCCAACGCAGTGCGGTTTGCCGAATATTCGTCGCTGTCAAAGCCTATGCCGTCGTACATTCCCATAGCCCCTTCTATTACGGCTATGTCTCTTCCCCCGGCGTTCTCCGCCAGAAGTGTTTTAACTCCCTCTTTGCCGCAAAGGAAGATATCCAGGTTTCGGGAAGGGATTCCTATAACCCGGCTGTGAAACATGGGATCTATGTAGTCGGGGCCGCATTTGAAGGCGCAGACATTTTTCTTTCGCTCCTTCAAAGCCTGAAGCAGGGCGCAGGTGACCGTAGTCTTACCGCAGCCGCTTCCCGTTCCCGTTATTAAAATTCTGGGTGTATTTAATATACGCCTACTCATTTCCTGTAAAGCTTCCTTTCAGAATGTAAACCGGGTTTTCGGCTCTCATCAGGTGATATGATCCCAGCTTTTCAGCAGCGCTTACGTTTACGCACTTTACCGTATAATCCATGCCTCTTTCCTTAAACCCCTTCAGTATGGCGTCAAGGCTTTCAAGGGTAACGGCCGTAGCGCAGATTACCGCCTTCGGATTAGCCTTTAATATCAAATCTAATATTTCATCCATCCGTCCGCTGCTTCCGCCTATGAAGACCTTGTCGGGGCTTGGAAAACCGGCTAAATCATCAGGGGCCGTCCCGCAGGCGACCTTCACGTTTCTCGCTCCGGTGTGAGCTGCATTTTTTTCTATGAGTTCACAGGCGTAAGGATTTTTTTCAAGGGCGTAGACGGTGCTTTCACAAGCCTTATAGCAGAGAGCACACGTAACCGATCCTGTTCCCGCCCCTATGTCCCACACCACATCCTCCGGCACGATGTCAAGCTCAGAGACAGCAAGGGTTCTGACTGCTTCCTTTGTCATAGGCACTTTGGCCCTGAGAAAATCGGAATCTCTGAGCGTCCTGTGTCGATTTACGTAATTCGGATTATGTATTACAACTACGGCAAGGTCTGAAAATTCCATAGAGGCGATTTCCCCGGGAGTTCCGGTAACGATTCTCTCCCCGTCAAGGCTGAGATTCTCCCCAATGTAAAGAGTAAGCTCATCTCCAAAACCTGCCCGTACGAGCTGAACCGCCAGGTCCTGCACTTTAACTTTTCCGCCTGTCAGGGCGAACACGTACTCGTTATAGCAGACGTAAGGGACTATGGACTTATCCCGTCCGTGAAGGCTCACAAGCTTCATATTCTCGTAGCCCATGCCTATTTTTGCGCAGAAATACGAAAGGCTCCCTACGGCGGGAAGGAAAGTTAACTCCCCCGTGCCCTTGACGCTTTTCTTTATTATCCTTGCTATGCTGTAAAAGCCCGTATCTCCCGAAGCACACACGCAGAGATTTACGTTTCTGTCCTCGTTTTCTCTTATGTATTCTATGGTGTCCGTCACGGACACAGTTTTCACGTTTTCGTTTAACAGGATCAGCTCTGAAATGTCTTTAAGAGATGTCAGGACTAAATCCGCCTTCCTTATAGCATCCTTAAACTCCTCCGTGTAAAGCATTTTACTGCCGCATCCTGCACCTGCCACTGTAATCTTCATCATTTCATTTCTTCCCAAAGCTTATTCTTTGCTTCTTTCAGGGAAACTCCCGTCTCTCCCTCAGGTTTTCTCACTACGATAACATTATATCCAAGCTTCGCGCACTCCGCTTTGTCTGCAAAGCCTCCCGCTTTTCCCGTCTCCTTGGTGACGAGGGCTCCGCAGCCGTACTGCCTTAACGTGGCAAGGTTCATCTCCAGTGTAAAGGGTCCCTGCATTCCGATTATGTTTTTCGGCATGATCCCCGCCTTTAAACAGGCGTTTATGGAGTCTACGCTCGGAAGCACTCTTGCGACTACAATTTCAGACGCATTTTTCACCTCGCCAAAGGATGCAATCTCCTTAGAGCCGGTGGTAACGAGGGTCTTAAGCCCCAGCTCGCTTACCGCCCGCGCAGCTTCTTCCACGCTGTTAACGAAGGTTATGTTCTCGGCGCCTTTGCCTTCAAAAACTTCATCACCGCCTCTTGTGACCCGTACGCATTCGATTCCCGCCCTGCTGCAGGCGGCTTTTATGTTTTCCGTTACTGCTGTGGCGTAGGGGTGAGTGGCGTCTATTACCAGAGAAATCCGGCGGTGTGAAAAGAAATCTTCCATCTCGCCTTCATTGAGCCTCCCCGAAAAGACCATGAGGCTTCCTTCTTCTTCCAATATTTCCTGACCGTACCCGGTAGCTACGAGAAAGTCCACCTTCGCCGAAAGTCCCTTTTCAAGGACGAACTCCCCGATGGCTCTGCCCTCAGAGGTTCCCGCAAATACCGCAGCCCTTTTTCCGTATTTCCCAAAATCCATGAGTCTACACACCTTTATATCCCCTCGGCGTAACCAGTTTTCCGTTTATCACCTTAGTGGACGAGTTCCCTATGAAAACCGTGGTGAACATGTCTATGTCGTCATTACCGGAAAGCTCTTTCAAGGTGCATATGACGCCGGTTTCTCCGTCACGCCCGATGTTTTTCACATATCCGCAAGGGGTATCGCCCGCTCTGTGCTTTTCTATGAGTTCTACCGCTCTGTCAAGGTGTGTCACTCTCTTTTTGCTCTTAGGGTTGTAAAGGCATATTACGAAATCCCCCTCCGCCGCCAGAGAAATTCTCTTTTCAATCATCTCCCAGGGCGTGAGAAGATCGCTTAACGAGATTACGGCAAAATCGTGAATCAGCGGAGCGCCCAAAACCGCTCCTCCGCTGCACGCCGCAGTAATTCCGGGGATTACTTCTATATCTACATCAGGATAGTCTTCAGCCACCTCGCACATTATTCCCGCCATGCCGTAGACTCCCGCATCTCCGCTGCACACGAACGCCACATCTTTTCCCTTTAGACACTCCTCTAAAGCCATGCGGCATCTTTCCACCTCCTGCTTCATGGCGGTGGTTTTTGTTTCTTTATCTCCTGTAAGATTTTTTATCAAGTCGACGTATACGGTGTAGCCTACCACCACATCGCTTTTTTCTATGGCTTCCCTTGCGACAGGAGTTATGTACCCCTCTCCGCCGGGACCTATGCCGACTACGTAAATTTTCATATTTCTCTGCTCTCTTTCGCTTTTTTCATATATTCAACATGCACGGGACAAAGGCTTAAAACTCGCACTTCCAGTCCCTCAGCGCGAGGGAAACCGTCATTCCGTCATGGCCTGTCTTTTTGAGTATGATCTTGCCGCGTCCCGAAGACAGGAATGCGCTTTTCTCGCACACGTTATCCGTTCCGACCGTTTTTTTCACGAAGTCTGATGAACCGAACGCGTAGCCTGCCGAATCCTCTCTTCCCGCTCCGTTAAGCTCCTCTGCCGTATAAGTTTTGAAAGGAATATCAAACTCATGGGCAAACTCCTTCATGCAAGTCTCGTCCTTTTTAAGCTCTATGGAGGAAATGCTCTCTAAAGTCTTTACGGAAATCCTGTTATCTTCAAGGTTTTTTAAGATGAACTCTTTAAACCTTGCGGGATCAGTATCCCGCCTGCACCCCGCTCCCACGGAGACTACGCGGGGAACTGCATTCAGGGTTTCCTTAAAAGGTTTTTCCTTTCCCCAAAGGCTTACCGATATTCCGGTATCTCCCGCAGGTTCTTCCGTAAGCTCTTCGGGTAAGCGCCCTTTAACGTCAAAGTCTGAATGAAAGCACACCTTCTCACCTTTAAGAACGGCGGCTGATATGTACTTTATCGCTCCAACATTTTCTATGACGCAGCCCGCCTTCTTCGTCCACACATCCACCGCGAACCTTCCGCTGACGTCAGTTGCCGTGGTGATTACAGGCTCGGCTCCGAAAGCGCTTCCGATAGCGGTCGCTATTTCGTTAGCGCCGCCAAGGTGGCCCGAAAGGAGAGATATGACGAAATTTCCGCCCTCATCCATTACTATTACGGCAGGGTCCTTATCCTTGGCCTTTATATGCGGCGCTATCATCCTCACGGCAATACCCGCAGCCGAAACAAAGAGTATGGCTTCACACTTTGAGAAAAGCCTTTCCATTTCGAGAGAGACCTTCGTCTTTCTTCCGTCGATCACCTCAGCCTGAAATCCAGAGAGCCTGAAAAAAACAGCCGCTTTTTCTCCCAGGGCCATGGCATTGTCTGTGTATGCAATTACAGCTGCTCTGCGATATTTCATCACTTAGACGCCTCTCTGAAAAGGTGAGTGAATGCCGGATCGTAGAGCTTTGAGCGTTCGTATTTTGTCCCGAGGAAGCCTCCCACCATTATGAGAGCCATCTTGTTTATTCCATTTTCTTCAGCTGCTTTGCCGATGTTTTCCACCGTCGTCCTTATAACCTTTTCGTCAGGCCATGTAGCCTTGTAGACTATGGCAGCAGGAGAATCTGGAGCATATCCTCCCGCTATGAGCCTTTCCGAAAGCTCGTAGAGCATGGTGGAGGTCAGAAATATGACCATGGTGGCCCCATGGGCTGCAAGCTTTGATATTTCTTCCTTTTCAGGCACAGGCGTTCTTCCTGCCATTCTCGTCAGGATAACCGTCTGGCTCACATCTGGCAGGGTGAACTCGGCATTTAAAGCCGCGGCTGCTCCGATAAAGGAGCTTACCCCGGGAACGGAAGTGTATTCTATATTAAGCTCATCGAGAACGTCCATCTGCTCTCTTATGGCTCCGTATATGCAAGGGTCTCCCGTATGAAGTCTCACCACTTCTCTGCCTCGGTTTTCCTTCATCACATCGATTACTTCTTCCAGGGTCATGGACGCGCTGTTATATATTTTGCATGATTCTTTTGCGTAGTCCAGAAGCTGAGGGTTCACAAGGGAACCTGTATATATGATAACGTCAGCCCTCTTTAAAAGTTCAGCCCCTCTTACCGTTATGAGATCCGCAGCACCCGGACCCGCTCCTATGAAATATACCATCTATTTGCTACCTCCTTCGGCAGGCAATATCACCAGAGAAAAATATCCGTGACTGCCTTCTGCCTCATCAAAGCTGTTATATACTCTCTCGTTTTCCATGGAAGCATTTTCCACCATCACAGCGCCTCTGCCCCGCAGCCTTTCCCTCAGGGCTGAGAGTCTTTTACCCGACTTCATGTATATTTTTGTTCCGCAAAGGTCGTCAAATTCCTCGCCTTTATAGGATGCAGGGATTATGTGAAGGGGCTCCGCTCTTTCGCACAAAGCTTCCTTTAAAGCCGCCGCTGCCGCGGAAAATGAAGTAATCCCCGGTATCATCTCAGCTTCATATCCCATCTTCCTTATCCTCTCAAACACGTACATGACGCTGCTGTATACGGCAGGATCCCCCAGAGTCAGAAATGCTATATTCTTTCCCGAATCCAGAATCCCCGCCATCCTCACTGCAGTTTCATCGTGAACCCTGTCAAGCTCTCTCTCATCTCTTGTCATGGGCATGTCGCACATGATTATCTCCTTACCCTTTATATATTCTGACGCCGTTTTAAGGGCGATATTCTCCGTTCCGCGACTTTCGGCGGCTGCGATTACCGGGCACTCATTCATCACCCTGACCGCCTTAAGCGTCAGAAGTTCAGGATTTCCCGGTCCCGTTCCAACGGCGTAAAATTTTCCTCTTTCCAAAATGTCCTCCTACATGAATTCCTCTGCAAGCTTATCTGCCCCGTCGCTTTTCATGATATGGCTTCTGTCCGATGTAAACATTATCGTCTCTATCCTGCACTGATTTTTCAGCCTGAAATTGAGATGATCCAAAGCCTTTTCCATGATGGATTTCTTCACATGCCCGTAAAAGCTTTCACCTCTTATAACATCCATTGCTTCATCTGTGGTAATGCAGTTCATTATCCTGCAAACTTCTTTCCTGTCCGCCCCTGCCATGGCAGCGTGAGTTGCTATGACCTCCATGCGACCGTCCGCATAGGACGAGTGGGTGTTCATTATCCCTGCGGCAAGCTTTATGAGCTTGCCTGTATGACCCACTAAAAGTATCTTCTTAAGTCCCGAATACCTTATATAATCCAACGTCTCCCCTATGTAGTTAGAGCACTGAACGGCTTTCGTAATGTCTATTCCCATATACTCTCTTATGAAATCACTTCCGAAATTTCCCGGCGTTATGAGGATTTTCTCCCTGTCCGCCGCCTTATGAAAATCTATCTCCGTCCTTATGGTGTCCACCAGCGCTTTTTCGCTCATAGGTTCCACCACCCCCGTAGTTCCAAGAATTGAAATGCCGCCTTCTATTCCTAGCCTGTGATTAAAGGTTTTAAGAGCCGTTTCCGCGCCTTTCGGTACTGATATTATCACCTCGGCGCTTCCCTTGAATCCGTGCTTTTCCAGCACATTCGACACGCTTTTTTCTATCATCTTAAGAGGAACCGGATTTATGGCGGCTTTGCCTACGGGCACTCTAAGCCCCGCCTTTGTCACTCTGCCAACGCCCTCACCTCCGTCTACGATGATTTCGGCTTCGCGACAAAACCTGTTATCTTCTGAAAGCTTTACATCTGCAAATATCTCAAGACCGCTTGTCACGTCAGGATCGTCCCCACCGTCCTTAGTCACGGAGCACCGTGCAGACACCTGCGAAATCTCCTGATTGTTTACAGTAAAAAGCACTTCTTCACCGCGTGGGAGCCTTATCCTCGCCCCCCATGATTTTTTGCCTGTCAGCGCCATTTCCGCGGAAGCCGCGGCAGCAGCCGCGGCGCAGCTTCCCGTAGTATATCCGCACCTTAATTTTTCGGCATTTTTTATCACATAATCCTTTTCGGTCATATTTTATCTCCGGCATTTTCAAGTTTTCCGCTTTTCTCGGCAATCCGTATCAAATCGGCAAGCCTTCTGTTGCACTCTCCGATCTCAACTCCCGCATTTATAATGCGGCTGCAATTTTTCATGGCTCTTACGGCTTTCTCGTAAACCTCATCCGATAT
Organism: uncultured Bacillota bacterium; assembly: GCA_949292945.1. Classification (GTDB taxonomy): domain Bacteria; phylum Bacillota; class Clostridia; order Peptostreptococcales; family Anaerovoracaceae; genus Avanaerovorax. The sequence continues at coordinate 66,805 of CASFAX010000003.1, read as the reverse complement.
TGGCATAAAAGGCTTTTCCGAAAACACCTCCGAAGCGAGGGATTTTGCCACAACGTAGTCTATATCGTTTGTATAGATAATCCCAGCATAAAAAGATAAATCGTCCTTTTGAAGCTGCCTGAAAAGGTTTATTCCCTTACCGCAAGAGGAAATCACGAACACATCAGGCTCGCCCTTTGACGCGGGAAGCTCAACGCTTCCGAACTCGATGTTGTATACTCCGTCCGTAATATCGTAGAGGTCTCTTATAATATCTGCTTTAAATATCTCATCGGGAGTTCCGAAGTTCTTTATCACCTCTCCCGAAACGCACATAACCTTATCGGAAATCTTTTGCGCCAGATCTATTTCATGAAGAGACATTATTACGGTTATGTTCTTCTCCTTTGCCATCTCCCTCAGGATATTTAAAAGCTCAAGCTTGTGCTTTATATCGAGAAAGGACGTAGGCTCGTCCAGAACTATGACCTCAGGTTCCTGGCATATCGCCCTCGCAAGGAGTATTCTCTGCTTCTGCCCGTCGCTTACGGCGGTAAAGTCCTTTTCCGCAAGGTCTTCCGTGTGAACCCGCTTCATAACCTCGGTGACCTTTTTCTCATCGTCGTCAGAAAGGATTCCCAGACTTCCTGTGTAAGGATACCGTCCCGTAGCCACCACGTCGCGGCAGGTCATCAGTTCAGGCTTCAGCCTGTCCGTTAAAACCACCGCCACAAGCTTTGAAAGCTCTTTAAAAGTCATTCGGGATACGCTGGCGTCGGTTATAAAGGTATCCCCCTTAATGGCTTCAAGATGCTTCGTGATACTCTTCAAAATGGTGGACTTTCCTGAACCGTTTGGTCCTATCAGCGTCAGGATTTCACCTTTCTTTATGCTTATGTCTATGTCTCTTATGAGAACCTGACCCTTATATCCCACAGCCAGGTCTCTCGTATTGAAGAAAATATCGTTCATGTCATTACCGCTTTCTCGAAAGAAGCATCCAGATTACTATAGGCGAACCGAATATGGCAGTCACCGTACTTATGGAAAGCTCCGTCGGCGCGAAAGCCGTCCTGGCTATATAGTCGCAGAACATGCAAAATACGCCGCCTCCCAAGAATACGGCAGGAATAACGACTATGGGCTTGCTTGTCTTAAGCATGAGCTTTGCAAGGTGGGGTACGGCTATTCCAACGAAGGAAATGGGTCCCGCAAAGGCTGTTACGCAACCTGCCATAAGGCTGGAAAGCAGTATTACCAGCACTCTGAACCGCTTTATGTTTACTCCCATGCTCTGAGCATACGCCTCACCCATCTGGTAAGCCCCTATAGGCTTTGCAAGAAGAAAGGTGCAGACAAAGGCTGCAAATATGATGACAAAGCACATCCATACGTCGTCCCAGTCTATGCCCGAAAAGCTTCCCATGGACCAGTTATGAAGGTTTACTATATCCGTATCTTCGGCAAAGGTGATAACGAAGTCTGTCACGGCAGAGCATATATATCCTATCATTATACCCGCTATGAGAAGGGTGGACTGCTGCTTCACCCTTCGCGACGCCAGAAGTACGAAGCCCATGCAAACCAGTGCCCCGAAAAAGGCAGCTGCTACCATGGCAAAGGACGATATGTAATCCACATACTGTATCATCACTACCATGGTGAGAGACACTATCAGCTTTGAACCTGAGGATATACCCAATGTAAACGGAGATGCGATAGGGTTTCCGAAGAACACCTGTATGAGAAATCCGGAAAGGGCAAGACCGCCGCCCAGGATAGCAGAGGTGACTATTCTGGGAAGCCTTATCTTCCATATTATGTCGTAAGCCGTCTCGTCTCCTTCGCGGAGAAAAATTATCCGCGCTATCTCCTTGACGCTTATACCAACGCTTCCCGAATTGATGTTCAAAACGGTGATAACCACGAAGGCGACAGCCAGAAAAACGAACACTGTGTTATATCTGGCATATCGCTTAAGCTTCGCCGACTTTATTTCATTTTCTTCATCTGCAAGTCTTTCTGTTATGTCTGACATATTTATTTAACCTTATAGAAGAAATCCAGTGTGTCAGGGCAGTCGTCGCCCTTGGTTATAATCTCGTTCATATCCCTGATGACGCCACCCAGCTTATCGGTCTCCTGGTACATGTTCTTTCCCGTGCACCACACGTTTCCTTCCTTGACCGCCTTAAAGTCTTCAAGAACAGGATTGAGGTCGATAAAATCGTCTAAGGTGTCTATTCCCGACACTATGCTGCTGTTGTAGAAGATAAAATCAGCGTCCTTTGCGGAAGCGTAGAACTCCTCCATCTGCATATTCACGGTGGAGTTTCTGTTCTCGTCATCTCCAAGATTTTCGAATATGTACTTTCCGCCTGCTATTTCTATCATGGTGGCGATGTAGTCGCTTGACTTTCTCGTGACCACTCCACCTGCGGAATTTACATAGAAGAACGCAACGGTCTTTCCGGTGTTTTTCAGACCCTTAAGGTCGTCCATTACCGACACCTGTTCCTCAAAAGCCTTCTCCGCTTCCTTCTCCTTGCCGAACAGCGCTCCGTAGAGCTTTACCCATTCGGTCCGTCCAAGAGGGTGGCTTTCGTAGCTGGATCTTTCTATCATCACGGGAATGCCCAGCTCCTCCAGCTTTTCCTTGACCTCGGGAGTGTGAAGTATCATGGTGGACTCTATGGCGAGGTCGCAGTCATCTCCCACCAGTATTTCATAATCGGGAGCGCTGTACTTTCCCGCAAAGTCTATCTTCCCCTCGTTCATCGCCTTCGAAGCGTCCTCTACGTACCAGCCGTCCGCCTCCAGAGATGAAAACTTAATCTGATCAAGGGCTTCCGCCGCGTTCGCCAGCGACATTGCCGATGTAGCAGCCATGTAGACGTTTTCAAGAGGCTGATTTACGACGATTACATCATCTTCAATGTCCTCAGGAGTATCCGCTCCTTCGGGCACTACGAGGATCTTGTCGCCGTCCGTTATTTCTATATACGAATATCCGCCTTCGTACTTATATATCTTAAACTGGGTCGCATACTCAAGATCTACAGTGCTTTCATATGTTAAATCACCCACCTGGGGAATTTCCTCTTTCCCAGAATTCCTGCCGCCGCACCCTGTGAACAGGGAAAGAATCATGGTAAGGCTTAAGGCTGCCGCCGTTATTTTTTTAAGAATCATTTTTTCTTCTTACCTCTTACGACAAAATACGCAATTCCCCCGATTACTGTCGCCGCGATGACTATTCCTATGGCCACGTACACGGTAGCGCTTCCCATCGCCGCCCCGTTATCCACGGCAAAAGTTCCGAGTGTGCTCGCATCAAAGGTTACAGCCCGACTGTCAGCATCCACATCAGCCTCTATCTGACTTTCTTCTTCGCCGTCAAGAGCGTAAACAACGAGGGAATTTTCTATTTCCATGTCCTCATCGAGATTCAGCGTAACGGTGATATTTCCCATCGATGCGGCCTCAGCAAGATCGTTTCCTTCTCCGTCCTCAAGGGATATGGAAACGGCAATGGCATATCCTCTGTCCTCAAAGTCTGCCGTCACGTCGGACATGGCAAGGGTTATACCGCCCTTTGCAGCCTTTGCTATGGCAGCAGTGGCGTCCTCATCAAAATCCACTCTTCCGAGGGCCGTCTCAAGACTCATGGTCTTTCCGTCGCTGTCCGAAAGCATATCCTCGCTTACGCTGGTGAAATTGCTCATGGTGTTATTTATTTCAATGGCGTCTGAATCATCTACCACTACTTCCTTTTCAGTATCTTTGTCTTCCGCGTCGCTGTCAGCATCGCTATCCACTGCGCCCTTTCCCGAATCTGTCGAAGTATCAGATCCTGAACTCGTCTGACCGCCTTGAGATGAAGAACCGGAATTATTCGAGCCTGGATCCTGTCCCTGCATGGTGACCCCTGCCGAGCTAAAAGTCAGAACGTAATCTATTACGTGAGGCTCGCTCATTGCCACGGTTTCGGCGCTGACCGAAATCCCCGTGTCCAGAGCCGATACAGGAATGGTGAATGTGGAATTTCCACCTGAGTTGGAATTATTGTATGTAACTCCGTTGACCTTCATCCAGGTAAAACTAGTGCTGTTAAACACAACGGTAGCCTGCATCTTACCGCCTGATACTGTAAGGGTGGACGGAGACTTAATAGATGTCCTTCCCGAGCCTCCCTGAAGGGTGGTAGCTACCGAATAGGTTCCGTCAGCAGGAGCAGCGGCATAAACTGCCGCCGTCGAGCTGAAAATCATAAGTACCGCTAATATTGCTGGTATAATTTTCTTCATGCTTTAAATAATCTCCTGAAAGTATCCTCGCTTTTTACGCATTGTGCTTTCTGTAAATTGCAGCAAGCGTTAGCATCGCTACTATTGCTATGCCCGCATAGAGGATAAGGTCTGTCTCATCCCCTGTCTTAGGAGCTTTTTCAGCCTCCTTTTCCTCGGTAGCCGCAGATGCATTGGCATCGGTATCGCCTTTTGCTGCATCGTTTCCATCCGTTACAGCTGTAAGGGAAGCCGAATCAAATGTAAGAGTTCTCGCATACCATACCTGCTTATTATTTGAGAATGCTCCGAAGTCCAGAGCCGTATCCAGAGCCGCTACAGGGATCTCGTAGCTATACTGGTCTCCGCCGTCATCGCCCTTAACCGTAGCGCAAGGTGCAATTCTGTCAGCAGCCGCAACGGTGTCCAGTGTATCGGTATTATCTGCGTTTACCTTACCTGCATAGAGGTATCCGTATCCCGTCCCGCTTAAAGTAACCACTGCAGTCATCTGTCCGTCCTTTACGGTGAGAACAGCGTCCACTACCTTAAACATCTTGTTTCCCGTTTCGACGTTTATCTTATAGGTTCCGTCCTTAACGGCAGGCTCCGCAGCAGGTTCCTCTACCTTTTCGGTAAAGGTAAGGGTTCTGGCGTAGAACATTTTTTCAGTGTCCTTGGCGTCATAATATTTCCTGGAAACAGAAACCAGCTCTATAGGCTTATCCAAAGACTCAACAGGAATGGTGTAAATAGCGCCTGTCTTAGTCTCTCCGTTTGCCGTGTATTCTTTTGTCCCCTCTGACTTATACCAGCCGCTTTCATCTCCCGCTTCATAATCAGCCTTTGCTTCATCTATGGTTCCCGGTACCAGAGCGTAGTAGCTGGTTCCGCTGAGAAGCAGCTTAGCCGTCATCTGTCCGTCCTTTACGATAACGTCAGCGTCTATTACCTTAAACATCTTCTCTCCCGTTTCAACGGTATAATCGTAGGTGCCGTCGGCGAGAGCAGTGCCTGCAAAAACTGTAACCGCCATGGACATGACCATAGCCATAACCACTGCCGCAGCCAGTAAAGTCTTCGTCAATTTCTTCATAACTTCCTCCTTAATCAATTCCACAGACATAAAGTCCGCAAAGTAAGAAATAAAAAGACATCCCGACCTTCGAGATGCCTGTAAATCGCTTAATCACGTTTCCCCGCTACGCCGATACGAAACCGGAAAACATCATAAAACAAATCGCACATCTTATCTCAGAAGACTCGCTTTAAACTTAAATCAGGTCTACCGGCTTAGTCCGAGATTCGAAAAAATGCCTTCCCAAAGCCAAAGGCTTCAGTGACCGAAGCGTATAGCACTTCACTTTTCCGACATAAGGACATCACGGTTGCTGAGACACAGCGCCGGATTTGCACCGGCTTCCGAGATGATTCAGTTTCATGTTATTAAGCTTACCTCATAATCATATCATTTAGACGAGTTTTGTCAATAGGCTAACCCTATTTAACGCTCTTTGCCCGCACTCTGTACCCATGGCGTGTAGGTGGCAGTAACAAAAGTGGGCTGCTTCCAAGGGAAAACAGTCCGCCCGCATATACTACTCCTCTGCCTTTTCAGGATTTGATACGCTTACCTTGTGGTCGTACCACGCACCCTTTGTCCCTATGAGAGCGAGGTCAAATTCCTCGTCAAGTGCAGGCACGGGAATGTCGAAGCCGTAAACCTCCTCAGAAATTCCATCGCTGTAGGTTACCGTGTCGGTGGTAGGCTGAAGAAGCTCAGCCCCTTCCTTCTGGGCGTCCTCTGCAAGTCCCGGATAGAGATTTACTATATTCTTAGATACGAGAGAGACATGAATGGTCATCTCTCCATCCTTAACCGTAAGGGTACCCTTTCCGTCGCACGCCTCGTTAACGTGAAACATCCCGCTGTCGGTATTAAAATCAGCAGTATAAGTACCGTCCTCTAAAGAAACCTCTTCCCTTTCCGCAGGCTGTTCGCTCTGGGTTTCACTTCCGGAAGATGCGCTTTCCGAGCTGTCATTACCTGAGCATCCTGCGAAAACCGTCGCCAGACAAAATACGCTTATGAGCAATAGTGCAATTTTTCTTTTCATGTGGAATTACCTCTTCTAATAATTTAAATTAGTTTTTATCTCAGCTTAGCCGATTACGGCAGCCGTGTGAGAAACATAAATATCCTGTATTGCCTTAACCGCACCGAGACCCGTAATCTGAGCCTCTACCTTCTCAAATGAACCGTCTGCTTCAAACATGGACTTCCAGGAATCATCCTCAGCTCCTGCCATATCGTTATTAGCGTGGTCGCCTGCAACTACCATAAGCGGACGAAGAACAACGTTTGTGTATCCTGCTTTCTTAACCTTTTCTATTACAGCTTCACATGCGGTTTCTTCAGGCTTACCCTCTACAGTTCCGATGTATACGTTTTCATATCCCAGCTCTTCCATCTGAGTCTGCATCTGGCTGTAGGAAACCTTAGCGGTGTGGGAAGTTCCGTGTCCCAGGAATACGAAAGCAGTCTTTGCTTCCTTAGCCGCCTTCAGGCTATCAAAGCCCGCATCACTCACTGCTGCGGCAGTAACGGCTTCCGCTACAGCCTTCTTATCTGCGTTGATAACTGTAGCGTCAGAACCTACGTCTCCAAGGAGAGGCTCTGCAATCTTAACGGAATCGAAGTTATCCTGATATTTTTCGACCGCTTCTACCATCTCGTCGTACTCAGCGCCGTGCATAAGGTGGGTTGGCTGAACTACCAGATTCTTTACACCGTTATCCACAGCTCTTTCAAGAGCCTGATCCATGTTGTCTATCGCTTCTCCGTCGCGAGCCTGAATATGGTTGATGATGATCTGAGACGTGAACGCCCTTCTTACGGACCAGTCCGGATTCGCCTCTGCTATGGCGTCCTCTATACTCTTGATGTCTTCAACTCTGCTGTCGTTGTAGGAAGTACCGAAGCTTACAACGAGAATTTCGTTCTCACCTATATCGTCCTGATTTCTCGGATCGTCCTTGGAAGCGTCGCCTGTATCGAGTCCGAAATAATCAGGGCTTGCGTTTTCTCCCTCAACCAGCTCTTTCTGCGCATCGGTGAGAGCATCCCAAGCCTTCTTTGCCTCTTCACACTGAGCGTCTGTTTCATCGGTTCTTTCCTGAGCGTAGATAGCGTCGATAAGCTCGGCTACGTGATCTGCCGCAGCCTGATCGGCATTCACATCGCCGGAGTCATCTGATTCGCTGTTGTTTCCGCACGCTGCGAGGGCAAAAACCATGGCAGATATGCACAGCAGGGCTACAAGTTTCTTTTTCATTTTCTTTACCTCTCCTTTTCTTAAGCATTTGACAAGAAAACCTATTAAGGAATACGGAAAAGAAAAAATCCAACTTGCATAACGCAGCTGGATCGTCGAAATCGAATAAAAAAAATATAAGTTTCGGTACGATCAAACCTCGTAATCTGGAATTCAACAAATTCCCGTACCACAGCAGGCAGGTTTCCTGGCTCACAGCGTAACGCATACCGCCGCCTTCCCGATTTCTCAGTGACATAATTGGCGATACACTGCTGAATACAGTGACGAGATCGCACAGGCTTTAAACCTGTTTCCCTTTTACCTGCATTTTTCAATGCAGCACCTACTGTTTTCCTGTTAAGTTTTCAAAATGTATCACAACAATACTTTTATCATTGAATCAGATAGTTGTCAACCCCGTTTATTACGATTGCTCTCGACATTTGTTATCATGTCATACACCATTCAGTGGAAGCTTTCGATATTTGAGGCTTTCGATGTCATACCCGCGTTTCGGCGCCTGGGTCGAACGTTTCTTCGACCTCAAAGCCTGAAAATGCTTCCGGCATCGAACAAATCCGCTGATAAACCCTTGTCTGCAACGAAATTATTCGATGTAAAGCGTAAAAATCCGCATCGAAATCGAAAAAGTGTTCGATGTAAACGTCTCAAAACCGGTTTCACATCGAACGCCTGCTGAAAACAACGTATTGATTATCTATAGCTGAATTTTCACAATTTCATAACATACAGCCCCTTACATGTGGTATACTGTAGACGTATAAGGAGGAAAAGGACATGAACGTTTTTGACAGAAAAGACAACACAAAGAGAACAGCGTACATCATAACGTCCTACATCGAGGGAGAAGAGATTTTGTCCAGAATACCCGAAGGCAGGTACATTATCTGCGCCGACAAGGGCTGGAAGTACGCGGAGAAGTACAACTTCAAACCTGACATGATAATAGGCGACTTTGACTCGTCAGAGAAACCCGATTTTGAAAACACGGTGATCCTTCCGGCAGAAAAGGACATCACAGACTCTGAAGCTGCTTTAGACTACGCCGTATCAAAGGGCTTTCAGCGCATCGTCATCATAGGCGGCCTTGGAGGAAGGCTTGACCACACCATGGGAAACATCTCTCTGCTGGCTAAATACTGCGACACTCCCGGCGTTGAAGTCTTCATAAAGGACTATCAGAACCTGGCATTTATGAAGAGCGCAGGCACTTTCCGCATCGCAAGCGACGACGAGTACAAGTACATAGGGCTCATAAGCTACGGAGGAAATATAAACAGTCTCACCCTCAAGGGCTTCAAATATGAGCTTGAAAACCGCACTCTTACCGACGACACCACCCTTGGCGTAAGCAACGAGCTGACAGCCGATTACGGAGAAGTCACCGTCAAGGCAGGCAGACTTCTCGTGGTTATGACCAGAGATAAATAAGACGGGTTGAAATGTATTCCGTATTATGTTATATTATTAACAAAGATTGCATGTCATGAAGCGCCGCAGCTCATCCTGCCGCTTTCCATGATATTTCTATGAGAAAGGAAGAATGATAAAAATGTACGAGAATATCAAGTACGAGGTAAAGGAATCCATCGCTTACGTTACCGTTAACAGACCACAGGCTCTCAACGCCCTTAACATGGACGTTTTAGGCGAGCTTTACGACGTTTTTACCACCATCGAAAAGGATAAGGACGTTAAGGCGGTAATTCTCACCGGCGAAGGAAGAGCTTTCGTTGCAGGCGCTGACATCGCTCAGATGTACGAGCTTTCACCTATTGAAGGCCGCGAGATGATGACTTTAGGTCATAAGGTTATGAACCTGATCGAATCCATAGAAAAACCCGTTATCGCCGCAGTTAACGGTTTTGCCCTGGGCGGCGGCTGTGAGCTTTCCATGGCATGCGACATCAGAATCGCTTCCGAAAAGGCAAAGTTCGGTCAGCCTGAAGTAGGCCTTGGAATCATCCCGGGCTTTGGCGGAACTCAGAGACTGGCAAGGCTTGTTGGAAAAGGCATGGCCAAGTACCTCATCATGAGCGCAGAGACAATTCCTGCTTCCGAAGCTTACAGAATAGGCCTCGTTGAAAAGGTTGTAGCTCCTGAAGAGCTCATTCCTGAAGCTGAAAAGCTTGCAAAGACCATAGCATCCAAGGCTCCTATAGCCATAGGCTCTGCAAAGACCGCAATAAACAACGGCTACGACATGGATATGAAGTCAGCCAGCAGATTTGAAATCGAAACGTTTACCGCAGCCTTCTCCACAGACGATAAGAGAGAAGGAATGGCAGCTTTCCTGGAAAAGAGAGCTCCGGAATTCACCGGTAAGTAGTTTTCGCGGATACAGTATAAAAACGACATTAAAAACCGCTATGACCGTTGAATTTTTAGTGATCATAGCGGTTTTAAGCTTTTTGCGTCATTCTTTATTCCGGGAGTATGAGAAGGTCACGCTGCATCTTCGTCTCTTTTAAGACGTATGACAATTTGAAACTCCAGCCCCGGATCCGGCGGATCTTTAAGCTCTACGCTTCCTCCGTGCCTTTCCACCACGTTTTTAACAAATGCAAGGCCCAGTCCCGTTCCTCCCGTGGTCCTGGCCATATCTCCCGTTACAAAAGGCTCGAAAATATCCGTCTTTATATCGTCCGTCACTCCCTTGCCGTCGTCTCCCAGGGACAGGAACACGTTTTTCTCATCTGCCCACATCCGGCAGAACAGGCTGGAACCTGCCGGCGCGTACTTGAAAAAGTTGTTCAGTATGTTGTTTACGGCCCTGTAGAACTTTCTCCTGTCTAAAAGTGTGTAAACCTCCTCGTCCGGAATAACCAGAACCGGGAGTCTCCCTGCAATTTCAAATTCATCGTACTTGTCCGCGAATATCTCCCTCATGTATTCGCATATGTCTATCCTCTTGAAATCGTAAGCGTCATCCGGATCTCCCGAAAGGGCATATTCGCTGAAGTCGTTTATGAGATCGGACAGATATTCAGCCTTAAGGTTGATGGTGGCAAGGTATTTTCGCTCCTCATCTTTTCCCGCTACACCATCCAGAACCGCCTTTGAATACCCTTTTATCACCGTTATCGGCGTCTTCAGATCATGAGAGATGTTTGCCACCAGCCTCTGTTTCTTCTTCTGTAAGATAAGATTTTCCTCTTCGGATTCAGCGAGCCTTTCTGACATGTCGTTAAACTTGTCGCATATGGTGACGAATTCCTTCGGCCCCGAATAATCAAGCCTCTTTCCCCTGTCTCCCTCAGCCACGCTGTCCATGGCGTCCTGAATCATCGTTAGAGGCCTTCCCACGTTTTTCGATATCCAGAGGGAAAAGACGATAACCAGAAGCAGGTATGCCAGGGCGAACTTCCATGCGACGCTTATATACATGTCGTAAATTCTCCCCATGTTCCTGAAATATCCTCCGGTGCTGTAACCTATGAGTATTCTCTCCTCCCCGTTTGAATCGACAAACTTGTACTTCGATATGGTGTACCTCTTGGATACGGAGTTGTCGATTATGTTAAGCTCCCGCTCGGAGAGTTTTTCGCTGTCCAAAGGCTTTGACGAATATATGTAATCGCCGTCTCCGTCTATGAGAAAAAGCTCATTCTCTACGGTTTCATTTTTAGTGTTCACGTGGGTTATGGTCACCTCGGAAATGGTTCCCCGCGACTCGTCATTTATCTCCTTTATGGATACGTTTACGTGCTCGTTGTAGTCGGATATCATGTTCACTTCCCGCTCGGTGTACATGGTCGATATTTTGTCCGGGTTGCTGGAGTATACCACGTTAAGATTCTTATCGATGACCTGAACGTATCCGTTTTTCCCAAGGTATTTCTCCACGTCCACCGTGTCGTATTCTGATGGGCTCCTTCCCGCAAAAGCTTCCGACAAATCGGCCATGGCAGTGTCATCTCCGTGATTTTTCGTATTCTGAACCGTTATGGTAAGGGCCAGCAGCACCATGATCAGAAGAACTGCGGAAAAGAGAACGTATCTTCCGATTAGCATGGTCGTAAAATGACCCTTTATTCTCTCGTCCTTTTTATTTTTCAATTTTATAGCCCAGCCCCCTTACGTTTTTAATATATACAGGCTCCAGCGTCGAATCCTCCAGCTTCGCTCTTATCTTCGAGATATGTACGGTCAGCGAATTATCGTCAGTGAAGGCTTCATCTCCGTACATGGCGTGATATATCTGCTTCTTCGTCATAATCTTTCCCGGATTTTTCATGAGGAACTGAAGGATTCTGAACTCCATGACCGTTATGGGAACTGGGCTGCCTGCTTTTGTCAGCATCATCTTGTCCGTGTCAAGGACCAGGTCCCGGCACCTGAGCTCAGGTGAAGCGGAAGAAGACGCCGATACGCTCATCTCCCTGTATCTTCTGATGTTGGATCTTACCCTCGCCACCACTTCCATAGGGTTAAAAGGCTTTGTCATATAATCGTCTGCACCTATGTCTAGGCCCATTATCTTATCGATGTCCTGATTCTTCGCAGACAGAAACATTATGGGCATGTTGTGATTCTTCCTTATCTCCATGGCAGCTTCATAACCGTTAAGCTCCGGCATCATGATGTCTAAAATCACCATGTCAAAATCCCCTTCGCCCCTTTCTATTATGTCCAGAGCCTCTATGCCGTTTTGCGCAGGTGTAACGTCATATCCCGCGTTATTCAGATATAATGCGAGAAGCTCTACGATATCCCTGTCATCTTCTGCTATGAGAATCTTGTACTTTTCCATAACCTCTCCTTTTCTGCCCGCTTTAAGTGGGATTCGGATTTTCTTTTATTCATATTACCATATGAAATAACCTTAAGAAAGTTAACTTTTCTTAAGGTTTGTAAATCCAGCCCCTGTAAGCTCCGCAATATCCCTAGGATTCATTTCCATCTGCAAGCCCACCTTGCCGCCGCTTACTACTATGGTGTCGTGGTTCAGCGCCGTTTCGTCTATGGCCGTCCTGAACGGCTTTTTCATGCCGATGGGAGAGCATCCTCCCTTTATGTATCCCGTGGTTTTCGTTATGTCGGCCGCCCTTATCATTTCTATGTTCTTTTCGCCAAAATATGCCGCCGCTTTCTTAAGGTCCAGCTCTTCGGCTACGGGGATTACGCAGACGTAGTTTTCCTTGCTGTGTCCCACGGTGACGAGAGTTTTAAATACCTTCTCCGGGTTCTGTCCCGTCGCCTTTGCCACAGACACGCCGTCAAGGAATCCATCGGGCGCATCGTAGGTGTGAACCAGGTATTCCTTGCCGGCAGCTTCCGCTATTCTCATGGCGTTGGTCTTAGGCGCGTGCTCTTTCTTTTTGCTCATATCCTTCACCTCATGTAATGTGTTCGCCTGTAAAAAGTGCGACGTCATTCGCACAAACTCAAAAGGCGCGGAAAACTTCGTCCGCGCCTTAAAAAATCAGTTATTCTGTTTACAGAAGTCCGGTACCGAAGAGCGGTGCGAATACTACTGCAACGATAGTCATCAGCTTGATGAGGATGTTGATGGAAGGACCGGAAGTATCCTTGAACGGATCTCCTACGGTATCTCCTACAACTGCTGCCTTATGAGGCTCGCTTCCCTTTCCGCCGTAGTTTCCTTCTTCGATGTACTTCTTAGCGTTATCCCATGCGCCGCCTGCGTTAGCCATCATGATGGCAAGGAGAACTCCGGATGCAAGAGCTCCGGCAAGCATACCTGCAAGAGCCTCGGATCCGAGAACGAATCCTACGAGAAGCGGTGCAACGATAGCCATGAGACCAGGGATGATCATCTCGCGGAGAGCTGCGCCTGTGGAGATGTCTACGCATCTTGCATAGTCAGGCTTTTCAGTTCCTTCCATGATTCCCTTCTTCTCTCTGAACTGTCTTCTAACCTCTTCGATCATCTGGTTAGCTGCCTTACCTACGGAATTCATGGTCATGGCAGAGAAGAGGAACGGAAGCATTGCTCCGATGAAGAGACCTATGATTACGATAGGGCTCAGAAGGCTTACCATTTCAATCTTAGCTACTTCAGCATAAGATACGAAGAGGGCAAGAGCCGTAAGAGCAGCAGATCCGATAGCGAATCCCTTACCGATAGCAGCGGTAGTGTTACCTACGGAGTCAAGCTTATCGGTGATTTCTCTTACTTCGTGAGGAAGCTCTGACATTTCTGCGATACCGCCGGCGTTATCGGATACAGGGCCGTATGCGTCAACGGCAACGGTGATACCCGTAGTGGAAAGCATACCTACTGCGGAAAGCGCGATTCCGTATACTCCTGCAAAGTAGTAGGATACGAAAATACCTACAGCGATGAGAAGGATAGGAAGAAGTGTGGACATCATTCCTACTCCGAGACCGCTGATGATGGTAGTAGCTGCACCGGTCTGAGACTGCTCTGCAATCTTCTTTACGGAAGCATAGTCGGAAGAGGTGTAAACCTCGGTAATCTTACCTATGGCTATACCTACGATAAGACCTGCGATGATGGCCCATGCATAGGTGTAATCTCCCATCATAACCTTGGATAAAACGATGGAAGCAACGATTACTATAACGCCTGCGATGTAAGTACCCATGTTAAGGGCCTTGGCAGGGTTTACGTTATCTCCGCCTCTTACGCAGAGAATTCCTATAGCGGATGCGATGATTCCTACTGCGGAGAGAACCAGCGGGAATAATGCTGCTGTCTCTTCAGTGAGGAACGAAGCCTCTGTAGCGTTGGCAACTGCAACGGATGCAAGGGTAATGGCGGAAATGATAGATCCTACATAGGACTCGAAAAGGTCGGAACCCATTCCTGCAACGTCTCCTACGTTATCACCTACGTTATCTGCTATAACTGCAGGGTTTCTAGGGTCGTCCTCAGGGATTCCTGCTTCTACCTTACCTACCAGGTCAGCGCCTACGTCGGCTGCCTTTGTGTAGATACCGCCTCCTACTCTTCCGAAGAGAGCCATGGAGGATGCTCCGAGACCGAAGCCTGTGATGCATTCAACAACGTCGGCAAGGTCGAGGACACAGAATACAACACCCAGACCGAAAAGTCCGAAACCTGCTACGCAAAGACCCATAACGGATCCGCTTCTGAAAGCGATCTTAAGAGCCTTAGGCATTCCGGAAGTCATAGCTGCGTTAGCCGTTCTCACGTTACCTAATGTAGCCACCTTCATTCCGCAGAAACCTGCGAGAACGGAAAGAACCGCACCGATTACGTAGAGGATGGCCGTAAGCCACTTGATTCCGAAACCGATGAGAACGAAGAGAACTGCGATTACGATGATCATCGTCTTATATTCTCTTCCAAGGAAAGCCATGGCTCCTTCTCTGATGTAGCCAGAGATTTCCTTCATTCTGTCTGTTCCTTCCTCAGCCTTGGATATCCAGGAAGCGAGAGCTCCCGCTACTATGATACCGATCAGGGCTGCGACAGGAACCAACCAATTGATCATAAGATAATACCTCCTCTTTGCTCGAAAATACAAGAGGTCCCTCACTCCAAGCACCTCTCTTCCAAGCAATATTTAAAATAAAATTTAAAGCTTTATTATGAAATGGTAACCAGCGCCAGCGATATAACTATGAAAAGTATCGCTGCAACTACGGTCATCTTCTTCAATATGGCTTCATATCCTCTGCTCTTCTTCTTTCCGAAAAGCTGCTCAGCTCCTCCTGCGATGGAGCCCGAAAGTCCGTCGCTGTTTCCCGGCTGCAGCAAAACTGTAGCGATGAGGAATATGCTGACTATCGCAAGGATAACCATTAAAGCAGTATGCATTATCGTCCCTCCTTTAGAATTCTAACCATTAAACTTTATCATACAAGCAGGCCAAAATCAAGCAAAAAGTGGCCGCCTGAACACTTTTCAGGCACTTTTTCCTGCGCATTCCGGCGGCTTTAAATACAATTTCCATCAGAAATCGATTATTTCCATGAATTTCTCCGGGTCCAGACTGGCTCCGCCTACGAGAGATCCGTCGATTTCGTCCATGTTCATTATCTCCGTAGCGTTTTCAGGCTTTACGCTACCTCCGTACTGGATGATGACCTTATCGCAGGTATCCTCACCGAACATTTCGGAAATCCTTTCCCTTATCATGGCGCACATCTCCTCCGCCTGCTGCGGCGTGGCGGTTTTTCCCGTCCCTATGGCCCAGACAGGCTCATAGGCTATGACCAGTTTGCCCGCTTCTTCAGATGTAAGTCCGTCTAGACCTTTTTCAAGCTGCCGGAAAACCACATCGTTCTGAACGCCTGCTTCCCTTTCAGCGAGCACTTCGCCTACGCACATAATCGGAATAATATCGCTTTCCCTTAAAAGCTTTTTCACCTTAAGGTTTACGGTTTCATCGGTTTCCCCGAAGTACTGTCTCCTCTCGGAATGTCCCACTATGCAGTAGTCCACCCCGAGCTCCTTCAGCATAGGAACGGAAACCTCCCCGGTGAAGGCTCCTTCGTCCTCAAAGTGTACGTTCTGGGCTCCAACGCCTATGCCGCTTCCCTTAAAAGTTTCCACCAGAACGTCAAGCTGGGTAAAAGGCGCTATAATCGCTGCCCTGATATCAGTATCGTGATAAAGCTCTCTGAAGCGCCGTGCAAACTCCCGCGCTTCCTTTCTGGTCTTATACATCTTCCAGTTTCCGGCTATAAGAGGGACTCTCATTCCCATATATCTACGCCTCCTGAATTACTGCAATGCCCGGAAGCTCTTTTCCCTCGAGAAATTCGAGAGATGCTCCGCCGCCTGTTGAAATATGCGTCATCTTATCCTCAAGTCCAAAGCTTTTTACCGCTGCGGCAGAATCTCCTCCGCCTATGATGGTAACGGCATCGGAATCTGCAAGAATTTCGGCGATGGCTCTGGTTCCCTTTGCAAATTCAGGCATCTCAAAGACTCCTGCCGGGCCATTCCAGACAACCATCTTTGCAGCCTTAAGTTCTTCTCCAAAAAGCTTCACAGTCTCAGGGCCTATATCCATTCCCATCATGTCCGAAGGAATGTGTTCCCTGTCAACAGTTACCGTCTTTGCGTCGTTTTTAAACTCATCGGCGCAGACGACGTCCACAGGAAGGAGAAGCTTTACGCCGGACTTTTCAGCCTTTGTCAGAAGCTCTCCTGCAAGGCTGATGCTTCCCTCGTCCAGAATGGACGTTCCTATTTCAAGACCCATGGCCTTGAAGAACGTATAGCTCATGCCTCCTGCTATGATAAGGGTATCTACCTTCTTCATAAGGTTCTCGATGACCTTAATCTTATCGCCTACCTTGGCGCCGCCCATTATAGCCACAAAAGGTCTTTCCGGATTTTCAACGGCATCGCCCAGGAATTTCACTTCCTTCTCGATGAGGAATCCCGAAACGGCAGGAAGAAATTCAGCTACTCCCGCCGTGGAGGAATGGGCACGGTGCGCCGTTCCGAAAGCCTCCTGGACAAAGACGTCGCCTAAGGAAGCGAGTTCTTCGGAAAACTCTCTTCCGTTTTCAGTCTCTTCTTTCCTGTATCTTACGTTCTCAAGAAGAGCAACTTCCCCATCCTTAAGGCCTGCGAGCTTTGTCCTTACATTGTCGTCCACGACAACGGGACTTTCAGCAAAGAGAACCGGCTTTCCCATAATCTCCGAAAGTCTCTCTGCAACGGGCCTCAGGCTGTACTCAGGCTTCGGTTCACCCTTTGGCCTTCCCAGGTGAGACATTATTATGACCTTTGCCCCGTTATCCGTAAGATATTCTATGGTAGGAAGGGCTGCTCTGATTCTGGTATCGTCGGTTATATTTCCGTCCCCGTCAAGAGGCACGTTGAAATCACAGCGGACGAGGGCGCGAACGCCCTGCCAGCTTATATCTCTTACAGTCTTTTTCATCAGCGAATCTCCTATTTGGCGTTATCCACCTCATACATATGCTTTATAAGCTCAAGAATCTTGCTGGAATAGCCGAACTCGTTGTCGTAGAAAGCTATGAGCTTGAAGAATTTGTCGTTAAGCTCTATACCCTCTCTTGCGTCGAAGATGGAGGTGTGAGGATCGCCTACGAAATCTCCGGATACCACTTCGTCGTCAACGTACTCTATGACGCCGTGAAGATAAGTCTCGGAAGCCTTCTTTACGGCTCTGCATATGGCGTCGTAGGAAGCGGAAGTCTTAAGCACAACGTTGAGGTCGATTACTGAAACGTCGGCAGTAGGAACTCTGTAGGATATGCCTGTCATCTTTCCTGCCAGCGCCGGAATTACCAGACCTACAGCCTTTGCCGCGCCTGTGGTGGAAGGAATAACGTTTCCGAAGACGGATCTTCCCGTTCTCCAGTCCTTCATGGATCTGGCGTCTACCACCTTCTGCTTTGCGGTAGCGGAATGGATTGTGGACATGAGTCCCTGCTCGATTCCGAAGTTATCCTCCAGGACCTTGCAGAGAGGCGCCAGACAGTTGGTAGTGCAGGATGCGTTGGATACGACGTCCATGTCGCTGGTGTATTCGTCGGAGTTTACTCCGTATACGAACGTCGGCGTGGTCTTATCCTTTGCCGGTGCTGAAATGATAACCTTCTTAGCTCCCGCTTTGATGTGATCCATAGCCTTTTCAGTAGTCGTGTACGCGCCTGTAGCTTCTACGATATACTCTGCGCCGCATACGTCCCAGTGAATGTTCTTGGCTTCGGACTCGCTGTAAACGGGAATTTTCTTTCCGTCGATGATAAGGCCCTCATCGTACTTGCCGAGCTCCTTAGGGAATCTGCCGAAAGTAGTGTCGTATTTCAGCATGTAAACGAGATAATCGAGATCCGCGTTTCTCACGTTAATGCCTGCAATCTCGATTTCAGGCATGTTCATAGCTGCTCTGATTACCACTCTGGCGATTCTTCCAAAACCGCTGATACCAACTTTAATTGCCATTTTAAACCTCCGTATCTCTTTTTCTGGATTAAAGTTTGATTTATTTTATGCCGCGTTCCGGCATTATGGACGTACTGTTTCAGGCTGTCAAAACAGGCGGCACATCAGAAGCGTCTTCTCTTAGACGAGGACAAAATGTGCATGCCTTCCCTGTATTTAGCAACGGTTCTTCTGGATATATCTATTCCCTTAGCCTTTAAAATGTCTGCCATCTCCTGATCGCTGTAAGGCTTTTTCGGGTCTTCTCCGTCTATTATTTCCTTTATGAAGCTCTTCACGCTGTTGGACGAAACTCCGGTTCCGTCTCCTGAAGCCACACCGCTGGTGAAGAAGTATTTCAGCTCGAACACCCCTCTTGGGCTCTGCATGTATTTTCCGTTTATGGACCTGCTGACGGTGGACTCGTGAATTCCAACCTCTTCCGCTATCTGCTTAAGGGTCAGAGGTTTAAGATGCTTCTCACCGTAATCGAAAAAGTCCTGCTGATATCTCACTATGGCCGTAGCCACGTTATATATGGTGTGCTTTCTCTGCTCTATGCTCTTTATGAGCCAAACTGCGGCGTTAAAGCGGTTATTCAGATATTTGTTAAGCTCCTCGTCCTTGGCTGCTTCGGCGCTGAGTCTGTTGTAGTAGGAGCTTACCATGAGCCTCGGCATGCTGGTGTCGTTGGTGGTCACGACGTACTCGCCGTCTATTTTTTCCACGAAAACATCGGGCACTATGTACTTGACGTTTTCATCCGAATCGTAAAGTCTGCCCGGCTTAGGTTCCAGAGATCTTATTTTATCCGCAATTTTCTGAACATCCTGATTCTTAATCCCCAAAGTCTTGGCGATCTGAGATATCCTGTTATCGGCAAGAGCTTCCAGCATGTTCTCGATGACAAACTCCGTCTCGTCATCCAGTTCTCCCCTGGCGGCAAGCTGAATGATGAGGCATTCCCTGAGATTCCTGGCTCCCACTCCTACGGGATCAAAGGTCTGAATCACGTCGAGGACCTTTTCCACTTCCTCTGTGGTGGCGTTCATGGTCTCAGCGATTTCCTCCACGGACATGGTAAGATACCCGTTATCGTCGATGGCCTCGATCATATATCTCCCGATTTCGGCGCACCTGCCCTTCAAATTGGAAAACTGCAGCTGGCCGAGAAGATAATCCACAAGGGTGTACTTAAAGGAAACGTACTGCTCGTAGGTATAGTCGCTGTCATCGTCATCGGCTGAATTCTCCCACTGCCTGTAGGTATCGAGCTCATAGTCCGATTCTGCGATCTTCTCCCTTATATCTATCTCAGCTTCGCTGTCCAGTTTCTCAGCTTCCAGTACGGGATTTTCCAGAAGCTCGTTCTGGATGTAGTCAGACAGCTCCTGGTTGTTAAACTGCAAGATCTGTATGGCCTGGATAAGCTCCGGCGTCATCGACAGCTTCTGGGTCTGTTCAATTGTCAGTTCATATCCTAATCTCATAAGGCACTCTCCGTATGCAAATATTATACCATACTTTTTCCGGGTTGCCTAGAGCTATTTCAGTCCCGGAAAGCCCAGCTGCCTCAAAGCTTCAAACAAAACGATGTTGGCGGAATTGGCCAGATTGAAAGATCTCAGCCTGGTGCTTTCGCTCATGGGTATCCTTATGGCAAAATCTCTGTGTTCGTCTATAAAGTCTCTCGGAAGCCCCGCCGTCTCTCTGCCGAAGAGAAACATGTCTCCGTCCCTGTACTCCGGCTCCGTATAAAGACGCGCACCCTTTGTCGTAGCGAGAAACATCCTCGCTCCCGCGTATTCCCTCATAAAGTCGTCAAGGCTTTCGTGAACCGTAAGCTTCACGTAGGGCCAGTAGTCAAGGCCCGCCCTCTTAAGAGATTTATCGTCTATGGAAAAGCCCAGGGGCTTCACAAGGTGAAGGCAGGTATCCGTAGCTGCGCACGTCCTCGCGATATTGCCCGTATTAGGCGGAATTTCAGGATTTACAAGTACTATGTGAAGGGACATATTCTTCTCCTTTCGCGGCTCCTTTTCATCCTAAGGCCGCCTCTCTTATAATATATGTTTTAAGACTTTCGGGCAACTGGTTTATGAAAAAAAAGACCCGAAAAGAGAGAAAAATGCTCTCTTCTCAGGTCTTAAATCAAAGACTTTATAGGTACAATATATGCAGCAGCAAGCTGTATATGGCTTTTATCGGCGCATTGAGCAAAATACCTGTAATTCTCAGCATTATACATGCAAAGAGAATTAGAAATCCGTACCTGTATACCTTATACCACCATCCGTACTTTCTCAGGTTGAATATCTCCGTTACTATATTAAACCCGTCCAGAGGAGGTATAGGCAGCAGGTTGAAAGCCATGAGCACCACGTTTATCCTTACGACGTACAGGAGTATCTCTATGATTACTCCCCCCACGGCGCTAAGTGCAAAGACTGCTGACGCTGTGTATATTCCTTTCACAATGAAGGCGAAAACTACGGCAGTTATGAAATTCATGGCAACTCCCGCAAAGGCCACCATCATCTCGCCGGATCTTCTGTGCTTATAGTACCTTGGGTCTATCTCCACCGGAATACCCCATCCGAAGCCGCATATGAGCAGGGACAGAAATCCTATGGGGTCTATGTGAGCTGCGGGATTTAAAGTCAGTCTTCCCTGCATCTTCGGCGTAGGGTCTCCCAGCTTATGGGATACGAAACCGTGAGCCCATTCGTGAACCGAAAGTCCGATGACGATTCCCGGCAGCATCATTATCTTAGACATGATCCAGTCCAGCGGATTGGTGTATGCTCCGGAAACCAGATTCAGCAGAAACAGGAGAATTATGAAAATCCCCAGAGGTGAATTTAAGTATTGTTTGAATCTGTTCATATGTTTTTATTCCAGCTTCCTCTTAAGTCTAAATGTCTGTGTAATTTTAACCCGGGAATGTAAAGATACGGTGAACGCTTTGCGAAGCGTTAATAATAAAATCCCGTCTTAGGGTTGCTGTACTCTGCCACCCTGCTTCTGTAGGCATCCATTGCAGCTTCTTCAAAGGCAGGTTTCACGTCTGTTCCTGCCTCCCTTAAAATTTCCGTCATGAGAGGCGGATTCAGAATAAAGAGGGGGCCGATTACATATGTTGCCATAAAGTTTTTATACCTTATCCCCTCCTCTTTAACTTCAGGGTTAAAGCCGGGGCCTCTTTCCGTCATGAACAAAGGCTTAAGATTTTCATCGTCGTAAAAGGAGTGAGTGAACTGGCTCTTATAGCCGACCACGTCTATGTCTCCGTATTTGCCCAGATAGAGGGAGTTGAATCTCTTCATCATCTTTCTTTCCGTGTGAAAACCAAAAATCCCCATGCACTGCTGTTTTTCCCCCGTATCGTCGGAAATGAACTTTCCGAAAATCTCCAGTGCGTTTCCGGTCACGAGAATCCTCTGGTCTCCCTCTATGGACGAAATCAGCTCGTCCCTGTACGGAGCCAGTTTATCCATGACGAGAAGCTGGGAGCTTTCGCTCATGGTTCCCATATACACCAGGTCAAAACCTTCCCCGTCACCGCATCCTGCGTCCAGGAAGGCGGGTTTTTCGTTTACATAAGTTTCTTTTATTTTAACTCCGGGAACGGATTTTTCCAGATACCTTATATTTCCAAGTTCCCCGTAAAGATTTGCTATTTCAGGAAACAGAACCTCTACTCTCACTTTGTCCCCTCCTCTCCCATTGCGGCAAGGACGCCTGCCTTTACTCTCCCGGCCAGGGCGATGGAGTCCGTGCCGTAGAGAATGTAGACGTTGTCGTTTTCAAACAGCTTAAGAAGTCCCGGAGCATCGGTTTCCGTCTCGCAGGCCGATATAATATCTTCCGATATTCCTGCCATGAGAAGCCTTAGCTTATAGTCCTTCTCTCTCGGCCCGGTGACGATTATGTGCCTGATTCCGTGGCCGTTTAAAAATTCAAAATCGCAGTCGTACAGCCAGCACGTGTTCTCAGACCAGTGCTTTACATCCCCCAGACAGTTCATCATGAGGATGACTTCCTTATCTCCCGGCTGTGACGCAATGTATTCGAAAACACGGGACCCTGCGTAAGCGTTCTTATCCTTAGAAAGGAGCATGGTTACAGTCTTGTCGCCGCACTTTGTCACGTTATACCTGGACTTTACTATTCCGGCCTTTGACATGAAATTCCTGATTTCAGAAAGGCTGTATCCCAGTTCATGCATTACCGTTATGACCGTAACCTGATTGTAGATGTTGAAAATTCCTTCGTTCATTATATCAAAGTGTTCAGACTCGTCTCCCGCTTTGACATCCATAATCATAGAGTCCAAATCAACATTATATGCCGCACAGTCGTATTCAGGAGACCTGAAGCCGCATTCCGGGCAGTAGGCCCTTCCTATGCTGCTGTACCTTACGTATTCGTACTTAAGTCTCGTATGACACCGCGGGCATATCTGCATATCGTTTATCAGGTTGCAGCTTTCCGTCTTATCCCCTTCCATTTTCTCTATGCCGAAGTAAACCCTGTCGTTACCCGGTGCTATTCCTGCCGAAAGAAGGTCGTCAGCGTTGAGAACAAGCCTGGTTTCCGGTGGAATGTTATCCTCGAGTATTTTCCTTATGTACTCCGGGTGGGCGTTTCTCATTATGGAATCCCTGGAAAGATTGGTTACGACCATCATGTCGGGCTTTACATAGGGGAATATGCGAAGGGCGGACCTTTCGTCCACCTCTAGAACTGCGGCCCTGTACTTTTCCCTGTTGAAAATATTCACTCCTGAAATGAGGCACGCGGCGATTCCCGAAGCTATGTTGGAGCCGAGTCCGTTGTTAAGCACCCTTTTTCCGGCCTGAGCGAGAACATCCCTGAGAAGATTGGAAACGGTAGTCTTGCCGTTGGTTCCCGTAACCGCTATTATTTTTTCCGGTCTGTTTATGTACTTCAGAAAGTCCGGACATATTTTAATAGCGACTACGCCGGGAAAGTTTGTTCCGTTTCTCTTTGTAATTTTAAGCGCGATAACAGAAAGCTTTGCCGCCGTAAGCGCTATGGCAAACCTTAGTTTTCCCATTTAAAACCTCCGTCTACGTCTATCTGTACTTAAAGCTTGGAACTATCTTCATAAGGGTCGGGATGATTCCGATTCCTCCCGGCGTCTGTCCCGGAAGCTGCCAGAAATCGTGAGCGCAGTAATTATTCCCCTCTATTATGGCAGGCCCGTTAGGAGTTACTGCAACGTCCCATCCCACATATCGCATCTGCGGCACCACCATGGCGGCTTTGAGAACCATCTCCTTAGCTTCCTTAAACATAGGCGTCACAAAGCCGACTATCTCCTTGCCCGTATACGGATGAACGGTGAAGAGCTCATCAGCCGTCGTTTCGCCGGGATGAGCCGGGAATAGAAATTCTCCCGTTTCAAGGTCTACCGGGCCGTGAAGTCCGTAGTTGTCGACGATTCTTCCGTTGTTTCCGAATTTCTGAACCGCGTATATGAGATGAGGTTTTCCGTCGTCTCCGATAAGGGTAATCATCCTCATGGTGTTGACGGAGCACGGATACATCTCCGCAAGAGCCGGATGGTTTTCTATTATATCCTCAAGGGTTCCGAAGTTCTTTTCCCTTGCATACCTTAAGACGGCTTCGCTGTTTTCAAATTCGGAGGTATCGATTATCTCCGCTCCGTGGCCGCAGGTAAGGTCCTTCATCTTGGCGAAAATTCTCTTCGTATTCGATATGTAGTCGATGATTTCCTCATCGGTATTGCTTTCCATATCGACGAATTTTCTTCCGATGTAGTCTTTGAAAACGTGGTTGAACTCGTTCTTGTTGTCGAATATGTGAGCATAACTTTCATCGTTATACTGCATTATGAGCTTTTTGCTCCTGAATCTGGTAAGATACGTGTCTCTCTGAGCCGGAGTCAGGTTGTAGAACTGAAAAATGATGTAGTCGTAATATCCGGCTCCATACTTCCTCATGCATCCAAGCATGTCCGTCATGCAGTACGCTTTGCTCTTTCCCGACCTTTCGCTTGCGGTCTTGACCACGTCAAAAAACTTGCCAAAGCTGGCCTTTCTGAGAACCCTCAGCTTATATCCCAGACTGGATTCTGCCATTTTTACGCCTCTATGCCCTTTCTGGCTTTGATGCCTCTGTCGTAAGGATGCTTTACCTTGTCGATTCTGGAAACGTAGTCGGCAAGCTCCACAAGCTCATCGGACGGATATCTGCCCGTGAGAACCACCTCCAGATGCTCAGGCTTGTTCTTAAGGAAATCTACCACAACCTTCTCGTCCAGAAGCCCCGCTTCAATGGCTCCCAGAGTTTCGTCCATAACCAGCATGTCGTATGCTCCTCCTTCAGTTGCCTTCGCGGCATCGGCGATTTCCTTTGCGCTGATTCTTCTTGTCTCCTCCTTTTCCTCTTCTGTCATCTGGAAGGAAAACTTCGTCACAGGGGTAGTCTCCAGAATGTCGACTCCGTCAAGGCCGGCAAGCACCTTCAGCTCGCTGCTCTTTCCCGTCTTAAGAAACTGCATGAACAGAACCTTAAGTCCGTATCCGGAAGCTCTCACGGTAAGTCCTACGGCGCAGGTTGTCTTTCCCTTTCCCTCTCCGCAGTAGATGTGAATAAGTCCTAAATCGTTTCTCATTTTAATGCTCCTTTCCCGGCCCGGTTAAACAATCCGGCCTTCAAGACTGAATGTCTTTCCTCTGGTTATCTCTATATCTAACATTTTTCCGGTAACGTCTTCCTCCGAATAGAAGTTGACGAGCTTGAATCCGTCGGTGCGTCCCGCATATATGTTTTCTCCCGTCTTTCCCGGTCCCTCTACGAGGACTTTTTCGATTCTGCCCTCGTAAGCCTTGTTTTTCCTGGCGCTGATTTCGTTTATAAGCTCCACAAGGCGGTTGAACCTTTCGTGCTTCACCTCTTCGGGAATCTGATCCTCGTACCTTTCAGCCGGGGTTCCTTTCCTGATGGAGTAAAGGAATGTGAACGCGGAGTCGTATTCCACCTGGCGCACCAGGCTTAAAGTATCATCAAAATCTTCCTCCGTTTCCCCCGGAAATCCCACTATTATGTCCGTGGACATCGTTATCTCAGGAACGGCTTCTTTTAGCTTTTCCACCAGACTCAGGTACTTTTCCCTGTCGTAGTGCCTGTTCATTCTCTTTAAAACAGCAGACGACCCCGACTGAACGGGAAGATGTATGTTCTTGCAGAGTTTGTCACAGTCCACGTAGGCCTTTATGAGCCTGTCCGAAAGATCCTTGGGATGGCTTGTCATAAACCTTATTCTCTCCAGGCCTTCTATGTCGTTAAGCATGTATATGAGCCCCGCAAAATCCGTATCCCCTCCGTTATACGAGTTTACGTTCTGCCCTAAGAGCATGACCTCTTTGACTCCGTCGGCCACCAGATTTTTCACTTCGCTGACTATGGCTTCAGGCTTTCTGCTCCTCTCCCTGCCTCTGGTGTAAGGCACTATGCAATAGGTGCAGAAATTGTTGCAGCCGTACATTATGTTTACGAGGGCCTTGCACCTGAACTTTCTTATGGACGGAAGTCCTTCCACTATGTCTCCGCCGCCGTCAAGGATTTCCCTCTGTTTCGTCTTTTCCGAATATGCGTTTCTAAGAAGTCTGGGGAATGCGTCTATGTTATGGGTGCCGAATATCACGTCCACCCACGGGTACTTCGCCTTTATGGTATCTATTATGTGCTGCTGCTGCATCATGCATCCGCACACGCACACCATGAAGTCCTCTTCCCTTTCCTTTCTCTTTTTCAGCTGTCCCAGGGTGCCGAAAAATCTCTTGTCGGCGTTTTCCCTGATGCTGCACGTATTTATTATCACCACGTCGGCTTCGTCTCTGTTATCCGTCTCCATGTATCCGTCTTCGGTAAGAAGACCTGCGATGATTTCGGAGTCGTGCTCGTTCATCTGGCATCCGAACGTGGTTATGTGAAACTTTCTTATCATAGATGTATTTTTTCCTTTGTATCAAAGTCCGTAGCTTTCGTGGCCCTCGCTCTTCGGGCTTCTTCCCATCAGCCTGGTTATGGCGTCGGCCGCAGTTATCTTTTCCTCGATGCAGAGATTCAGCGTCTCAGTAATAGGCATCTCGACTCCGTATTTCTTTGCAAGGGCTTCAGCAGCCGAAGCAGTGTATATACCTTCTACCACCATGCCGATTTCCTTAACCGCCTCGCTGGGCTTTATTCCGTTGCCGATGAGTATTCCGCACCTTCTGTTCCTGGAATGCATGCTGGTACACGTGACGATTAAGTCTCCGACCCCTGCAAGGCCTGCAAAGGTGTCCGGCTTTGCGCCCATGGCGATTCCCAGCCGCGTAATCTCCGCAAGGCCTCTCGTCATGAGAGCAGCTTTCGCGTTGTCGCCAAAGCCGTAACCGTCGGAAATGCCGGCGCCCAGCGCCATTATGTTCTTAAGGGCGCCTCCAAGCTCCGTCCCGATGACGTCTTTGTTGGTGTATACCCTGAACCTGTCAGTCATGTAGACTTCCTGGATTTTCTTCGCTATTTCCTCGTCAGATGAAGCCACTGTAACCGTCGTAGGAAGAAGTTTCCCAACTTCCTCAGCATGGGAAGGCCCTGAAAGGACGGCGTACTTCACTCCCGGCTTAAGTTCTTCGGCTATTTCGGAAAGCCTCTTAAGGCTGCCCTGCTCTATGCCCTTGGCAACGTTAACCACTATTGTATCGTCTCCGATATACGGAAGGCACCTGCTGAAGTTTTCCCTGAAAGTCTGGGCCGGAACCGAAAACATGACGATATCTGCATCCTTTGCCGCCTCCTCCATGGTGTAGACAAAGGATATGCCTTCTCCAAGGGTGACACCCGGAAGGTACTTCCTGTTTTCACGTTCTTTTTTCATGGCTCTCAGGTGCTCCCGGTTTCTTCCGGTCATGAAGACCTCCGTGCCTTTCTTTTCAAGAAGCACAGCCAGAGCCGTTCCCCAGCTTCCTGCGCCGATTACGCCGATTTTCATGTGAATTCTCCTTAAGTTCTACTTCTTAAAGCTTATCCTGCTCTCTTCTCCCCGGATTATCCTGCCTATGTTGGTTCTGTGCTTGAATATGAGGATTACCGCCATCACAAGCCCCGGCCAGAAAAATCCCGGCTCCATGAAATGGGCCAAGACCACGAAGCACACTGCTGCCGTAACAGATCCGAGAGAAACCATTCTTGTAATCGCTACGACCACTATTACGATTGCCAGGCATATGAGGGCCAGCTGCCAGTTCACGGCAAGAAGAGTCCCAAAAGCTGTGGCCACTCCCTTTCCCCCCTTGAATTTCAGGAGAACGGGCCATACGTGGCCGATGAACACCGCAGGAGCGCATATCATAGCTGCCTCAGACCCCGCAATGAGGCCTCCCAGCAGAACTGCCACGACTCCTTTTCCAATATCAATTACCAGAGTTATGAGAGCAGCTTTCTTTCCCAGAACCCTGAGAGCGTTGGTGGTTCCGGCATTTCCGCTTCCCTCTTTCTTAATGTCCTTTCCGGCCATTCTTGCCAGTATGGTGGAAGGGGAGATGTTGCCCAGAAGATACGCTATCGCTACTGCCAAAACGAGATAGAGATTATCCATTACTGCTCTTTTTCTCCTTTTTCTCTGAATACGAATTTAATCGACGTTCCGTCGAAGTTAAACGCCTCTCTTATCTTGTTTTCCAGATATCTGGCGTAGGAGAAGTGCATGAGTTCTCTCTTGTTTATCTGGAATGAGAACAGAGGCGGCCTTATTCCCACCTGGGTTACATAATATATTTTAAGTCGCTTACCTTTATCGGAAGGGGGCTGCTTCATCATCACCGCATCGGAAATCAGGCTGTTAAGCTGTCCCGTAGGAACTCTCATGGATCTGTTCTCTGCTACGGTCTTCACTATCTTCATGACTTCCTGCACCCTTTGTCCCGTGAGAACCGAGATGAAAAGGGTCGGAGCGTATGAGAGGAATGGAAGCTCCGCTTCGATGGCCTCCCTGTATTCCTTCATGGTGTTAGTCTCCTTCTTAAGGAGATCCCACTTGTTCACAACGATAATTACGCCTTTTCCTGCTTCGTGGGCGACTCCGGCTATGCGCTTGTCCTGTTCCGTTATTCCTTCCGTGGCATCTATTACGAGAAGACAGACGTCGGAACGCTCTATGGCCGCAACGGCTCTTATGACGCTGTACTTTTCAATGTTTTCGTTTATCTTACTCTGCCTTCTGATTCCGGCTGTATCTATGAGCGTGTACTCTTCGCCCTGCCAGGTAAACGGCGTGTCTATGGAGTCCCTTGTCGTTCCGGCTATGTTTGAAACGATAACACGCTTTTCGTCCAGAAGCTTGTTTATGAGAGAGGATTTTCCCACGTTAGGTTTTCCTATGACGGCAACCTTTGTGCTGTCGTCCTCTTCTCCTGCTCCTTCGGGAAAGCTTGCAACTATCCTGTCCAGAACGTCTCCCAGGTTAAGCATGTTGGCTGCGGAAACCGGTATAGGCTCTCCTACGCCTAATGAGTAGAAGTCGTAGAAGGTATCTGGAATCTTCCTGGGATTATCGATTTTGTTCACCAGAAGGACGATTTCTCTTCCCTTTCTTCTCAGCATGCTGGCCACTTCTTCGTCTGCCGAAGTTATGCCTTCCTTGCCGTCCACTATGAAGAGGATGACGTCTGCCATATCCATAGCCACCTGGGCCTGCTCCCTCATCTGGGACAGTATGACGTCCTTGCTGTCGGGCTCGATTCCGCCCGTGTCTATGAGGCCAAAGTGAATTCCGTTCCACTCCGCTTCAGCGTATATCCTGTCTCTCGTAACGCCCGGCGTATCCTCCACTATGGATATTCTCTTTCCTACTATTCTGTTGAAAAATGTGGATTTACCCACGTTAGGTCTGCCTATTACGGCTACAACCGGCTTACTCATCGAAAATACCTCCGGCAAATTCCTCCGGGTCAAAGACTTTCAGATCTTCCATCTTTTCCCCTACTCCTATAAATTTAATCGGTATGTCAAACTCGTCGGTGACGGTTACGGCGATTCCTCCCCTTGCCGTGCCGTCCAGCTTCGTAAGTATTATTCCCGTAATCTCTGCCGCCTCGTTAAACTCCTTTGCCTGGGAAATTGCGTTCTTTCCCGTCGTCGCATCGAGAACGAGAAGGGTTTCCCGTGCAGCTTCCCCGTACTCCCTTGAAATGACGCGGTTCATCTTCTCCAGCTCCTTCATCAGGTTTTTGCTGGTCTGAAGCCTTCCCGCCGTATCGCATATGAGAACGTCTGTGCCTCTTGCTTTGGCAGACTGTATGGCATCGAATATCACCGCCGAAGGATCTGCGCCTTCGCCGTGCCTTACAACAGGTATTCCCGTTCTCTCACCCCACAGGGAAAGCTGCTCTGCCGCCGCCGCTCTGAAGGTGTCGGCCGCCGCAAACATTACGCTCTTTCCCTGGTTCTTCAGGCGGTATCCAAGCTTTGCTATGGAAGTGGTCTTTCCTCCTCCGTTTATCCCCGTAACGAGGATGACGAGAGGAGTTTCATCCGACAAAGCCTGCCTGTCTCCTTTATCCATTATCTCAGCTATAACTGATGCAAGGGCTCCCTTTACGGCTTCGGGATCCGAAATGCGCTCGGATTTTATCTTCTCCCTCAGCCTTTCCATTATGTTAACCGTCGTTTCCATACCTATGTCCGAGGTAATGAGGATTTCCTCAAGCTCGTCCAGCATATCCTCGTCTATGGAAGGTCTCGCCATAATCACGTCTCCGATTCTCTCAGAGAGTCTGCCGAAAAAGCCCTTTTTCTTTTCACCTATAATAGCCATATGTCATATCCTTTCAGTTATGTTTAATCAAGCTCGAAGTCGTCTCCCAGCCTCAGGCTGAGAACTTCAGATATTCCCCTTTCAGGCATGGTCACGCCGTAGAGAACGTCGGCATGCTCCATTGTGGCCTTCTGGTGGGTTATCAGTGTGAACTGGATATTGTCGAAGTTTCTCAGGTACTTCGCGAACCTGTCGATGTTGGCGTCGTCAAGAGCCGCCTCCACCTCGTCCAGAATGCAGAACGGAGCAGGCCTTGTCTTAAGCACGGCAAACATGAGCGCAATGGCCGTCATGGTCTTTTCTCCGCCGCTCATCAGATTTATATTCTGAAGCTTCTTTCCCGGAGGCTGAGCGATAATGTCGATGCCCGATTCCAGCGGATTGCTGTCGTCCTCCATTCTCAGCTCGGCGTGACCTCCGCCGAAAAGCTCTCTGAAGGTGCTTTCGAACTCGGCGACTATCCTGTCAAAGCTGTCCTTGAACCTGGCTCTGATATTCTTATCCATGTCGGAAATGATGGATTTAAGCTCGTCTCTGGCCTTGAGTATGTCCTCACGCTGACCGGTAAGAAACTCGTATCTCTCGCTGACCGACCTGTATTCGGCAATGGCTCCCACGTTGACGTCACCCAGCTCTCTCATCCTGTTTCTTATCGCTCTGCTTTCCTTTGCCGCAGGGGTAACAGCGAAGTTTTCCTTCCTCAAAGCCGCCGCTTCTGCGTAGGACTTTTCAAACTCATCCCAGAGCCTGTTCTTGTGATTTTCTATCTGGTTATCGTTCTTGCCAAGCTTAAGCTCCAGCTGATATTTCTGATCGTTTATGGAGTTTATTCTCTCGGCAAAAGATGAAATCTCCCCTGAAACGACAGCCCGCTTTTCCGCAATCACGCGCCTTTCAGCAACTGTCTTTTCCAGATTTTCCTCGGCCTTCTCCCTTTCCGCTCTCTTTGCAGATACTTTTTCCGCTTCCGACTCTCCTGAAGTGATGCCGAGTCTTTCCTGTTCCAGTTTCTCAGCTTCTTCTTCCTTTGCCTCTATCTGCTTTCTGTAGTCGGCTGCCGTTTCTTCGATTTTCTTCAGAAGAGAAAGACTGCCGTCAAGCTCCGACCTGGCCGTGTTCATCCTGATTCTGGCATCGGTCATGGCCTGCTCTGCATCTCTCATCTCAGAAGCCAGGGATTCAGCTTTTTCCATCAGCTTTTCGGTCTCAGCCGTCGTTTCATCTATCTTACTTCGAATGGATTCAGCTTCTTTTGCAAAGGCGTCTTTTCTTTCCTGTATGCCCTTTATCTCTTCATCGATAGCCGACATTTCCCTTGCGGTTTTCTCACCTGAAGCTCCTGCTTCCGATATTCTGTCAGAAAGGGATCTTATGGTTCCCTGAAGGGCCGTATTCTGAAGCTGAACCTGGCGAAGCTCGTCCTTTAAACCTGCCGCCTCGTCTTCGCTTCTTTCCATAACTCTTTCCAGGTTTTCCCGTTCAGAAACCCTTTCACTCAGTCTCTTTTCCCCATCTGAAACTGCATTTTCAAGGTTCAGTATCTCCCTTTTTCTCTCCAGGATATTGGCGGTTTTGTTCCTGTAAGCTCCTCCCGTAATCGCTCCCGAAGGACTTATTACCTCTCCGGCAAGCGTAACGAACCTGAGCCCCGAGCCGGCGTTTTTTGACATTGCTATGGCGTTATCCATGTTCTCCACTATAACGACTCTTCCAAGAAGATATGAGAAAATGCCCTTAAATTTTTCCTCGTATTTTACGCAGTCAGACGCTCTTCCTACGAATCCCGGCCTGTCCTTAAGACCTGCTAAATCGCCTCTGTCACCACCCCTGACCGATTCCACAGGAAGGAATGTGGCCCTTCCCGCCTTTTCGGATTTTAAAAGGTTTACGCCCTTTTTCGCATCTTCATCCTTTTCGCAGACGATGTTCTGCATGGAAGCCCCCATGGCGGTCTCTATGGCAGTCTCAAGTCCCTCAGGCACTTCCATAAGTGATGCCGCCGTTC
Source organism: uncultured Bacillota bacterium (assembly GCA_949292945.1). GTDB lineage: Bacteria > Bacillota > Clostridia > Peptostreptococcales > Anaerovoracaceae > Avanaerovorax. The sequence goes on along the minus strand of CASFAX010000003.1, from coordinate 34,482 downwards.
CGTAAATGCCTTTGAGATGGGACTTCATAACGGTCTTTACAGCTCCGTTATATCCTTCGTAATTGGCTTCCATCTCCTCTATGGTCTTCTTCCTGGAGATGAGCCTCCCAAGCTCTATCTTAAGCTCTGAGCCTTCAGCGTTTACTGCTTTAAGTCTCTTTTCAGCTTCGGCTTTCCTTCCTTCAGTTACGGAAATCTCCTTTTCCAGCTCGGAAATCTTTTCCTCCGCAGATTTTGCAGCAAATCCCGCCTCAGAAAGCTGCTCCTTCAGGTAGTTAAGGTTCTTCTCAGCCCCTGCGCTGTCGGAGTCAAGGCTTTCGCGCCTCCTCTGAAGCCCTTCCAACAGGCCCGCCATAGACCTTATCTCCCCTTCTTTTTCAGACAGAGTCGAATGAAGGGAGAATATTTTATCGTTTCCGCTGCCTGCCGCATTCTTTGCCTCTTCAGCCTGGCCTGAAAGCTGAAGATGACGCCGCCTTGCCTCATCGTAGAGTTTTTCGGACTCCTCAGACGCCTCAGCCCCTGCGCTGCAGGACTCCTTTATGTTCTCAAGGTTTCTCTTCTCGCTTTCCAGTTTTTCTGTAAGGCCTGCGATTTCCCCTGAAAGGCGCTCCCTGTCCCTTTCTATGGTCAAAAGCCGCTGCCTGGAAAGCTTTCCTGCGTTTTCTATGGCGCTTATCTCCTCTGCCAGAGCCATTATCTCATCTCTCAGCTTTCTTTCGCTTTCCTCGAGAGCTCCGTTTTCAGCCTCAAGTTTTGCAAAGGATTCGTCTGACTCTCTCTTTCCCGCGGAAAGCCTTTCCGCAGAAGCCGTAAGATTTTCAATGTCTTTTCTGTATTCGTCGTTTTTCTCCGTAAGGCTTTCAATAGTTCTTAAAGATATGTTTATCTCAAGATCCTCGTACCTTTCCTTAAGCTCAAGGTACTCTGAAGCCTTTTCGCTGTCCTCTTTCAGGGTATCTATCCTGTCCTCTATCTCTCCTATTATGTCGTTTACCCTGTCAAGGTTTGCAGATGAAGTCTCCAGCTTTCTCTCGGCTTCGGCCTTTCTGCTCTTATACAGCACCACCCCTGCAGCCTCTTCAAAGATTTCCCTGCGGCTTTCAGGTTTATTGCTCACTATATCCGAGATCTTTCCCTGACCTATTATGGAATATCCGTCAACGCCTATGCCGGTGTCCATAATCAGCTCTCTTATGTCTCTGAGCCTGCACTGGTTGTTGTTTATGAGATACTCGCTTTCTCCCGAGCGGTACATTCGCCTCGTTATGGCGACCTCGTTATAGTCTATGTCCAGGATTCCCGCCGAATTATCTATTACAAGAGTGACCTCTGCCATGCCGCGAGATCTTCTGCTTGCAGTTCCGGCAAAGATTACCTCTTCCATCCTGCCGCCCCGCAGAGCTTTTGGACTCTGCTCTCCAAGCACCCATCTGATGGCATCGCTTATGTTACTCTTTCCGCTTCCGTTAGGTCCCACCACGCAGGTGACCCCCTCGTGAAACTCTATCACCACCGGATCAGCAAAGGATTTAAACCCGTGCATCTCCAGCCTCTTAAAGTACATTCTGCCCGATTCCTCCCGTTATAGCGTCTCTGGCGGCATGCTGCTCCGCCTCTTTTTTGCTCTTTCCCATTCCCCGTCCCAAAAGCTTTCCGTCGGCGATAAGGCTTACGTAGAAGGTCTTATCGTGATCCGGCCCGCTGGTTCTGTCAAGGACGTAATTTATATCTGCATTTCCGTTTTTCTGAAGTATTTCCTGTATCCTCGTCTTATAGTCGTAGAAAAGCCTTCCTTCCACGGCATCGTCTATGGTCTTTCCGAATTCCCGTCTTATGAAATCCTGAACCTGGGAGAATCCTCCGTCGATATACATGGCGCCTATTACCGCTTCCATGGCGTCGGCCAGAATGGATGTGCGCCTTCGACCTCCCGATCTTTCCTCTCCCTTTCCAAGATTAAGGAACCTGCCCACATCAAGGCGTCTTGCCGCTTCGGCAAGAGAACTTTCGCATACGATGAGGGCTCTCAGTCTGGTAAGCTGGCCCTCGTCCACGTCCGCCATTCTGTTGTAAAGGACGTCACTTATCACCGCGTCAAAGAGTGCATCCCCCAAAAACTCAAGCCTTTCGTTGTTCTTCTTATTTTCCGCAAAAACACCGTAAGCGCCGCATTTATCTGCGGCGCGGCAGCTTTCCCTGCAAAAGGAGCTGTGAGTCAGTGCCTGCTCCAGAAGGCTTCTGTCTTTAAACCTGTATCTTATCTTTTCCTGAAATTCTTCACTGTTCACTTACAAGTATCTCCTCGATTTCAAGAACGGAATTTTCTATGGTTTCCACTACTTTCTGCTCCACATAAGGCACAGCCTTTAGTATGGTCTGCTTCACGGCAAGAGCGTCCGATGACCCGTGCATCTTAAGAAGTCCTCCCTTTACGCCCAGTATGGGAGCCCCGCCGTATTCGGCGTAGTTGAATTCCTTCTTTATTCCCATCAGCTGATCCTTTAACAGCATGGCGCCCATCTTGGCTTTGGCTGACGCCGTAAACCTTCTCTTCATCTCCCTGAGAACCATGAGTCCCATGCCTTCCGTAAGCTTTATGATTGCATTTCCCGTAAAACCGTCCGTAACTATTACGTCGCAGACTCCGTCTGGAACTTCTCTTGCCTCCACGTTTCCGATGAAATTAAGATGGCTTCTTGAAAGCATCTCATATGCAGCCTTTGTCAGAGACGTGCCTTTGCCTTCCTCTGTTCCGTTGTTCACAAGGCCTACGGTAGGATTAGCTCTTCCTATTACCTTCTCCATGTATATGCTTCCCATGATTCCGAACTCGAGAAGGTTGTTAGGCTTGCACTCCGCGTTGGCCCCGGTGTCCGTCAGAAGAGACGGCTGTTTTCCTATAACGGGATACACTGCAGCAAGAGTCGGCCGGTCTATACCCTTTACCCTGCCGAGAACGAGAAGTCCTCCGGCAAGGAGAGCTCCGGTGCTTCCGGCAGAAAGGAACACGTCACCTTCCCCTTCCTTCACCATCCTGAGACCTTTCACCAGGGAAGAATCCTTCTTCGACCTTACCGCCCTTACGGGAGCTTCATCGTTGGTGATTACCTCTTCCGCTCCCGTTACGGAAATCCTGTCGCCTGAGTAGCCTGCCTTTTCAATTTCCGAAGTGAGAACATCTTCCTTTCCCACCAGGTTTATCTCTATTTCGCTGTTTTCCTTTACGGCGTTTACCGCACCTTCGACTATGGCTTCAGGCGCGTTGTCTCCGCCCATTCCGTCAAGTATGATTTTCAATCTAATTCTCCTCTTTCAGCATGGCTTTCACTACGCCGTCTATCTTTCTCGCAACTTCTCTGAAGTCGTCTTCCTTATATCCTCTCGTGGTCATAGGAGCCGTTCCCACTCTCACGCCTGCCGTTTCCTTAGGTCCTCTCTTGTCCCCCGGAACGCAGTTTTTGTTAAGGGTGATTCCCTCCTCGTCCAGCCTGTCCTGAAGATCTTTTCCGGAAAACGGCATGTCGGAAAGGTCAATTAAGAACACGTGATTATCCGTTCCTCCCGTCACGATCTTATATCCCAGCTTTATAAATTCGTCGGCAAAGGCTTTGCAGTTTTTAACGACCTGCTCTGCGTAAACCTTGAAATCAGGGGAAAGGGCTTCTTCCGCGCAAATGGCTTTGCCTGCTATGATGTGCTCCAGTGGGCCTCCCTGAGCGTAAGGAAATACTGCGCTGTCCACTTTTCTCGCAAGATCCGGCCTGCAGAAGATAAGTCCTCCTCTCGGGCCTCTCAAAGTCTTATGGGTAGTGGTCGTTATGATGTCCGCGTATCCGAATGGCGAAGGATGAACTCCACCTGCAACGAGGCCGGCAATGTGAGCCATATCTACCATGAGATATGCTCCTGCTTCCTCTGCGATTTCCGCAAAAGCTTTAAAGTCTATTATCCTGGAATATGCAGAGGCTCCAGCAACTATCACCTTAGGATTGTACTTAAGGGCTTTTCCCCTTACGTCCGCCATATCGATAAAACCATTTTCATCCACGTCGTAGAAGACCACGTTGTAAAGTTTTCCGCTGAAGTTTACGGAGGAGCCGTGAGTCAGGTGTCCGCCATTATCAAGGGACATGGCAAGAACCGTGTCGCCAGGCTCTATTATAGCCTTATACGCGGCAAAATTAGCCTGGGAACCGCTGTGGGGCTGCACGTTTACGTGGTAGTCAGTCTTAAAGACCTCTCTCCACTTATCGCAGCAGTACTCCTCCAGCTGATCCACGAACTTAGTGCCGCCGTAGTATCTGCCCTTGTTTCCCGTCTTTCTGTCGTAAGGGTATCCTTCGGCGTATTTCCACGAAAGGCAGCTTCCGCATGCCGCAAGAACCGCCTCCGAGCAGTAGTTCTCCGAAGCTATAAGCTCTATGTTGTTCTTCTGCCTTTCATATTCCTTCTTTATCATATCCCCTACGAAAGGAGAGCTTTCAGAGATGAACTCGATATTCCTTGCGTTGTATTCGCTGCCGTCTTTTCCGTTTCTATCGAACATATTAATCCTCCTTAGCGGCAAATAAACAAAACAGACATACTCCAGTGTATTATACCATATTGCGCCCGGATTTGCACCCAAATTAAGTTAATTGAGGCAATGGGGAATGAATATTTGAGTTTCTGCAAGTGAGCCTCAGCATGTGAGTTTCTGCACGTGTTCGATGTAAAGCAGGTTTTCTGCCTGTTACATCGAACAGATTTTCGACCTCAAGGCGTTTTTTTGCGCTTTACATCGAACAATTTATGATTAGAGCAGGGTTTATACGTAGATTTGTTCGATGCCGAAGGTATATTCAGGCTTTGAGGTCGAAGAACCGTTCGACTTAAGTGCCGAAATACGAAGGTGACATCGAAATCCGCCCGCAAGAGCCAGTAAGAGACGATAAGAGCTCCCCCAGGCAATACTCTATTGACAAAGCCTTCACCCTATGTTATCTTTTCACCAGAGAAAGGAAGTGAAGAACGCATGGACGATCATCCCGGGTCTAGCCATTTTACTTTAAGGGATACTTTTGAATCATGCATTGATATATGAATATTTAAGGCATAGTCCTGAGGGAATGTCCTCTGTGGCTATGCCTTTTTATGCGTGAAATTCAGGTGTTTTTTAAATTTACGACTTAGAAAGAAAGGACAAAAAAATGCTGGTATCCATTTTATTACTTATAGTGCTGACCTTTTTAAACGCAGTATTTGCGAGCGCTGAAATTGCCGTTATTTCCATAAGCGATGCCAAGCTTAAGAGCCTGTCCGACTCAGGAAACAGGAAAGCAAAAAAACTTGTAAAGCTTACAGAGCAGCCTGCAAGGTTCCTTGCAACCATTCAGGTAGCCATCACCCTGTCGGGATTTTTGAGCAGTGCCTTTGCCGCAGACAAACTGGCTGAGCCTGTAACCGAGTCCCTTCTCAGTGCAGGTGTTCCAGTGCCCGAAGACGTGCTTTCCATCGTTATGCTTATCGTAATCACCGTAGTTTTGGCATACTTCAACCTGGTATTCGGAGAACTGGTTCCGAAGAGAATAGCCATGAAGAAATCCGAAGCCCTGGGGCTTGGAATGGCTGGAATGCTCTACGCAACATCCAAGATATTCAGGCCCCTCGTTGCTCTTCTCACCGTATCTACAAACTTCGTCCTCAAGCTTCTCAGAATGAAACCTGACGAAGACAATGAAAAGGTTTCCGAAGAAGAGATAAGAATGATGATTGCAGAAGGAAGAACCCAGGGCGTTATCGACGAACACGAGGATGAGATAATTCAGAACGTGCTGGATTTTGACGACACAACAGCAGAACAGATCTGTGTTCACAGGCGGGACGTTATCGCCTTTGACGAAGAAGATCCACTCTCCGAGTGGGAAGAGGAAATCTGGGACTCCAAGCACACCCTTTACCCTGTCTTCAGGGAGAACAAGGACGATATCATCGGTATATTAGATACCCGTGAATACTTCGCTCTTATAAGAAAGGACGCTCAGGCAGGCCCTAACGAGATAAAATCCATCCTCCTGTCAAAACTCAAACCTGTCTTCTACATACCTGAGGACATGAAGGCCGGAAAGCTCTTCCAGATCATGCAGAATGAAAGAAAGCACTTTGCCGTTCTTCTCGATGAGTACGGCGGAATGTCTGGAATAATCACCATTCACGACCTCATCGAGGAACTGGTTGGAAACCTCTACGATTCAGAGGAAGAGGAAGAACCTGAAAAGATAGTTCAGATTGCAGATAACAAGTTTAAAATTGCAGGAGACGCCGAACTGGAGGATATTGAAGAAGTTCTCTCCATAGAGCTTCCTACCGACGACTACGACACCTTCAACGGCTTCGTATGCGGCATAACGGGAAGAATTCCTGAAGACGGCGAAACATTCACCTGCGAGGATCGCGGGCTTCTCATAGAAGTGACAAAAGTCGAGGGACACCGGGTCGCCATGGCCATCGTGACAAAATCCGCAGTCCCCGAAGAAGAGGAAGAATAGTAACCATCAGCAATTAGAAGTGAATTACAGGTAAATTAAAAGTGTTCGATGTGAAGTGGATTTTCTACCTGTGACATCGAACACTTTTTCGATGTGGCACCATTTTTCAGCATTTCACATCGAACATTTTCGGTCTTTAAGTCTGCAATACTGCCAGATTTTTCGATGTCATAAGCGAAATACGGCTTCGGGGTCGAAATAGCGTTCGACTTGAAGCCGGGATTTTTACTATCACATCGAAATCGAAAAATCGAAATCAAAAAAAGAGATGCAAACCGGCGTTTTAAATTCGTCAATACGCATCTCTTTATTTCTTACCCGCTTACCGCCGGATTATATACGCTGGGAGCCTTGATAGTCTTTATGAGGGCTTCCTGCTGCTCGGCTGTCAGATCGGATGGCGCAACACCGTAGTAATACTGTGACGCGGCGCTTATGCCGTAGCAGCCTTCTCCGAAGTATATGGAATTTACGTAAAGCTCCAATATCTCGTCTTTGTCGTAGTTTTTTTCTATCTCCAGCGCCATGAGAGCGTCTGCAACTTTACGGGACAGCTTCTTGTCGAACTCGAAATACATGTTCTTTGCAAGCTGCTGTGTTATGGTGCTTCCCCCTTCCGCAAAGGACATGGTCTTTATGTCGGTCCATATAGCCCTTCCTATGGAGACGATGTCTACGCCCCTGTGGTCGTAAAATCTGCTGTCCTCCGATTCGAGAAGTGCATACGTAAACTCGGAAGGAAGGTCGGTAAGGGAAATGTAATCAGGTTTTGCCTGTATTTCGCTGACTTTGTCCTCCAGCGGAACCTGCTCCAGAGCGTCCTTATACATGTTGTATCCCTTTACCGCCACCGGTATACTGACTATTATCCCGATAATCAGGATAAACAGCAGAAGTTTAAAGATCAGTTTCAGTAAAAATTTTATCATAATCCCTATTATCCCTTTCTGAAAGCCTTGAGCCTGTTCAGGTATTTATTTACTACTGCGACGAACACGAAGCCAAAGGATATGGCAAGGGAAATGACTATGGCTGTCGTCGCATTTTCCCAGGCAAAAGCGCTGTCCTCCGACACTATTCCGTACATGGTGTTGTAGAGGTTCCTTCCCGGAATGAGCGGAATCGCCGCTGCCGTGAGAAATATCGTCGCAGGCGCTTTGTTCACCCTGGCCATTATCTCCGCGTATACGGCGACAAACAGTGCAGCCAGGAAATTTGCCGCAAAGTATCCTTCCAGCTGAGCATAAGCCCAGAGATATACTCCCCAGGACATTAGCCCACCTATTCCGGCATATAAAATCTGCCGTCCCCTTATCTTAAGTATTACCGCAAAACCTAAGGATCCCGCAAAGGCGGTGGTGAGCTGTATTATTATGTACTCCACTACAGAACACCTCCCAGAAGTATAATGGAAAGAGCGAAGCCGCAGGCTATGGCAGCCGCCGTAAGCACAGCGTTTGTCAGCCGAAGGAGTCCTGCCGCCACATCTCCCGTGAGCATGTCGCGAACGGCGTTGGTCATGGCTATTCCCGGAATGAGTAGCATTATTCCTCCCATCATTATCAGGTTCTCGTTTTCGCCAAGTCCCGCAGTCACGGTTAGGATCGCAGCAATTCCTGCCACGACGGAGACGATGAAGTTATACACTATCTGGTTCGTCTCCCGTTTCTGCATTATGTCTTCCATGAAAACTATCACCACGCCCATTATCCCGGCCGAGATTCCGTCTCTGATGCTGCCTCCGAAAAAAACGGCAAAGGCGGCCGCGACCACCACAGATCCCAGAAGCTTCATAGCTTTTCCCGGAGTAGGCCGCTCCATGACCTTCTTCAGCAGCCCCTGGATCTTAATGTGATCCGGAGTGTGCTCACATACGTACCTGGAAAGGTCGTTAAGGTAATCCAGCCTATCGAAGTTTACGTCGTTTCTTATTATCTGGCGTATCTGGGTTATTATGTGGCCGTCAGGCGCCGCAATGGTGACCTGTATATTGGATGTTATTATGAAGACATTTATCCTGTCCTTGTTGGCCCCGTAAGCCCGGCACATCCTCTTTATGCTGTCTTCCACTCTGCTTACCTCGGCTCCGCAGACTATCATCTCTTCACCGATGTCCAAAATACCCTGAAGTATTTTTTCGTAGTCCATACCTGCACCTGTTCGAAAAACTAACTTGAAAACTCGTACTTCATGACCTCTGGATGGCAGCTTACCATGTACTGAGGGCAGTATTTGCACTCAAAAAAGTTCGGCGCGCTTTCAGGGTCTATCGCCTTAAATCCGTTTTTGCGGAAAAATCCGGGAGCCCTTGCCACCAGATAAAGGCTTTGTCCGCCGCGGGAGCGAACCTCCGAAAGCACCTGGCCTAGCATCTTCTCCCCTATCTTTTCCTTTCTGTATGCGGAATCGACAGCAATGCCGTCGATGATGAATTTCCCTTCTCTCAAAGCCAGCACAGCCCCACCTATCAGTCTGTCTCCGGCATCCGTCACCTTATAGCACTTTACTATATCCGTATCTACCTCTTCATCGCCGTCAAACTCCAGCTGGTTTTCCACGAAAAACTCCACCAGCCTGTCGTATTCGTCAGTCACGTAGAGTGTGAGGCCGCCGCCTATATCTTTTACTTTTACATCTGATGCACTCATATTTTATTCCTCCATATCCTCCCCGGGAACGTAGATTTTCAGCCTGTTGTGAAGAACCGAAAACTCCAGAGGGAATTTCTCGCCGTGCTCTCCGTCTATATCGGTAGGAAGCTGACCGTCCAGAGATTCAACCCTCAGCCTGCTGGTCTGAAAGTGAAGAACCTTGTTGCTGGAGTAGTGCTTGCCCTTAAGCAGCTTCATGAACACCTTAGGCATCTCGAACACCGACATGCTGCGAAAGAGCATCACATCCAGAAGTCCGTCGTTTATCTCCGATTCAGGTGAAATCTTCTTAAATCCTCCCGCAGACTTTCCGTTCATAACGACCATGAAATACATCTTTTCCCGGTATACGTCATCAGGCGTTGTAAGTATTACCTTTCTCGGCTTAAGGTTTGGAATTTCCGACATACCCTTAAGGTAGTACGCCAGCACGCCTATGGTGTTCTTTAGAGTAGGGTCTGTCTTCTGACTCACTCCCACCACCTGGCCCATGGCCGCAACGTTTATGAAGTGGCGGTTGTTTACCTTGCCCACGTCCGCATACATCAGATTTTCACCTAATGCCACGTCTATCATGCTGTTTATATCGTCGGGTATGCCGAAGTAGTACGCAAAGTCGTTAGCCGTTCCCGCAGGGAAAATTGCCAGTGGAAGGTCGATATTGTTCTTTATCATTGCGTTGACGCATATGTTTATGGTTCCATCGCCCCCTGCGGCCATAATCTGCCTGTACTCGTCCTTATACGTGGATTTATCAAGACCGGCAAGATATTCGCTTATCATGGTTCCGTGAGCCGCCCTTATGGGAACGACCACGTATCCTGCCTTCTGGTATCTTTCTATGATGGTATCCAGGTTTGTCTTAAATACTCCGCTTCCCGAATTCGGGTTATAGAAAAGTATAACTTTCTTCATCGTTCTTCCTCCAAAAATCCCTTTTCTCGCAAAATGTGTCTCACCTCTCCTATGAGATAAAGCGAGCCTGCGAATATTATAACATCAAAGTCTGCGGCTTCCAACGCTTTATTTACCGCCTTAACTGCGCTGCCGGCCGTCTCTCCCTTCGCGCCAAAGTCTGCCGCCCTTTGTGCAAGCATCTCAGGCTCTGCCGACCGCAGGTCTTCCGTCCTGGTGAATATGAAGCTGTCCGCCGCTTCTGCAAAAGCTGAAAGTATTCCGTCTACGTCCTTATCCTTCATCATGGCCGTAACCATAAGTACTCGCTTTCCGCCAAAGAGTGCAGCGCAGGTTTTTGAAAGAGCCTTTGCCCCTTCCGGGTTATGAGCCCCGTCGAGAACTATTACCGGCCTTTCCCTTCTTATTACCTCCATCCTTCCCGGCTGAACAGCCGTGGCAAGACTCTCTCTTACGGCGGATTCCTCTACATCAACGGTTCCTTTCCAGTTCATCACTTCCACGGCGGAAATTGCAGTTACAGCGTTTCTCACCTGATGATCTCCTGCCATTCTGATTCTGTAGCTTTTCCCGCCGGAAACGGTAAATACGGTTCCGGCTAGAGACCTTTCTGTAATCTCTGCCTTTACTTCAGATACGTCTATGAACTCAGCGCCCAACTCTATAGCCCTATCCCTTATTACGGTTCTTGCCTCTTCGCCGGTGACCGCGGATACGACTGGGCATCCCGTTTTTATGATTCCCGCCTTTTCTCCGGCGATTTCAGCAAAAGTGTTTCCCAACCTTTCGCAATGGTCTAAGCCTATGGTAGTTATCACTGAAAGAAGCGGATTTCTAATTATGTTTGTAGAATCTCCCCTTCCACCTAGGCCCACTTCCAGAACCACAGGGTCTGCTTTCACCTCTTTAAAGTACATAAAAGCAGCAGCTGTAATGACGTCAAACTCCGTAACCGGGGTTTCCCCTGCCTTTAGGCTTCCCTCTTTCTCAAGCTCTGCTCCAAGAGCTTCAGAAGCCTTCATCACCGTGTCCGTCAGCCTGTTCAGGTCGAAGTCTGAAATAAGGTTATGATCAGCTTCAATTCTCTCGTTGAATCTTTCTATGTAAGGGGACGTGAATATACCGGCTTTATAGCCTGAAGCCTCTAAAATCTCGTATATGAACCTGGAAACGGATCCCTTCCCGTTGGTTCCGGCTATGTGAATGAACCTGAGGCTGTCCTGGGGATTTCCCAGTTTTTCCATGAGCCTTCTCATTCTGGAAAGGTTTTCCGGATCTCTGAATTTGTCCATGGAGCGCGCCATGTTTTCTGCCTTTGATTTTTCCATATCTTACCCGTCTAAACACGAAGCCCGCCTTTTAAAGCGGGCAGTGTTTCATATTTCTATTTTCCAATTTTTGCAGCCACGGAGGCAAGTCTTGCGTTAACCTTTTCGAGCATGTCCTCGTATTTAGCCTGCTTTTCTCTTTCCTCGTTTACCACCTTTTCCGGAGCTTTTGAGACGAAGCCTTCGTTGGAAAGCTTTCCCTTAACTCTCTTTACCTCTCCTTCAAGTCTGGTCTTTTCCTTCTGAAGTCTCTCGTACTCCGCTTCAAAGTCCACCAGCTCATCGAGAGGAATGTATATCTCAATTCCCTCTATTACAGCGCTCATTACCTCTTCAGGTACGTCAGCCTTTGAATCGGTGAATTTTATCTCGGTTATGTTTGCAAGATCTCTTATGTATCTTTCGCCATTTTCTATCTCGGAGAGCTTATCTCCCTGAGCCATAATTACGGCGGTAAGCTTCTTTGACGGTGCAGCTTCGGCCTCCGCCCTTATGTTTCTTATGGCTCGGATTGCCTCCATTGCGGTTTCAACTGTCGCCGCATCCTCTGCAAAATTTCTTCCTTCTGCGTAAACAGGCCACTTTGCTCTAATGAGCCAACTGTTGCCGTCGACCCCTGTTTCGCATGAAGAGTGAGGCAGGAAGCTCCAGATTTCCTCGGTGATAAACGGCATGAACGGATGGAGAAGTTCCAGCATGTTCTTAAGAGCCGTTACCAAAACGAATCTTACGACCTTCTTATCCTCTTCGTCGTCTCCCCAGAGTCTTTTCTTTACAAGCTCTATGTACCAGTCGCAGTACTCGTTCCATATGAGCTCGTAAACCCTCTGTCCCGCAAGGGCAAGGTCAAAGCGTTCAAGGGCCTTTGTGGAATAGTCCACCGCTTCGTTTACCTTGTGAAGAATCCACTTGTCCTCAGGTCTCAGCGCTATGCTTGAATAGTCGTCAACGTCCGCACAGGCCATGCCGCAGCAAGTCTCGCAGCACTTTGCCATAGGAAGGAAGTTTCCATCATCGTCCTTAAGATTCATTACTACGAATCTTGAAGCGTTCCAGAGCTTGTTGGCAAAGTTTCTGGCAGATTCCAGCCTGTCGGTCTTAAACCTCATGTCGTTACCCGGCGTGATTCCGGTGGTGAGCATGAATCTAAGCGCGTCTGCACCGTAACTGTCTATAACCTCCAGCGGATCTATTCCGTTTCCGAGAGATTTGCTCATTTTGCGGCCTTCCGCGTCTCTTACCAGGCCGTGAACGTACACGTATTCAAAAGGCGGTTCTCCCATGGCCTCGCAGGCTGAGAACACCATTCTAACTACCCAGAAGAATATTATGTCGTACCCCGTTACGAGAACGTCTGTCGGATAGAAGTACTTAAGCTCCGGCGTCTCCTCAGGCCATCCGAGAGTGGAAAACGGCCAGAGAGCGGATGAGAACCATGTATCCAGAACATCTTCATCCTGTCTGAGGTGCGTGCTTCCGCACTTAGGACATGCCTTCGGCTCATCCTCTGAAACGATAAGCTCGCCGCAGTCCTCGCAGTAATATGCAGGGATTCTGTGTCCCCACCAGAGCTGCCTTGAAATACACCAGTCTCTGATTTCCTCCAGCCAGTGGAGATACGTCTTTTCGAACCTTTCAGGCACGTGCTTGAGGTTTCCGCTCTTTGCAGCCTCTATGGCAGGCTTTGCCAGCTCCTCCATAGCGACGAACCACTGATCAGAAAGCATAGGCTCGATAACCGTATGGCATCTGTAGCACTCGCCTACAGGAATTACCTTCTCCTCGGTCTTAACCAGGTAGCCTGCTTCGTCTAGGTCTTTTACCCATGCCTTTCTGCATTCGTACCTGTCCATGCCCTCGTACTTTCCGGCAAGGGAATTCATGGTGGCATCCTCGTTTATGCAGCACAGGTTTTCAAGTCCTGCACGCTGTCCTACCTCAAAGTCGTTAGGGTCGTGAGCCGGGGTAATCTTTACCGCACCTGTTCCTTTTTCCGGATCCGGATAAGGGTCTGCTATGACAGGAATCTCCCTTCCAACCAGCGGAAGGATTACCTTCTTTCCTACCATATGCTTATATCTTTCATCGTCAGGATGAACGGCTATAGCAACATCTCCGAACATGGTCTCAGGACGGGACGTTGCCACTATCATATCCTCGCCGCCTTCTTCTGCCGCAGGATATCTGAAGTACCAGTAGAGTCCGTTCTTATCCTCGTGTTCAACTTCAGCGTCCGAAAGGGAAGTTCCGCACTGAGGGCACCAGTTTATGAGCCTGTTTCCCCTGTAGATGAGTCCCTTCTCGTAAAGCTTTACAAAGAAATGTCTTACGGCCTTGTTGCAGCCTTCGTCCATGGTGAAGCGTTCCCTGCTCCAGTCGCAGGAATCTCCCAGCTTTCTGCACTGACGGGTTATTCTTCCGCCGTATTCTTCCTTCCATGCCCATGCTCGCTTAAGGAATTCCTCTCTTCCCAGCTCTTCCTTCGTCTTACCCTCTTTTTCTCTGATGCTGTCGGCAACCTTTACTTCAGTCGCGATGCTGGCATGGTCGGATCCCGGAAGCCAGAGAGCGCTGTAACCCTCCATCCTTCTCCATCTGATGAGCACGTCCTGAAGAGTATGGTCAAGGGCGTGTCCCATATGGAGCTGTCCCGTAATGTTAGGAGGCGGCATAACTATGGTAAACGGCTTCTTGTCAGGGTCGATATCGGCTCTGAACGCACCGCCCTTTTCCCACATCTCATAGATGCGTTCCTCGAAATCCTTCGGGTCGTATGTTTTCGCCATATCCTTTTTCATGTGCATACTTTCCTTTCTCTTTTTTCGCTGTCCGCAGGCTGCCGGCTTCCGTCTTTTACTTCCGGCGGCCTTCACATTTTGTCAATAAAAAAGCCCTTCGACATACATCAAAGGACGAAACATTTCCGCGGTACCACCTTCGTTCTCCGGACAGAATCCGAAGCTCTCATTACTAAACCGAAGCTCGAAAAGCAACCTTCGCCCGGCAACTTCCCTTAAAGTCTCTCAGCCCACGGACTTTATTCTCTGTAAGGTGTTCTTCCGCCTACTCCTCTTTTCTCAAACGCTTCATATTAACTTTTCAAAATATGTTAAAGGGCAGCCCTTTCAGGCTACCCGTATATTCTACCAATGTTTTGCAGTGGTTGCAAGGGGGAAATTGCCGCTGAAGTTACTCAATACGTTTTAAGAACGCCTCAACAGCACGATAGAACTTCTCTGCGCCCTCAATTTGCGCAATTGCTTCATCTTTTGAGGCCAGATAAAAATCATCGTAGTCGCTGGCATTTCTTATTTCGCTGGCATCCATTATTATGTCGGAATAGCTTTTATCGAACACTCCTGTCTTTATATATTCTCTCTGAAAGTACTGTATTACTCCCGAATGCTTTTTAAAATCCACTTCATCTAAAGCGAGTACCGCTCTCATAGAGTAAAATATGGCATAGTACGCCCTGTTATTGCTGCTTTTGTAACTTCCTGATTCAAACAGCCTCCTCGAATCGTCAATCAGCTCCTTCGCCCTCTCCAGTCTGTACAGCGCAAGGGTGCGGCTTTTTTCACTATGCAACAATCCTCACCCCTTCGCTGTCTATATTTCTGTAGTAAGGCAATACATCCCTGTATTCCACAAAGTCGGAAAGAGGAATACACGTAATGCTGATTACCACCTCATATTCCATGCTTAAATCACTCATCAGGGAAACGATATCCTTCCTGTACTTCTTCAAATCAGGTCTGTCGCTATCGACGATAACAGCTATATCTATATCGGATTCGTTATCAAAGTCTCCCCTGGCATATGAACCGTACAGAATTATATCTGAAACGCCGTCGTCAATGATTCGTCTCACTTCAGAGTTAATTTCGGATAGAATTTCCTTTAAAACACTTCCTGACATAGTACCACCTTCTGATTCTTCACGTTGCTTCATAAATCCTCCCACTGCCGGAATATCATGTGAGCTCGAAAAAAAGAAGGCTGACCGTATATTACAATCATGCCTTCGTGATGCCAGCCTATTCTTTATAAGCTACTACTTCCACTTCTACTAAAGCTCCCTTAGGCAGTTTTGCAACTTCCACGCAGGATCTTGCCGGAGTTTCTCCTGTAAAATACGTAGCGTAGATTTCGTTTACGGTTCCGAAATCATCCATGCTATCGATGAAAACTGTGGTCTTTATTACGTCCTTATAGTCGTAACCTGCTGCCTTCAGCACTGCGCCTACGTTGTCAAGGCTCTGCTTCGTCTGAGCAACTATTCCCTCAGGAAGCTCGCCGGTTTCAGGAACCAGACCCAGCTGTCCGGATGCGTAAAGCAGATTTCCTGCCTGAACTGCATGTACGTAAGGACCTACTGCTGCAGGTGCGTCTTTTGCCATTATTGTCTTTTTCATTGGTATCTCCTCCTTTTAGCTCTTGCTTTAAGAGCACGTCGCTTTACTTCAACGTCATAACTACATTCTACCATTTTACAAAATTATTTCAACACACAATATTACAGTAAATGCCCGTAAGGATCCGCTATCGCTTTATTGGCGGTAACTTTCACCTTTCCGCCTGCTTTATCAGAGAGCAGTTTCGCCATGTTTTCTCCGAAGCTGACCTCTGTTCCGAAATGCCCCGCATCTATTACGACGATTTTCCCTTCTTCTGCTGCGTCCCTGGCTTCGTGGTACTTTACGTCTCCTGTGATAAACGCATCGCACCCTGACGCTGCGGCCTCTTTCGCAAACTCTGCGCCTGCTCCGGTGCACCAGCCAGCTTTCCTTACTGGCTTATCCAAATCTCCGCACACTCTCACGGCCCGGGGTGAAATATTCAGCCTTTTGCAAAGCATTCTGGCAAATTCTGAAGCTTTCATCTCTTCCCTCAGCTCTCCCGTTCTGGTAAATCCGTCCTCGAGAACCCTTATATCCGAAAGTCCCACGGCTTCCCCCAGGTAGTCGTTGTTTCCGCCCCGGGTCTTATCAAAATCAGTATGGCATGAGTAGACGGAAATTCCCTTCTCCAGCAGTTTGAATACATATTTTCCCGTAACGGTATTTATGTCAATCGCTTTAATTCCCTGAAATATCATGGGATGATGGGTTATTATCAGGTTTGCTCCTTTGGCGGCAGCTTCCTCTATAACGGCGGACGTGATTTCAAGAGCCGTCATTACTTCACTTACTTCCCCGTCGCCGCAGTTCACCTGCCAGCCGCAGTTATCCCATTCCTCCGCCAGCTCAGGCGGACATATTTCATCTGTCAATTCTATTACTTCGCTTATCTTCATCTTTATTCCTTCGTTTTTTTCATCCGGTTAAAGCTTCTCTAGAAGGCTTTCGAGCCTTCCTATCCGCTCTTCCGTAACTGCAAGCTTTGTCCTGTCCTTTCCCTTCATAATCCTGGACTTTATGACCTTTTCCTTTTCCAGATGCTGAAGGAGATACTCCTCTGTAAGCGGATTGGGAGACTCCACCAGGCGCAACGGATATTCGAATGTCACATCATCGTCAAGGTCATAAGCCATAAGTTCCGTATTCCCCGCTTTTTCAGGGTCCGCAGGTACTGCTGATATTATCTCACATATCCTGCCTCTTTCCCTGACAAGAGTTTCCCCTGAGATTTCATATCCGGAAATGTCCAGCCACTTTCTCAGCTTTCCTGCATTGTTTCTCGGCTGAAGCACGAACTTCCCGAAGGCGCAGGTTTTGTCAGGGTCAAATCCCATTATCTCAGACATGAGAAGGCCGCCCATTCCAGCCATGATAACGGTGTAGATTTCTCCCGGTCTTAAAGGCACGAGGCCGTCTCCAAGTCTCAGGTCAAAGTCTCTTCCAAGGCGCGCGTCAAATTCATCACCAAAGGCATCTTTGCAGCTCTGCCTGGCCTTTTCAAGAGAGCCTCTGCTTACATCTGTCATTACGACAAAGGTTGAAATTCCCTTTTCCAGCAGGTATAAAGGCAGAAAACCGTGGTCTGTTCCTACGTCCGCCACGGTTTCCCCTTTTTCGACGAAACCTGCAATGGCTGTAAGCCGCTCGCTCAACTTAATCACCTTATGCGGGTCTCCTTTCCTATTCGAGATAATCCTTTAATTTTTTGCTCCTGCTCGGATGGCGGAGTTTCCTGAGAGCTTTTGCCTCTATCTGACGTATTCTCTCTCTCGTAACGTCAAACTCCTTGCCTACTTCCTCCAGAGTTCTGGAACGTCCGTCCTCAAGGCCGAATCTCAGCTTCAGGACTTTCTGCTCTCTCTCCGTCAAAGTGTTCAAAACCTCCACCAGCTGCTCTTTCAGCATGGAAAATGCCGCAGCCTCTGCCGGAGCCGGAACGTCGTCATCGGGAATGAAGTCACCCAGATGGCTGTCCTCTTCCTCGCCTATAGGAGTTTCCAGAGATACAGGTTCCTGGGCTATCTTCTGTATTTCCCTTACCTTTTCCACGGATATTCCCATTTCCTTTGCGATTTCATCAGGAGTCGGCTCTCTGCCGTAAGTCTGAAGGAGCTGACGGGATACGCGGATGAGCTTGTTGATGGTCTCCACCATGTGAACAGGTATTCTTATGGTTCTCGCCTGGTCTGCTATGGATCTGGTTATGGCCTGTCTTATCCACCATGTTGCGTAAGTGGAGAATTTATACCCTTTGCGGTAGTCGAACTTGTCCACAGCCTTTATGAGGCCCAGATTTCCTTCCTGAATCAGGTCGAGAAACAGCATTCCCCTTCCCACGTATCTCTTTGCTATGCTGACCACAAGCCTCAGGTTCGCTTCACAGAGACGCTTTTTAGCCTCTTCGTCGCCGTTTTCCATTCTCTTTGCAAGCTCTATCTCTTCTTCGGCGGAGAGCAGTGGAACTTTTCCTATTTCCTTCAGATACATGCGGACAGGATCGTCCACGGCTATACCCTTAGGCAGGGTCGCGTCGATATCTATCTCGCCGTTTTCGTCCACCACGATTCCGTCGTCATCGGAGTCGGTTTCAACATCGTCGTCGTTATCGAGAATCAGGGTAAAATCTTCCGGCTCCGTCTCCCCGTCGATGTTGATGTCCTTTGACATGAGCGTATCGTAGATATCGTCCATGACGTTTTTGTCAAGATCCAGAGAATCCAGGCATTCGCTCATATCCGCGTATGTCAGCGCGTTACCCTTTTCGCCTGCCTTGGCCTCCAGCCTCTTTATGATCTCCTCTTTCATCTGTTCCGGCGGCAGTCCAGCCAGCTCTTCGGCAAGACTTACCTCGGCTTTCTTTTCATCACCAGTCATACTTTTACCCTAAATTCCTTTCTGCCTGTATATCCATCTGTATTATCTTAAGCCTTTCCATCAAAGTCTTAAGCTTACGGTCATCCCCTGTCTCGTCGGCAAGAGACAGCATGGTTATTATCTTTTCTTCTTCCTCAGTGAGGCACGAAAGCTTCCAGTCTCTCATACAGTCCCGGAAAACCTTTTCCTCGTCCTCGTAAAATGGCGTACTGTCGCAGGCTTCCTTAAGAAGCATCCTGTCGCTGTCCGTAAGAGCGTCCATCACCCGATTTTCATCGAGAGCTCCGTTTTCACGGTAATCCTTCTCTATAACGTTAAATATTCTCGCCGAAGATTCCTGGCTGAATATTTCCGTCATGGTGGAAATGGTATCTATATAGTGCTCCCTTCTCATCGCAAGAATCAGAAGGTCCCTGTCCCTTCCGGCTATTATCTCTTCGTCGCCCGGGGATTTTTCAGCGCCTCTTCCTCCGCTGCCGCCGCGCAGCGCTTCCCCGTGTACGCTTCCGGCGTATTCAGGAGAGACTTCCATTCTCACAGCGCTTTCAGAAACTCCCGCTTCCTTTGCAGCCTTTGCGATATATATATCCCTTTCCACCGGACTCATGGAAGATATTATCTCCGCCGCCCGCTTTATGTAGTCTATCCTTCCTTCATTGGAAGATAGATCCAGTCCTGACTTTGCAGCGTCCAGCTTGTAATCTCCGTATGGGAGAGCGTTATCTATAAGCTTCATGAAAGCTTCCCGGCCGTTTTTCTTTACGAACTCGTCGGGATCCTTCCCGTCGCTTACGTGAAGCACCCTTACCTTGCATCCGGCGTTCTTGAGAATATCCATTCCCCTAAGGGCAGCGTTTCTTCCGGCGGAATCGGCATCGTAGGAGAGCACCACGTTATCCGTGTACCTCTTTATGAGAGCAGCCTGATTTTCCGTCAGGGCCGTGCCCAGTGAAGCTGCAACGTTATGCACTCCGCTCTGATAAAGGGCTATAACATCCATATACCCCTCCACCAGAATTATAAATCCTTCCTTTCCCACACTCTGGCGGGAAATGTTCAGACCGTAGAGGTTGTTCTTCTTCTTAAACACTATGTTTTCGGGGGAGTTAAGGTACTTGGGATTATCTTCATCTGAAAGAGCACGTCCTCCAAAGCCTATGACCTTTCCCGAAGTGTTTATAATCGGAAACATTACCCGGTTTCTGAACTTGTCATAGACTCTTCCCTTGCTCTCGGCTGCAAGTCCCAGCTCTATGAGCATCTTGTTATCCACACCCTGAGAGTTCATGTAGTCCACCAAAGAGGTCCATTCGGGATCAGCGTATCCTATGCCGAATTTCTTAAGCACCGGAGGCGCAATGCCTCTTCGCTTCATGTAGGAGTAGCCCCGATTGGCTTTCTCGGTAAACGCTCTGTAAAAGAAGGCGGCAGCAAGACGGTTCACCTCGTAATACCTGTCTCTTCTGTCGTCCCTGTTTCTCTTTTCCAGAGTTATTCCGTATTCATCGGCCAGCTTTTCCACCGCTTCTATGTATTCCAGGTTATAGTAGCGCTTCATGAATTCGAAGACGTTTCCCGTCGCTCCGCATCCGAAGCATGTGAAAATCTGCTTCTGCTCGGAAACGACAAAGGACGGCGTCTTTTCGTTGTGAAACGGGCATATTCCCTTATAGTTGCTTCCGGACCGCTTAAGGGGCACGACCCGGCCCACAACGTCCACTATATTCACCCGTTCCTTAAGATCTTCTATTGAATCCTTAGAATAGAAAAATGACATACCGCGCTCCTGTCTTCCTGTACAGTTACTTTTTCGACGCGAAATGTCACTTTCCTTTTTTTAATGAAAAATTTTCTCGTAGAGATTTATAGCGTATCTGTCCGTCATACCGGCGACGTAATCCTTTACTGCGACGGGAACCGGATCCTTTTCCAGAAGCCTGGTATAATCCTCCGGCATTTCCTCCGGGTGAAGATTGTAATATTCGTAAAGGGACGTTATCACCGTTTCAACCTTTGCAAGGTCTTCTTCCTTCTTTACCCGGGGACTGTGATACACGTTCTCGAACATGAAGCTCCTGAGCTCTAAGAGAGCCTCCTTATGCTCGTCGTCCATGGAAATCTCATCACGGCCGTCGCTGTAGGTGACGACGCTTGTCACCATGGAATCTATCCTCTCCCTGTGGCCGTAGCCGAAAACTTTAAGGGGCCCTTCCGGCAGGTCGTCCTGGGTTATGACTCCGCTCCTTAAGGCATCGTCTATGTCGTGGTTTATATAGGCGATGCGGTCGCTTATCTTTACGATCTGGCCTTCCAGAGTGGAAGCGGGAAGCTTTCCCGAATGATTGAGTATGCCGTCTCTCACCTCGTATGTAAGATTCATGCCCGTCCGTGATGGCGTGCTTTCAAGATAATCCGCAACTCTCAGGCTTTGCTCGTTGTGCCTGAATCCTCCCGGGTGTATCCTGTCAAGTATGTACTCACCGCTGTGGCCGAAAGGCGTATGTCCCAGGTCGTGGCCCAGGGCAATGGCCTCTGTCAGATCTTCGTTGAGGCCCAGAGTTCTGGCGATGGTTCTCGCCACCTGGGTCACCTCCAATGTGTGAGTCAGTCTAGTTCTGTAGTGGTCTCCTTCCGGAGCGAGGAAAACCTGAGTTTTGTGCATGAGCCGCCTGAAGGACTTTGAATGTATTATCCTGTCCCTGTCCCTCTGAAAATCGGTTCTGTACCTGCACTTTTCCTCAAATACTGCTCTTCCTTTGCTCTCAGCAGCTTTGACGGCTTTTTCCGACAAAATGTCATATTCCCTTTTTTCAAGATCTTCTCTGTAAAGCATCTTACACTCCCGTGTGTCCGAAGCCTCCCTCTCCTCTTTCGGTACCTGAAAGCTCCATTACAACTTCCGTTTCGACTCTTTCGTACTTTGCTATCACCATCTGGGCTATCCTGTCCCCGTCGCAAACTGTAAACGGCTCGTCACCCCAGTTTATCACGGGAACCTTTATCTCTCCACGGTAATCAGAATCTATGGTTCCGACTCCGTTTACAAGGCCAATGCCCTTCTTTACCGCAAGTCCGCTCCTTGCCCTTATCTGGGCTTCATATCCTTCCGGAAGCTCTATGGCTATTCCTGAAGGAATCAGCGCTCTCTTTCCCGGCATAATGGTGACAGGTTCGGAAAGAGATGCTGAAATGTCCATTCCGGCAGAGCCTTCCGTCGCATAGACAGGAACTTTCCCGCCCAGAGATTTCACCTTCAGAATCATATCCTACCCTCTCACCATTTTCCTTACGTCTACCTTATGCTTCGTAACCACTGCGGCAGAGTAATTTTCAGGCCTGCATATCAGTTCCTTTACGCTGTCTATATCCTCAAGACTCACTTTGTCAAAGCCTTCCATAACTTCGTCTTCAGTAAACACCCTGCCTAGAAGAAGCGTATTCTTACCGTTTTTGAACATCCTGCCCGATACGTTCTCCATGGAAAAGATATTTCCCGCCTTCATCTGTTCTCTGGACGAATCCAGTTCTTCACGGGTAACTCCTGATTTTTCAAGGATTTCAAGCTCTTCCTTTACGGCGTCTATAGCCTTTTCTATCTTATCGTGGCTCACCCCGGCGTAGATGTTAAAGTAACCGTCGGTGCTGAAAAGACCGTTCATGGAGTAAACCGAATAGGCGAGGCCTTTCTCCTCCCTTATGTTCTGAAAAAGCCTGCTGCTCATGCTTCCGCCCATGATATTGCTCAGAATTGAAAGGGCGTAATACCTGTCGTCATAGAGGCTTATGGCCTTGGTGGCCATGCAGATGTGAGTCTGCTCTATGTCCTTGGTGATGCACTTATATCCGGGCGTGTAAGGTGGAATTTCGGTCTTCTTAGGAACTTTCTTCTCCGCCAAAACCGTCAGCTTGTCGTTAAAGTATTCCATCACTTCGTTCTCATCAAAATATCCCGCTACGGAAATTACGATGCTGTCTCTGGTGTATTCCTTCTCTATATAGCTCTTCATCACCGGGCGCGATATTCTGCCAAGGCTAGTATATGTTCCAAGAATGCTGTTTCCAAGGTGAGATCCTTTGAAAACCATAGACGTAACCGTTTCGTGAGCAAGGTCGTCGGGATCGTCCGCGTTCATCTTTATCTCTTCCCTTATCACATCCCTCTCCTTTTTCATATCGGAGGGGGCGAGAAGGGTATTTGTAAGCATATCAACCAGCACATCTGCCGATTCCCTGTAATGCTCGCTGGTGCTCTTAACGTAATAGCAGGTAGCCTCCTTGCCGGTAAAAGCGTTAATCTGTCCGCCGATTTTGTCTATATCTGCGGCTATTTCTCTGGCCGTCCTGTTAGTCGTTCCCTTGAACATCATGTGCTCTATGTAATGGGATATGCCGGCATTGTCCCTGCTTTCATCGCAGGCTCCGGCCTTTACCCATATTCCTATGGCCACAGACCTAACATAGTCAATTTTCTCCATAACCAGTCTGACGCCGGAATCAAGTTTTACGGTTTTAACCATTTTTCTGTTCACCTCTGATTATTCGTCACTTCATGTTTTTTATGATCCAGTTTGCGTTTTCGTAGAAGG
The DNA here is from genome assembly GCA_949292945.1 of uncultured Bacillota bacterium. Taxonomy (GTDB): domain Bacteria; phylum Bacillota; class Clostridia; order Peptostreptococcales; family Anaerovoracaceae; genus Avanaerovorax. The sequence goes on along the minus strand of CASFAX010000003.1, from coordinate 11,198 downwards.
CTTCCTTCGGCTGAGACTTGGCTCTTTCGACCGTCCAGTATATCTTTTCGTATTCTCTCACCATCTCTTCGTGACTCAGGCCTCTTTCCTTCATGTCCACTATGAAGTCGTGCTCTTCCCTTGCCGCTTCCATATACAGGTCGAAATACTTTTCCGTTATGTCCTCCGGCACCTTTCCGAAGTGGTTTCCGATTATGAGAGCAGGCTTTAAGGCTTTGCACTTTTCAGCAGACTCCATGGTCTGTTCGTAGCTTTTAAGAATTGCGGTGTACATCTTGCCGTCGCTTCTTAAAACTCCCGTGCTTTCGGATGCCAGCATGGTCATGACAGGCTCCAGCATGTACGTAAGTGAACAGTCCGTGTGACCCTTTGTCTCGTAGGCTCTTACTGTCATGTCGCCAAGCTCCAGAGCATCTCCCTCGTGCATCACTATATCGCACCTTAGCCCGTCCGCTATGATTTTGCAGCTCTTTTCCTCTTCAGACGACGCATACCTTTCCTTTGCCGCTTCTCCCAGCCTTGCCATGGTAGCTGCGGCGCCTTTGCTCTTAAATACCTGAAGAGCTTTCTCCGCTCCGCAGACTTTGACAGACGGCCACCTTTTCAGAATGTAAGGAAGGGCGCCGATATGGTCGTAATGGGTGTGGCTTAAAAGGACGTAATCCAATGTCTCGTAGCCTCTTTCCGAAAGCTCCTTTTCTATGTTTCTTATGAGGCCCGACTGGGCGTAGGCCATTCCGCAGTCGTAAAGGGCCGTCTTTTCCCCGCCGAATATGAGAAAAGACTCTCCGCCGATTCCGGAAGTAACTCTCGCCATATAGTCCGGGAATGAAAATCTCTCCTCATCTGAAAATCTGTCAGTTATTCTTTCCGTCATTAAACGATATTCCTCTCTTCGATTCTATGAGTACCCTGAAAAAGTTTACGGCAGTAAGTACTATGACCAGAATTCCGACGTAACCCATAACCGGGTACACATAGGTCACTATATTTCTGAATCCTCCCAGTCCCAGTATAAAGCCGAGAACCGCGAAGAATATTATCTTGTGTTTTTTCCTGCTGTCATTTTTAAGCTTGCTGCAGAACCCGTAGTAGGTTCCCGTCGCCGATGAATAGATGGATACGAAAAGCACTGCGGCAAATATCACTCCCGCCACAGGGGAAATCATATCCGCAAACCCAAGCATAGGAAGATCCAGAGCATCTGCAACAGAGGCATCCTTTTGCAGGGCCAAAGTGAGCACCAGGCCTAAAAGTCCCAGGCCACATCCTCCCAGCACCACTCCCGTCATGGCGCTCCTCTTATTTTTAGCGTTTAAAGCTGATTTTGCGTTAATAGGCACCGTGCCGATTATGTTGTATGCGACGTAAACGGCTCCCGATACGTACCAGGCGGAAGCCATGGCCGCAGGCTTTGTCGTAATTGGATTTCCCGTGTCCTCGAAGGCTATGGCAACGTACAGACTCACCCCTGCCACTGCGACAAAGAGGACAGGAATCACATACGTAAACACGGCAGACACCCTCTCAAAATCCCCCAGCATTGTTACGATAACCAGAAACACCACAATGGCTCCTCCCACGGGAACAGGAACGCCCAGCTGCTGGTTGAGAAGGGATCCTCCCGCAGCCGACATGGATATGAGGGCTATGTATATTATAAACGCGGCGACTCTCCCTAGAATGTCTGACGCGAGCTCCGACCTTACGGGAAGGATTATCTTTCCCATGTCGGCGGTGTCGAGCTTTTCCGCAAGGTATGCCGTCATAAGTCCCATGGACGCAAACAGAAAGGTGGCTATGGCTATTCCGTAAAGGGCGTTTCCGCCGAATATCCCAAAGTACTGCCACGTCTCCCTTCCCGAGGCAAAACCTGCTCCGATTACATCTCCAAGATACAGGAAAGCTATCCTCAAAGCTCCCAGATTCTTACCGTTATTTCTATTCATCAGCCATATCAGCGTATGTCATAGCGTATTCGTCTATGACATAGTCCAGCGCCTTAGTAAAGTCGTACTGGTAACGCTCTCCTCCGATCCTCTCTATTCTGGCGTTGGTAAGAGCGTCTCTCACCGTGCAGGAAAAGGATTTTCCCGTTTCCGTATCCTCATACTCCGCCACAGGCTCAGCGCTGTACCATCTTCTGAACCTGTCAAACTCGTCGCAGAGCTTAACCAGGGCATTTTCCTCATCCCTTTCCACAGCTTCGGAAAGTCCGACTAGACATCTCTTTATGTTTTCCGTAAGCATCACCAGATCGTTCTGATCATCGGGGATGCTGTCCTCCATTTCGTAAAAGAAGCTTTCGCATAGCTCTGCAAACGTCTTCATTTCTATCTCGTCAAAAAGTCCGTAAAGGGCATCTTCGTCTATGTCTTCCCCTGTCTCAGCAAGGTCTGCGAAGTTCTCAAAGTACTGAAAATCCGCTCCGGTTTCTATATCCAGTTTTTCGTAAAGTTCTTCTCTGTTCATAATCTCCTGTCCGTTCCTTCTATATATCAGATTATATGTCGAGGTTTTTAAAGTGAATGTCAAGGTCTGCGGCATCGGCCTTAAGTATCCGCTCTATCATGTTCACAAAGCTTTCCGAAAGGTCGCTGGCGTAAAACACGTTTTCAGCGCCCTCCTTCAGGCCTCTTTCCGCCAGCATATCCATGGACTCAAGCTCCATCTTAACCGCCGTCGCCACTTCCTTTGACGAACTTATTATCTCGATACCCGGATAAAGCCTTCTTATATTTTCCGCTATCAGAGGGTAGTGAGTGCATCCCAGAACCAGGGTGTTTATCCCCTTTTCTCTGACAAAATCGTCAAGGTAGTACTTCACGGTAAGATCCATTATCTCGTTATCTATTATCCCCTCTTCGATTAGAGGAACGAAAGCAGGACACGCCTTTGAAAAAAGCTTTAAATCGGGAGCAAATTCCCTTATCTTTTTCTCATAAGCTCCCGACCTTACCGTAGCCCTTGTTGCAAGTATTCCTATTCTGTCATTTTCTTTACAAAGCTTTGCGACTTCCCTTGCCGTAGGCGAGATGACGCCTATTACGGGAATGTCAGGAAATCTTTCCCTGAGCATCTCAAGGCACGTTGCGCTTACGGTGTTGCAGGCTATTACTATCATTTTCACGCCCTTTAATACGAGAAAATCGCCTATCTGGGCGGCAAACTGCCTTATGGTATCCTCGCTCTTTGAACCGTACGGAGTTCTGGCCGTGTCTCCAAAAAAAATAATTCTCTCGTCCGGCATGAGCCTCATAATATGCGGAATGCTGGTGATACCCCCGACTCCCGAATCAAAAAAGCCTATAGGCCTGTTATCCATTTATATTATTCCCTTTCGATTTATGTTATACTGTTAAGTAACGGCGAAAGCAAACGCTACAGAAAACATTTTACCATACAGGAGGACATAATGGGAGAAAAAAATATTAAATCCAGGGACGATATAGCTCCTGAATATAAATGGAAAATCGAGCTGATGTACGAAAGCAGGCAGGCTTGGGAAAAAGACGTAGACGAAGCCATGGAAATGACGAAAGCCTTCCTTTCCTACCAAGGAAAGCTGGGAGAATCATCTGACACCCTTCTTTCCGCGCTGAAAGACCTTGACGCCATAAATCAGAAGTTTGAAAAGGCCTACTGCTACGCGAAGATGAAGCAGGACGAGGACAACAGGCTGGGATCATCTCAGGAAATGCTGGGTATAATCACCGCAAGAGCTGCCGAAGCCGGAGCTTCCGCCAGCTTCTTTTCGCCGGAGCTTCTTTCACTTCCGGAGGAAAAGCTGCTGGGATTTCTCGATGAAAATTCCGGTCTTAAGACTTACGATTTTGTCATAAAGGATGCCCTGAGAATGAAACAGCACGTTTTGTCAGAGAAGGAAGAAAGCATCCTGGCAAGGCTCAGCGAAGTCACAGGAGCACCTGACAACATACAGTCCATGCTGTCTGACGCAGACCTTAAGTTCGGAAAGGTAAAAGATTCTGACGGAAACAAATACGACCTGACCCACGGCAATTACATAAACTTCATGGAAAGCCCGGACAGGAAGGTAAGGAAAAAAGCTTTTAACAAAATGTACGAGGCATATAAGGGTCACATAAATACATTTGCGGCCATCTATTCCACGTCCGTAAAAGCCGACGTTACGGAGTCCGCCATTAGAGGCTACGACTCGGCAAGACAGGCCGCAATGTCTTCGGGAAACATTCCGGAAAGCGTATACGACAATCTCATCGAAGCCGTTCACGAAAACCTTCCTGTTCTTCACCGCTACATAGCTTTGAAGAAGAAGATTCTCGGCGTTAAGAACCTTAGGATGTACGACGTTTACGCCCCTCTCGTCTCCGTTCCCGAAACGGAAATACCTTTTGAAAAGGCTGTGGAGATGATGAAAGAGTGTCTGGCACCTCTGGGGAACGAATACATTTCCCGTCTGACAAAAGGTGTTGAAAGCGGATGGATAGACGTTTACGAGACTCCGGGCAAGACCAGCGGAGCGTACAGCTTCGGATCCTACGACAGCTACCCTTACATTCTCATGAACTACACGGGAAGGCTTCAGGACGTTCTGACCCTGGTTCACGAGTGCGGTCACTCCATGCACTCCAGCTACACCAGGGAAGCTCAGCCGTTTACGTACGGCGACTACTCCATTTTCGTTGCTGAAGTCGCTTCAACTGTCAACGAATCCCTGACCCTTAAGCACCTCCTCCATAACGAGCAGGATACCGAAATGAGAAAGTACCTCCTCTGCAGGTATCTGGAGGAATTCAGAGCCACCGTCTTCCGTCAGACCATGTTTGCGGAATTTGAGCTTCTGGCCCACAGACAGGTGGAAGAAGGAGGAAGCCTGACGGCTGAATGGCTGTGCAAAACATATGACGACCTTAACACCCTCTACTTCGGCGAAGCGCTGAGCCACGACGACATGATTCAGTACGAGTGGGCAAGGATTCCTCACTTCTACAGGGCATACTACGTATATCAGTACGCAACCGGTTTTTCCGCAGCTACTGCCATAGCAGACAGGATACTTTCCGAAGGCGCCCCTGCCGTCGAGGATTACAAGAAATTCCTAAAGACGGGAAGCAGCATGTACCCTGTAGACGAACTTAAGATTGCAGGAGTAGACATGACATCGCCGGAGCCTGTAAGGGATGCCATGAAGACCTTTGAGGCTCTCATAGACGAATTCGAAAGCCTCCTTTAGGCAGAGGATTTTAAGATGAACAGAAAGATATGTATTTTTGCAAACGAAACAGCCAGCTCTGTAAATACGGTAAAGAAGCTCATAAGAAAGCTCGATAACGTGGGATTTTCCGTATCGGAGAAGTTCTGCAGCGACGCCGATCTTCTGGTGGTGGTAGGAGGAGACGGAACGTTTATCGAAGCCATCCACAAGTTCGACTTCCCTCAGATGCCCATAATAGGAATCAACACCGGCCACCTGGGTTTTTTTCAGGAGATAATGCCGGACAGGCTGGACGATTTCATATTCAATTACACCAACGACAGATATTCGGTTCAGTCTCTGTCCACCGTCCGCATTAACATAAAATCAGACGACAGAGACTTTACCCACACCGGACTTAACGAAGTCGTCATAACCGGAGCTTCCAGCTATTCCGTTCATCTGAACATTTCCATAGGCGAAAAGTTCATCGAGCGGTTCAGCGGCGACGGACTTCTCATATCTACCCCGGCAGGAAGCACGGCGTATAACTACTCCCTGGGCGGCAGCATAGTGGACCCGCGCCTTAACGTCCTTCAAGTGACGCCTATAGCTCCCATGAACACTACTGCGTACAGGTCCTTTACATCCAGCATTCTCCTTCCGTCAGACCTGTCCCTGGGAGCCGTTCCCGATATGTCTGCAAGGCCGTCTGGAATACGGATAGTCTACGACGGATACATCTGCGAGTACGACAACGTGAAGGAGATGACGGTTTCCTTTTCCGACATAAAGGTAAACCTGATGAGATTTGAAAGCTACGATTTCTGGAGAAAGGTAAAGTCAAAGTTCCTGTAGATGAAAGATTTAAATTCAGAGAAATTCAAGTTCACGGTCAAAGCTGATGAAGCCGGAGTTCCCGTAAAAAGACTGATACGGAGCAAGTTCGGCTTTTCTTCCCGGCTCATGACCAAAATAAAGAGAGACGACCTCATAACCCTTAACGGAAACAGAGTCCCCGGCTGGGTTCCTGCTGACGAAGGTGATGAAATATGCGTAGACCTTCCGGAGGAAAAGAGCAGCTTCCCTGCCGAGGATATTCCCATAGATGCAGTCTTTGAGGACGACGACATACTGGTCATAAACAAACAGCCCGGAATCACCGTCCACCCCACCAGCGGCCATCAGAGCCACACCGTAGCAAACGGTCTAATGAAGTACATGGCTGACCGGGGCGAAAGCTATAAGGTCAGATTCGTAAACCGCCTGGACATGGACACGTCCGGGCTTCTTATAGTTGCAAAAAATTCCCACGCCCAAAACGAGCTTACCAAGCAGATGAAGGCAAATCTCACCGATAAGCGCTACATCGCAATCGTTCACGGAATAATCGATGATGACGATTTTAAGATCGACCTTCCCATAGGCCGTCCCGCAGACGGAAACATCAGAAGATGCGTCATGGAAGAAAAAGACGGCGGCCAGGCAAGCCTTACAGAGGTAAAAGTCCTCAGGCGTTTCGCCGCAGGCTTTACCGAAGTGGAGCTTCACCTCGTAACAGGCCGCACTCACCAAATACGGGTTCACATGTCCCACATAGGCCATCCCCTCGTCGGCGACTGGCTCTACGGCGGTGACACTTCCCTTTTCCCTCGTCAGGCCCTTCACGCCTTTTCTCTGAGCTTTGCCCATCCTGTTTCCGCCGAGCCTGTAACCTGCCGGGCCCCACTGCCTGACGATATGAAAAGGCTGGTAGAGAGCATCGAGACCGGCACCCTCGCACCTGTAGGAGAAAGGCTTCACCTTGCAAGGCCTGATTCCACATACCTGGACGAAATAGAAAGCTTCCGTGATGAATTCATTGCAGACGGAACCGTCATGCACGGAACCGGCCGCCTGAAAGTTCTTTCCGCATCTGACTGGCTCGCCGAGCTTAAGGCAGAACAGGTATACTCCAGAGAAAACGAAGATTCTGTCCCTTACACCCAGTTCATCTTCGTAAGGGAGCACGACCGCAAAATCGTCGGAATGATAGATACCCGCCACGAACTTAATGACTTTCTCAGAAAATACGGCGGCCACATCGGCTACTGCGTAAGACCGTCAGAACGCGGCCACGGCTACGCCCGCAAAATGCTGGAAAGAGTCCTCCACTACTGCCGCGCCATCGGCCTCAGCCGCGTCCTCCTGACCTGTGCCGACGACAACCCTGCCAGTCGCAAGACCATAATAGCCTGCGGCGGCGTCTACGAATCCACCGTCTACTTCCCCGAGGAAGACGTCCACCTGGAGCGGTACTGGATAGAGGTGTGAGACATTGGCGCGGAAGTTGCAGTGGTTTCCTACCGCTTTGACGGAGCAAAGTTTTCCATATCGCCGGTTTGACGAATGTCCTGCTACGCAATAGAAAGGTCAAGGCCATTTTCTACGATTCAGCCCGTCTCTATCAAAAAGGTCAAGAATTTTGAAGCGCTTATCTTCATTACCCTTGACCTTTCGTATTGTCTATGCTGTTTTAGCGAAACTTCGCCTTTACCACGGCAGCAATCTTCACTGGTTTCGTCAAACTCCCTTATAAGCAGAATCTTTCTATTGCCTCTGCAACGCCTATCGACTTCTCATTTTCGCATACGTAATCAGCACATGTTTTGAGCTCTAACACGGCATTGGCGACTTAATCTGTTAAGGTATGGTACCATGTTTCAGCCCGCTGACCTTAACAAAGTTAAGTAAAAGTATTAGCTGGAAGTTCATTAACCTTAACTGATGCCCTGAAGGCTTGCATTTTCCGGTGTTTTTGCTATCTTTCCCCATATTTATTTCCATCATATGGAAATAACACCTTAATATTCTCAATTATAACTGCTACTTGCCTTCGGATTCTCCTTCTGGTTACGTAAAACCTCTCGGATTATCGCTTGAGCCTTAACTCCGTTAAGGTTTAGGCAGTGCTTTTGAATCACTTTACGTAAACGGAAGAGATTCCTCCCCTCCTAGAATGGGAATTTACAAAATCAGTTTTCTGAGCTTCTTCACCGCTATCTCTATGACAAAAGATAAAATTACACTTATTATCAATATCACCAGATAATGCAGAAGTCTGCAATCTTCGCTCCACGACGTGTATCTGTATACTCTTATTATCATAATATGGGCAAGATAAAGGTTCAGAGAAATGTTTCCCATAAATCCTAAAAATTTATTTAACGGTTTACATGAGATGATTTTGAGCAGCATTGGAATGAGCATAGTAATGGACACTCCTCCAATAAAATAAAAATACCTCTTCAATATTCCATCAATAGCACCCATATCCAAAATCAAAAACTGCGATATGGCAACTATCAGCACTATCCAGAAACTCCATTTTGGAAGAGCCTTTCTTTCATAAACTGCTTTACCCAAATAGCATCCGAAAATAAATATAGGAAACCTTGTAAGCGCTATTTCAATTCTCGAATATAACTCGCTTTGTCCGTTCATAATTAAAACGGCTATAAAGACCGCCAAAGCCATCAAGACAATACACATCAGTCCTGTTCTTTTTTTATTATCGGAAGCCGTAAAAAGAATTGAATGTATGTATGGGTAAAACAGATAGCAGACAAATATCAGCGAAACAAAGTAAATCTGTTGATCTCCGGTAAGCCAAAATCTTAACAGGAGTTCTCGCTCAAAAAACGCAGCCCATCCGTCAGCGTCAGGTGATAAAAAACATATATACACCCAATATGCCGTTTCAATGAAAATTACCGGCAAAAAAAGCCTTACTACCCTTTTCTTAAGAAATGTAAATAAGTCATTGCTTTTCTGGAAGGAAAAATAAAGGCATATACCCGAATACAATAGAAATACTTCTACACCCATGTTTCCGTATCCTATCAAATTGTCAATAATGGATAATGAGGGAAAACTTTTGGAGTAACTTAACCCAAGTATATCTATTGCATGGAAGAGCATAATCCAGATGATAGCGGTACCATATATTTCGTTTTTATAAACACTTATATCATTGAGATTAAAATTAAATCTTTCTTTTATCTTCATAATAACATAAAACCGGGGAGTACATATATAATGCCTCCCCCTAATAGTATTTACCTATGACTTGATTTTTATCTGCACGTAAGCAGTATCTTTCCCTTTACTTCTTTGTTTTTAAACATTTTGAATGCTTTGTCAGCATCCTTGATATCAAATTCCTTATGTATCATTCCGTCGATACACTTTAAATCTCCTGCTGCAAAATGCTTCTGAGTAAGCTCCCACTCATCACCCGGCCAAGGTTTTGAATAGGACATCCAGGAACCCGTAATGTACATTTCCTTCCGGTTTATATTCTCCCACTGTTTAGGAGTAAATGTTATATCAGCCGTAGGCGTACCGATAAAGCATATCTGCCCCTTGTTTTTTACGAGCTCAAAAGCCATATGCATGGTTGCTACAGAACCTGCCGTTTCGAACACATAGTCATATCCTCTGCCTCCGGTAAACGCCATGGCTTTTTCCATATAGTCTTCTTCGGCAGTCCACACGATTTCATCTGCTCCGGCTTTTCTGGAAAGCTCCAGCTTCTCCTGAACATACTCAAATGCAACCACTTTTTCTGCTCCGAGAATCTTCGCCCACTGCATTGCAAAAAGGCCAACTGTTCCGCCGCCGAGGATAGCCACTGTCTTTCCCGGCTTGAAGCCTGCCTGCTTAAGTCCGTGAAGAGCAACTGAACAAGGCTCAAAGAGAGCAACTTCTTCAAACGGTACGTTTTCGTCTACTTTTATTGCATGATGCTCCGGCACTACCACAAATTCCGCAAAGGTTCCATTCTGACGGGAACCTATAAAGCTGTAGTGCTTGCAAAGGGAATAGTTTCCTGCTTCGCAGTCCTCACATTCCATACACGGAATCAGAGGCACAATGGCAACGTGATCTCCCGGCTTTACACTTTCCACGCCGTCTCCCGTTTCTACGACATATCCTCCGCACTCATGTCCGAGTATTATAGGATACTTTCTGGCTCCATTCGCCAGAACTCTTGGGATGTCCGATCCGCATATTCCCGAAGCTATTGCTCTCACTTTGATCTGGCCCGGTTTAACTTCAGGTTCCGGGTAATTTTCCTCGTACCTTATATCTTCATTTCCATATAAAACTGCAGCTCTCATATTTCACCCTCCCTTGTCTACTTCTCAAAGAAATACGTTTTAGCCAGTTTCTTGAAAACTTCCATGTCGTTCTTATATGTTATCTTAAGATTTATAACATCAGCCTGTATAACTTTCATATCTATGCCGTGAGCAAGCGCTATAGCTCCCGCAGATGTCATTTTCTCAAATTCCTCAGGTGTCGACGTGCTGTAGATCTCATAAATTTCGCCAAACCTGAATGCCTCAGGTGAGGCTCCAGATACAATCTCCTGCCTTGGAACCACCTTCTCGATAAAATGTTCCTCATTCATCTGATAAACGGTATCGTATTGAAAAGCACCTAGAGTTGCACCGCCGAACTCATTTACTGCGTCGATTACATCCTTTGTTCCCTGAATGTCCACGTAAGGGTGTGTAGCATCGTGAATCAGAACCACGTCATCCGCAGCTGCACTTTCCTTCATAGCTGTCAGACCGTTATACACCGACTCAGACCTTGTATCACCTCCTGCGGTGATCTTCCACGGTATTTTAACGTCCAGCCTTTTCACCCAGTCTTCCACAAAGTCTATCCAGTCCTTATGGGACACTATAATCATCTCGTCTATCTCGGACATTTTCGAATACTTCTCTACAATGTATACGAATACGGGAATGTCGTCTATCTCAATGTACTGTTTAGGGATATCGGCTCCGAATCTGGTACCGCTTCCTCCCATCATCATAAGTAAAAAGTTTTTATTCATCTTGTACTCCTATTTCACGGCGTATTCATAATGATAGAACACTTCTCTCACATGGTCAGCCGCGAGATTTTCCCCTGTAGGTATCAGGGTACCTTCCAGGACCTTATGATACTGATGCGGCAGGTACTGGTG